>NZ_JBEUMS010000003.1:0-387622 GCF_040543805.1 Arcicella rosea
AAAGCTAAACTTTTGCATCGAGTTATTTCGGTCGTCCAAAGAAAAGAAAAATATGAAAATTCCGATAAATTTCCCTTGTTTTTGTCATAGAAATCGAAGGCGGAAATTACTATTTACCAATCACTACTTAAATCGCATCAATGGCTTTTCTTTTATGATTTTGCAATTCTTTAAAGCGACTGGGTGTTAGTCCCGTTACTTTTTTGAACTGATTCGATAAATGTTGAACACTGCTGTAATGCAATTGGTCGGCGATTTGGCTTAATGTCAATTCATCGTAAATTAACAATTCTTTTACTTTTTCTATCTTCTGGAAAATCAAATATTGTTCTATCGTCTTTCCTTCTACCTCCGAAAACAAGGTACTTAAATATTTATAATCTCTGCCAACACGTTCTGAAATCAGAAAAGAAGGCGTAATTTTATCGACATCCGCATCTGATTGATGCACCATTTCAATCACTACATTCTTTATCTTCTCAACAATTTTTTTACGTTTATCATCCAACAATTCAAAGCCAATATTTTCTAATTGTTTTGCTAAAGTACTTTGAATATTTTCGTCTAAATCCAGTTTAATTGTTACTTCACCCAGTTCCATTTGTTGTACTTCTATATTTAACTGAGTAAGTATTTGGCTAACCGCCATTTTACAGCGGTCACAAACCATATTTTTGATGTATAATTTCATGACAGCCTATTTAATTTTATAACGCATCCCCACATAAACCATTCGCCCAATCACTGGTCCCCAAACCATTGAGGCATCAAAATTTCTACCGAAAGGGTCATTCGCCGCAATAATCGGATTACTTTGTGTAAAGTTATTTAAGTTTTCTCCACCCACATACATTTCCCATTTCAAGAAAGCCTTCGTAACCTGTGCATTAATATTTGAAAAAGCAGGAGCGAAAACCTCTGGAGAAGTAGCAGAATGTACGTGTCCTTCTGTACTATTAGGAATACGACGCTTGCCATTCCATTGCCAAGTGAAATCAAATTTCCATTTATTGTAAGGCAAAGCATAAGCAATGTTGAATAATACTCTTTCACGGTTGACAAACTGTTTCGGCAACAAAGTAAGCTCACCCGTTGGGGTTAAAACATCATTTTGAACATCAAATAAACGATATGCCAATTTGGTTTCGATGCGTTTGCTTGGGGCATAATTTACTTCTGCCTGAAAACTATTCGAGAACGAGCGACCTTTTAAATTATAGAAACGGACTAAATCAGCATTTTCCATATCTACGATTAATTGGTTTTGGAAGTTGGTTCTATACACATCTAAAATGATAGTTCCTTTTTTGCCAAAGAGATAAAAATCGTTACTTAAACTCGCTCCGAAATTCCAAGATTCTTCTGGACGAATAACTTCTGGCACAGACAGTTGTCTGGAATTGACTAACATTCCGAAGTTTTCGGCAATGGCATTGGGCATTCTCCAACCTTTTCCTGCACTTAAACGAAGATGTGTTTCAGAGGTAATATCATACTTCAAATGCGCACGAGGCGTGAATCTTGTTCCGTAAAGGTTATGAAAATCTACTCTTCCACCCAAAACAAGCGTTAATTTATCAGGAATGGTTTCAGTATATTCTACAAAAGCACCTGGGACAGATTCGGTTCTTTTGAAAGTAGAATCAAGATACTTTTCGTTATAATCGTCTAACAAATAACTTAAACCAGCTTTGTATTGATGATTGGTATTTCCAAGAATGTTTTGATAGATTAAGTTAGCATACAAACCTTTCTGAGTACCCGAGTAGTTTTTAAAACCAAAATAAGAAACATTATCATGATAAACACCATTGACGATAAAACCTAAACCTTGATAAGGCTTTGTTTGATAGAGTTTGGCAGTTTTGCTAAAGAATTCATAGCGTTTGGTAGTACTTCCGAAACCATAAGCTTTGGCAGTATTGCGGTCGGTATCGGGATTAAAATTTACTTGTCCGCCCAGACGGTCTTCATAAAGTGCTTTAATTCCAAAAGAAGCCATCATTTTATCACTTTGATACTTCCAACGATTGATGGCGTTGTATTGAGTGTAAAGTGGTAAATCTAAAAAACCATCTTTGTTTTGGTCTAACTTAGTTTTTAAAGTACTAGCGTGCGTAAGCAAACCAACAGACCATTTTTCATTGATTTTATTGGCTAAATTCAAATTGATTTCTCCCCTACCCTGACTGTTCATGTAAGTATTCAAATACAATTTTTCGGCTACATCGGGTTTAGCTAATTCCACATTCAAAGCCCCCGTCATAGACTCATAGCCACTTACTACCGAACCAGCACCTTTGCCCACATCAATCGAAGAAATCCAAGTCCCGGGAATATAATTCAAACCAAAAGTGCTGTTTAATCCACGAATGGCAGGAATATTTTCAACATTGGTTTGGATATAATTGCCAGATAAACCTAATAATTGGATTTGTTTTGCTCCCGTTACGGCATCTGAATAACTCACAGAAACAGAAGCATTGGTTTCAAAACTTTCGGATAAATTACAGCAAGCCGCTTTGGCAAGAGCCTTTGAAGTAATGATTTCGGTATGAATAGGATTCATTCTATCCATTGAAGTAGCTTCGGCTTTTACAACAACTTCCGATAAAGCCGCATTTTCTGGATTGAGATAAATCTCTAAAAATTCTAAGGAATGAACCATCAACGTATCAGTTCTATATCCTACTGAGCTAACGATTAATTGATGGTTTTGGGGAGCTTTTGATAAGGAGAATTCTCCTTTTTCGTCGGAAGATGTTCCTCTTTGTGCATTCTGCCAACGGAGTGTGGCACCGATAATGGCTTCTTTTTTTCCGTCAGATTTTTTTTCTAAAACGATTCCACGAACAATTTCTCCACTTTGAGAAAAAGCCTGAAAGCTAAACACTATATTACTGATTATAAGGATAATAAATCCAGAGAGTCTTTTTAAAACAACAGTAGAATCCATGATTTTTGATGTTAAAATTTTTAAACGAAGAGGCTTTTGCTTATTTATCAATAATAAGATAACGCAATTACCTGAAAGATAACGTTTGAGATTCTAACAAAAAATCAGATTAAGAAAGACTGGATGAAAATAAGGCGTTCTCGCCCAAACAAAGGCGGAGCAGTATTGTAGTAATGAGGGATTTTAAAAGAAACCGACTGTGCAACCCAAGCAAATGTAGGTAAAACAGGTGTTTCTACCAACCAATCGAAAGCAGGAAAATGAAAATCTGCATTTACTCCTTGCGAAGCATTAGGAGTAATTTTATAATGCGTAACTGCATCAGAACAACACTTGGCTCTTTTGATAGTAGTCTTAGATGAACCATTAGTCATCTTAGCTTTACTGGCGCAACAAGAACGTTTGGGTTGCGTATAAGTAACTTTACTTTTACCACTAATTTTACAAAGATGCTCATACATAGCAAATCCAACGCTTGCGAAAAGCACTTGGAAGGCCATCAAAAGGCAAAATATGCGTATGAGTATTTTTTTCATTTTTAGCTTTGAGCTATGAGCTTTGAGAAGTAAGCTTTATTGTAAAATAGTAATTGGTAGCTGACAGCTTAAATCTCAAAACTAAAACTCATTGCTTTGAGATTTATTATAAAATCGTAATTGGTAGCTGACAGCTCAAAGCTCATGGCTCAAAGCTGATAGCTGTCACAAAGATACACATTTACAACATTACAAGTATTTATATTTGTTTCTGATAATGTTGCATAATTTTCTGATTTAAGAAGTATAAATATTTTCATCCTTCAAAACGAAGTATCCAACCATAAAAAAGACAATTGGTGTATAATTATAGCCAATATTCAGAAAATCAATCCACCTTTGATTCACAATGAAACGAAAACTCAATATCGAACTGATTTTCTGGCTAGGTGCTTTAATCTGGCTATTTTTTGATAATCCACTGGAAAATCATTTTACGCTTTGTCCGATAAAGAATTTAGGGTTTTCATTTTGTCCGGGTTGCGGAATTGGGCATTCGATTTCGTTTTTATTACACGGAAATTTAGAGCAATCATTTGAAAGCCATCCACTTGGAATTTTCGCTTTGATTGTCATTATTCACAGAATTATTACTTTAATAAAAACATACTTACCAACATTTAAACATACAAAACTATGAATCCGAACCTAATGATGATGCTTTCTAACCTTGAAGCTGAGGAAGCCATGTTTATCCAAAATTTAATCAAAGATTATTCAGAAGACCAACAAAAAACCTTCGTGATGATGTATCAAAACAAACGCCGTGACAGCACACTTATTTTAGTAACAACAGTGGTTGGTTTCTTTGGTTTTGCTGGTATTCAAAGATTCTTGACAGACCAAATCGGAATGGGAATACTTTATTTCTTTACGGGCGGTTTATGCTTTATCGGTACAATTGTCGATTTAGTAAATTATAAAAGCTTGGCTTTTGAATACAATCAAAAAGCCGCTTACGAAACTTTACATTTAATGAAAACTTGGAATCAATAATTTGTGGTACAATTTCCATAAAAGGCTTTCTATCAGGTATTAAAAACATTAATATCTTGTTAGAAAGCCTTTTTTTATTATCCTTTTCGTAAATCAACAGAGGTTATCAGGATTGTTTTTTCAAAAAAATATCCTAAATTTCATAGAATTTGAGTATTAATTCTTTCAGCTATACTCTTTAGGTTCAAATCAGGAATAATATAAACTATGGAAAAAACTTTTTCACGCCGAGCGGCTCTACAGGGAGTCGGTGCGGTAACTGCAACCATGCTTACTTCTTCGCTCAGCAATCGCATTGAAGCGGCAGACACACAGATAGGTGCCGCATTAAAAGGTCGAGTAAATCACTCTGCCTGCCGTTGGTGTTATTCATCTATTCCTTTTGAAGATTTATGTAAATCTGCGAAAGAAATCGGAATGCAAAGTCTTGAATTGACTGGACCTTCGGAATGGGAAATCTTAAAAAAATATGATTTGACATCTGCTATGGGTTGGCCAGAGGCTAACAACTGGGGAAATGGCATGGGTTTAACAAGCTGTTTCAACAATGTTAAAAATCATGATGCTTTAGTGGCTTTGTATGAAGATTTAATTCCGAAAGCGGCTAAAGCTGGTATTAAAAACCTAATTACTTTTTCTGGAAACAGAAATGGTTTAAGTGATGAAGATGGATTGATTAATTGTAAAAAAGGTTTGCAAAGAATCATGAAAACAGCCGAAAAACATGATGTAACTATCACGATGGAGCTGTTGAACTCTAAAGTAAATCACAAAGATTATCAATGTGACCATACTGATTGGGGCGCTGCTTTATGCGAAATGGTTGGTTCTGATAAATTCAAATTGCTTTATGATATTTATCACATGCAAATCATGGAAGGGGACGTAATTGCAACGATTAAAAAATATCATCAATACATTTCTCATTACCACACTGGTGGCGTTCCGGGAAGAAATGAAATTGACGATAGCCAAGAATTATATTACCCAGCTATCATGAAAGCGATTGTTGATACTGGTTATAAAGGTTTCGTTGGACAAGAGTTTATTCCAGCAAAAGCTGATAAAATTGCTTCATTAAAACAAGGTGTTTTAATTTGCGATATATAAAATAAAAAGCCTTTTAATTCTTGATTTGAATTAAAAGGCTTTTTTATTTCGAGTTGCTATACTTAGTTCATCACTAATACTTTCTTCACTTTTTCAAAACTATCTGTTTTTAGTTTAATGTAATAAACATTTCCGATTGAACCCGTCAGCTTTATCGTTTTGGGCGTATCGAATTTCCCAATTTTAAATTCTTCAATGATTTTTCCTTCCATAGTATATACTATTAATTCGGCACCTACTAAGTCTTCCACCACTTGAATCGTAATATCGCCAGAAGCACTTGGATTAGGATAAACATTTACTCCTTCAAAACTTAAATCTTGCGTATATTTATACACATTTGATGGTTTCGAATAGCACATCAATTTTCCACCCGGTAAGGCTACTTGATTATACACGACACTTGCCTGTACTTGATAATCACCATCTTTCTTTACTTTAATAGTTTTTGTGATAAAGCTCTTTTGGACTTCGTTATTGTACTTCCAAATATAGCCTTCTTCATCACCAGAGCTTTGTGCTTCTAAATAGAAAGCTCCAGCTTGTGAAATAACTGGCATCGTTGGAAGTGCACGTACATCAACCGTGATGCTATTAGAAGGAGCTGAAAAACATGAATTCTTATCCTCTACTCTAGCAAAATAATTCCCTGATTTATTGATAGCAATCGTATTATTTGACCCCGTCCCAAGAGAATCGTTAGTACTTTTAAACCAATAAGCTTTATTCGAATTTACCGTAGATAAAGTAACACTTTCGCCATCGCAAAATACAGTACTTGAAACATTAGCAATCTGCGGAGCGACTGGCAATGGATAAATATTTAAAATAATTGGTTGAGATGGTTTAGAAAGACATGCAAAAGCACTTACCGCCTGAACCGTTACATTTCCAGCCGTATTTACCGTAATTGTACTGCTAGTACTTGATGAAATACTCCATTTATAACTATTCGCTTGCACACCGATGGCTGTTAAAACAACATTTTTATCCGCACAAAAAGGGTTTGAACCTTTGATAGTAATAGACGGTGCTGAAGGTAATGGATTAACTGTTGTTTTTATCGTATCAGAGCTTGCGACAGATTTACAACCATTTGTATCAATCACTGTTACTCCGATTGAATTTGCTTTTTTCCAAATAAAAGTTCTTCCGTTGATATTACTTTGTAATTGTCCATCAACTGTCCATTGATAGATATTTTTGCTACCATTTGTGGTTGTACTTGGTAAACTTGCTTGCAATAAAGTACTGTCGCCATCACAGAAAATCTTAGGGCGAACAATTGTTAAAGTAGGTTTATTCGGCAATGGATTTACTGTTACTTTCAATACTTTTGAATAGGCTGAAAAACAGCCAAAAGTATCTCTTACTTTGACAGAATATCTTCCAGAAGTATCAGTTGTGATAGCTGAAGTCGTGGCGATTTCTTTCTGATTATCTTCATTTCTCCAACTATATCGGTCAACATTTCCGTTGGCAATCAACGCTCTTAAAGTAACATTTCCCCCTTTGCAAAAAGTAGCAATTGGCGATGCCAAAATACTAGCTGGTTGAGGTGCCTCACGTACATTTATTTTAACACTTTTCGATATTTTAGAAACACACTTTTTAACACTAATAGCCTGAACAGCATACTCTCCCGGCTCTGCAATAACAACAGATTGTGTTTTATTGAACACTGTACTATTAAGAGTATTCGTCCAAATATATTCACTTCCAATTACCGAAGACGACAAAGTAACGGTAGAATCTGGACAGAAAATTAATGGCCCATTCGCTAAAACAGTTGGAGTATTCGGTAAAGGATTTACCACCACAGTTACTGGATTTGAAGCATCTTTTGACTTACAACCTTTATCAGAAACAGCTACTACAGAAACGATAGAGGAAACTTTTACATCAATTTGAGCACTTGTTTGTCCATTACTCCAAATATAGCCTGATGAAACCGATGACTTCAACGTAGTGAAATCTTCATCACAAAATTCAAGTGGGCGACTAGCAGTAATCGTTGGCTTCGCAGGCAAAGGATTTACCGTCAACACAGTTATTAATGATGCCGCAGAAGTACAAGTATTTCCATCAGTATAAGTTAAACTATAGTTTCCAGCAGTATTTACCGTGATACTTTTTGTTTTCTTTCCATTATTCCATGAATATATCCCATTCCCTTTATTGTTTGCATTCAATACTGTACTGTCAAGATTACAAATACTAACTGCCGTTCCTTCTAATATAACTGGTGGGCTTGGATTTGCATTTACTGTAACAATCTGAGGTTCAGACGAAACCGAAAAACAACTATAGATATTTTTTGCTTTGACTGTATAAGTATCGCTTGCCGTTACTGTAATGCCATTTACCCCAGAAGTTTGTATGTCTGTTCCATTTATTCTACTCCAAACATTGCCATTACTAGTATAAGAAGAAGTTAAAACAACACTTCCACCTTCACAAAAAGTAGTCACGCCTCCAGCAGTGATAGTAGGTTTTGCAGGATTAACTGAAAGTACTAAAGCTTGTACTGCTGAAGTATCAGATACACAGCCAACTACGTTTTTTAACGTAACTGTAAAATTAAAAGTACCGTCTGTACTCACATCGGTTCTTGCAACAGTTAAGGTATTGACTTTTGATGAAAGAATGGTTGCTCCACGTTTCCAAATATATGAACTTCCACCACTGGTAGCCGTTAAGGTTTTAGTTTCTGAACCACAAATCAAGGTTGAACTTGGAGTAGTAATGACTGGTGTAGCTGGTTTTGGGGAAACTTTTAAACTGGCAGCTACCGAAGTATCTGAGAAACAACCAACTGAGTTCTGTAATATTACTCTGTACAAATAAGTACCTGCTTTTAACACATCATTACCCGTAACGATTAAAGCATTTATTTTTGAAGACAAAGTAGTAGTATCTCGTTTCCAAATATATGAAGTACCACCCGTTGTTGCTGTAAGTGTTTTAGTACTTATTCCACAAATCGCATTGGTATCAACTGGAGCAATAACAGGTTTAACAGGTTTCGGTGAAACCTTTAAACTAAGTATAACTGAAGTATCAGAAACACAGCCAACTGCATTTTTCAAAACAACTTTATAACTATAAGTACCAGCCGTTAAAACATCCGTTCCTTTAACTGATAATGTATTAATTGTTGAAGCTAATGTTGTGGTATCTCGTTTCCAAACATAAGAAGCACCGCCACTTGTAGCGGTTAAAGTTTTTACTTCTGTTCCGCAAACTAAGTTTGGACTTACAGATGAAATCACTGGAGTAGCAGGCTTCGGAGAAACTTTTAAACTAATCGCTACCGAAGTATCTGAGAAACAGCCCACAGCATTTTTTAGAACAACTTTATAATTATAAGTACCTGCTACTAAAACGTCTGTTCCTTTAACTGATAAAGTATTGATTACGGCACTTAGTGTGGTAGTGTCACGTTTCCAAATATAAGAAGCACCACCACTCGTAGCGGTTAAAGTTGTTGTATTAGTTCCACAAATTAAATTAGGGTTTACTGGCGAAATAATTGGCGTTACTGGCTTCGGAGAATATGTTAGATTGATGACCGCAGAAGTGTCAGAGGCACAGCCAACTGCATTGATAAGGACTACTTTATACTTATAAACTCCTGCCGTAATAAGGCTTGCTCCACTAATAGCTAAACTATTGGTCGTTGAACCCATTACTGTTCCGTCTCTTTTCCATGTATATGAACTTCCACCACTGGTAGCAGTTAACGTTTTTGTTTCTGTTCCACAAATCAAGCTAGAACTTACAGGCGAAATTACGGGTGTAGCTGGTTTGGGCGAAACGCTTAAACTTACAGCTACTGAAGTATCAGAAGTACAACCAACAGAGTTTTGATAAACTACTTTATAGTTGTAAGTTCCAGCCGTAGAAACATCATTCCCTGATACTGCTAAAGTATTAATCGTTGAACCAAGAGTAGTTGCATCTCGCTTCCAAACATAAGAAGTTCCGCCTGTCGTTGCTGTTAATGTTTTTGTATCAGTTCCACAAATTAGATTGGGACTCAAAGCTGAAATTACGGGCGTAGCTGGTTTGGGCGAAACTTTTAAACTAACAGCCACAGAAGTATCGGATGCACAACCAACTGAGTTTTGAAGAGCTACTTTATAAGTATAAGTTCCTGCAAGCGAAACATCATTCCCAGTAACAGACAAAGTATTTGTGGTTGAACCCAATACTGTTGCATCTCGCTTCCAAACATAAGAAGTTCCGCCAGTTGTTGCCGTTAATATTTTTGTATCAGTTCCACAAATTAGATTTGGACTCAAAGCTGAAATTACTGGTGTTGTGGGCTTCGGAGAAACCTTTAAACTAACAGCTGTACTTGTTGATGTACAACCTGTTGTACTATTAGTTGTTGAAACTGTGTAAGAATAAGTACCCGCTGTTGTCACAGAAGTTCCTGCAACTGATAAAGTTGCTGTGGTGATGCTTAAAGCTGTTCCATCTCTTTTCCAATCATAATTAGTTGCTCCACTGGCTACAATATTTCTAGTACTTGTGCCACAAACTGCCGTTACAACATCGCTCGGTGGAGTAACCGTTGGACCAGTAGGAACAATCTGCGTAACCGTAAAAGCACTTACTGAAATATAAGAACCAAGCGCAGTTTGTTTCACTTTTGCCGTGTAAGTTCCGGGTGTGGCAAGATAGGTTTGTGTTGAAGCAACTAAAACATTACTGGCATTATACCATTCATAAACAACATAGCCACTTGGTAAAGTGAGTTTAGAAGTTCCTGTACCAGTACAAGTATAAACACCAGCAGCAGTAATTGTTGGAGTTTGTGCAGACGATACCTTTAATGATAGGATCAACCAAATCATTAAAAGATATGAACAGCTTGTTTTCATAGTTATTGAGTTGATTGCTTTTGTTACAAACGGATGCTGTAATCAAATGGAGTTGATGGGTACTATAATAATCTACATTTCATTCATATTATCTGAAATGTAGATTATAAAATATTTTTACTCAGAATCACTTTCGAGTTGTTCAACATCTTCAGTAGCTTTTTCTACTGGTGGTTGAGCATTCTGTAAAGTTGTCCACAATAAATCTTTCAATTCTACCAAGCCTTGTTGCATCACTGAAGAAATCATGATATAAGGTAAATTCTCTGGAATTTGCTTAATGATTCTTTCTCTGTGTTCGTCAGATTCAACTAAGTCCATTTTAGAGACTGCCAAAATTCTTTCTTTATCCAACAAAGCAGGGTTATATTGCTTTAATTCATTGAGAAGAATCAAATACTCTTCTTCGATGTTTTCTACCGAAGCAGGTACTAAAAACAACAAAATAGAATTTCGTTCGATATGTCTTAAAAATCTAGTTCCTAAGCCTTTACCTTCAGCAGCACCTTCGATAATCCCGGGAATATCAGCCATGATAAATGACTTAAAATTTCGGTAAGCTACCACACCTAAATTCGGTGTTAGCGTTGTAAAAGGATAATCTGCAATTTCTGGAGTAGCTGCCGACATTACTGAAAGTAGAGTTGACTTTCCTGCATTTGGGAAACCTACCAAACCTACGTCAGCTAATACTTTAAGTTCTAAAACTACCCACATGTCTTCGCCTATTTCACCCGGCTGTGCATAGTGTGGAGCTTGATTTGTTGATGATTTAAAATTGGTATTCCCTAAACCGCCTCTTCCACCTTTTAATAAAATTACCTCTTCGTCGTGTTTAGTAACTTCTGCTAATACTTCACCCGTTTCTGGGTCTTTTACAATCGTTCCTAATGGTACTTCGATAATTGCATCTTCTCCTTGAAGCCCCGAACGTCGTCCGCCTTCGCCACCTTTTCCGTCTTTAGCAAAAATATGTTTTTGGTATTTTAGGTGGAGTAAAGTCCAGTGTTGTGAGTTTCCTCTCAGAACAACGTGTCCTCCACGACCGCCATCACCACCATCTGGACCACCTTTAGGTACGTGTTTTTCACGACGGAAATGGCTAGAGCCGCTTCCTCCGTGGCCCGAACGGACGTTAATTTTTACGTAGTCAATGAAGTTGGATGCCATGATATTTTGGATATTATTGATTGATTTAAAAATGGGTTACTTCTAGCAATATAAAATCACTACAAATAACCCACAGATAAATTATTTTACTGCATCAATTGCAGTACAGATATTAGTAAAAATTTCTTCGATATTTCCGATTCCATTTACTTTTGATACTTTGCCTTGGGCATCGTAATATGGTAAAACATGAACAGTTTTAGAGAAGTATTCGTCGATACGCTTCAACAATTTATCAGCATCGTCATCTGCACGACCTGATACTTTTTGTCTTTCAGCAATTCTATTTTTGATTTCGTCTTCGTTAACATCTAACTGAACTACACCATTAATTTTTTGTCCGTTTTTGGTCAAATAAGCATCTAATGCTTCTGCTTGTGTTACAGTACGTGGAAAGCCGTCAAAGATAAAGCCTTTTGCCTCAGGATTATTCTTTACTTCTTCTTCTAACATATCTATCGTCACCGAATCTGGTACTAAAAGCCCATCAGCTAAGATTTGTTTCACACGTTGCCCTAGTTCAGTATTATTAGAAATGTGCATGCGAAACATATCCCCTGTAGAAATATGTACTAACTGATACTTTTCAATTAATTTAGCTGACTGTGTTCCTTTACCTGCACCTGGAGGGCCGAATAAGACGAGATTTAACATTGGTTACACCGTTATTTTTAAAGTTCTTTATTATCGTTTTGTTATAAGACTACAAATTTACGAGAACCATAATGAAATATCAGCTAATTGTCTGATAATTTAGCAAATGAGGTATAGATGAATCAAAACTAGCGATGATAGACAAGGCAATATCCAGTAAACTTTACTAGTTTTATGCTTATTTTGTTAGAATAAATTTATAAACAGACTCCCAATAAATAATGCTCAATGTTGCGCTCATTGGTTTTGGTTTATCAGGTAGATACCTCCAAGCCCCATTTTTCTCGGTAAATCCTAATTTCAATCTTAAAACGATTGTTTCGAATAGTCAAAATCCAAAAGAATATTTTCCTGCTGTTGAAGTAATGAAAAGTTTGGAAGAAGTATTAGCCGACGATTCTATCGACTTGGTAAGTATTTGTTCGCCAAACGCTACACATTACGAATTTGCTAAAAAATGTTTGTTGGCGGATAAGCATGTGTTGGTCGAAAAACCTTTCACAGCAACCGCTGAACAAGCCGAAGAATTGATTCAATTATCGAAAGAAAGAGGTAAAATTATCTCTATTTACCAAAATCGTCGTTTTGATAGCGATTTTATGACAGTAAAAAAAGTAATTGAAGATGGTTTATTGGGTGATTTATTAAGCTATGAAGTGCATTTCGACCGCTACAAACCAATTTTAAATGCCAAGAAATGGAAAGAAACCAACAATGCTGCTAACGGTATTTTGTATGATTTAGGTTCACATATTATCGACCAAGCAATTGTGCTTTTTGGTACACCAGAAAAAGTTTGGGGTGAAACCTGTACGGAAAGAATAGGTTCTGAAATTGATGATTCTTTTGATATTAGACTCAATTATGGAAAGCTAAAAGTTACTTTAAAATCAAGTTTATTAGTGCGTGAAGAAGGTCCACGATATATTTTGTACGGTACAAAAGGTTCTTTCGTAAAGTATGGAATAGATGTACAAGAAGACCATTTAAAAGCGGGCATCATGCCAAATATGGATACTTTCGGCATTGAACCAGAAAGTAATTCGGGCATTATTAATACAGACATCAACGGTTTGCATTTCAGAGGAACGATAGAAACCCTAAAAGGCGATTGGGGAATACTTTTCCAAAATCTTTATGAAGCCATTACTGGAAAAGCTGAACTTTTGGTAAAACCAGAAGAAGTATTGGAGCAAATTAAGATTATGGAGCAAATTAAGAGATATTAAGCTGACAGCTTTTGGTCTTTGGTCTTCGGTTGTCAGTCAAAATTTACATTAGAGTTCACTCGAAGCGGTCTTATAGAGCAATCCGAGTGTATTAGAGTTCACTCGAAGCGGTCTTGTAGAGCACTCTGAGTGCATTAGAGTTCACTTAAAGTGGTCTTATAGAGCACTCTGAGTGCATTAGAGTTCACTCGAAGCGGTCTTATAGAGCACTCTGAGTGTATTAGAGTTCACTCGAAGCGGTCTTGTAGAGCACTCTGAGTGCATTAGAGTTCACTAGAAGCGGTCTTGTAGAGCACTCCGAGTGTATTAGAGTTCACTCAAAGTGGTCTTGTAGAGCACTCTGAGTACATTAGAGTTTACTTGAAGTGGTTTTGTTCAATGAAGAACAAATCTTAAAGTCAAAATCTTGTGTCTTGCTTCCTACATCTTTCAGTCTTCAAGTCTAAAATAAAGTCTTCAAATCAAAAAAAAATGCCCTCTGAAATGAATCAAAGGGCATTTTTTATATTGCTACAAAATTAGATTACACAATCCAACGAGCTTTACGATAACCTCCAACCTTTTCTTGGGCTTTGGCTTCTTTAGCTGTTTCAACTTGTTGTAATTCTTCTTTAGAAGTAATCACGTAATCAGCATATTTACGAACACCTGTACCCGCTGGGATTAAGTGACCAACAATTACGTTTTCTTTCAAGCCATCTAATGTATCAGCTTTTGCACGGATAGATGCTTCAGATAATACTTTCGTTGTTTCTTGGAAAGAAGCCGCAGAAATGAATGAGTCAGTTCCTAAAGATGCTTGAGTGATACCTTGTAAGTTTGGTTGAGAAACCGCTGGTGAAGCATCACGTACTGTAACAATCTTCATATCACGACGTTTCAATGAAGAGTTTTCGTCACGCAAAGCACGAGCAGAAACAATCATACCTACTTTCATTTTATCAGAATCACCTGCATCCATAACTACTTTCTTATCCATGATTTTATCGTTTTCCTCACGGAATAAGAATCTATCAACATTTTGTCCGTTCAAGAACATTGTATCTCCAGATTCAACGATGATTACTTTCTGCATCATCTGACGAACGATAGCCTCGATGTGCTTATCGTTAATCTTCACACCTTGCAGACGGTAAACGTCTTGGATTTCATTTACTAAGTACTCTTGTACAGCAGTTGGTCCTTTAATAGCCAAAATATCTGAAGGCGTAATAGCACCATCTGAAAGTGGTACACCAGCACGCACAAAGTCATTATTTTGAACAAGGATGTGTTTAGACAATGGCACCAAGTATTTACGTTCGCCACCATCTTTAGCACGTACATAAATTTCACGGTTACCACGTTTGATACCTCCTAAAGTAATAACACCGTCAATCTCAGAAACTACTGCTGGGTTAGATGGGTTACGTGCTTCAAATAATTCCGTTACACGTGGAAGACCACCCGTAATATCACGAGTTTTACCAGCAGCACGAGGAATTTTCGCCAAGATTTGTCCCGGTTTAATTTTCGTTTTGTTTTCTACTGATAAACGTGCCGCTACTGGTACGTTGTAAGCTACTGGTTCATCAGCACCTTTCACAACAACCAAGATTGCAGGGTTTTTAGTTTTATCTTTCGATTCGATAATTACCTTCTCACGTAAACCTGTTTGCTCATCGGCTTCTTCCTTGTAAGTAACATTTTCTTCGATAGCATCGAATTGAATAGTACCTTCAACTTCCGATAAGATTACAGCGTTATATGGATCCCAAGCACAAATTTCTTCACCTTTAGTAATCGTCTGTCCGTCTTTAACTCTCAAATAAGAACCGTAAGGAACGTTATTAGCGATAAATACTTGTTGAGGATTATTAGCATTCAAAATTTGAACCTCACCTGAACGACCCATTACAATTTCAACTGGTTTTCCTTCTGGGTCAACCGAAGAAACTGTACGCATCTCTTCAAATTTAATGATACCGTCGAATTTCGCTTTGATAGCTGCATCCAACGTTACGTTTTGAGCAGTACCCCCAACGTGGAATGTACGAAGTGTAAGCTGCGTACCCGGTTCACCAATTGACTGCGATGCAATTACACCTACAGCTTCACCGATACTTACCATTCTACCTGTTGAAAGGTTACGTCCATAACATTTAGCACAAACTCCATAACGAGTTTCGCAAGTTAATACCGAACGAATTTCGATTGAATCAATCGCAGTATCATCTACAGAAAGAGCTGCCTCTTCGCTGATTTCTTCACCTGCTGTGATTAATAATTTACCAGTAACAGGATCATACACATCATGGATAGATACACGACCCAAGATACGTTCTGATAATGGTTCAATGATTTCTTCGTTATCTTTCAATGCTGAAGTTTGGATACCTCTTAAAGTACCGCAATCTTCTTCATTTACAATTACATCTTGAGCAACGTCATGCAAACGACGAGTTAAATAACCCGCATCGGCAGTTTTCAAGGCTGTATCGGCAAGACCTTTACGAGCACCGTGAGTAGAGATAAAGTACTCTAATACGTCAAGACCTTCTTTAAAGTTAGAAAGGATTGGGTTTTCGATGATTTCACCAACCGAACCTTGTAAGTTCTTCTGAGGTTTCGCCATCAAACCACGCATACCACCTAACTGACGAATCTGTTCACGAGAACCACGAGCTCCAGAGTGCATCATCATATAGATGGCATTGAAACCTTGTTTGTCGTTCTCCATTTGATTCATCAAAGTATCAGTAATTTTCTTGTTTACTGATGTCCAAATGTCAATTACAGCATTATAACGTTCGTTATCTGTAATTAAACCCATCAAATAGTTATCTGTTACTTCAGATACTCTATCTTTTGCTTGCGCAACCAAAGCAGCTTTTTCTTCAGGAACGATGATGTCACCGATACCCATTGAAAGACCACCTTTGAATGCCATTTGGTATCCTAAGTCTTTAATATCATCTAAGAATTTCGCAGTACGAGCAACTCCAGAGATTTTAAATACCGTAGCAATGATTTGTTGCAATTTCTTCTTAGTCAACAATTCATTGATATATCCTACTTCTTCAGGAACGCAAAGGTTGAACAATACACGGCCAGCAACAGTTTTCACCATTTCGTCAACCAAAGTACCATCTTCTTTACGCACTTTCGCTTTTACTTCAATATTAGCGTGTTTAGAAACAACACCTTCGTTCATCCCAATTACAACTTCTTCGAAACCGTAGAACTTCATGCCTTCACCTTTCACTTCATATTCTGGTGTATGTCTACGTCCTTTAGTTACGTAGTATAAACCAAGAACCATATCTTGTGAAGGTACAGTAATAGGCGCTCCGTTGGCTGGGTTCAAGATATTGTGCGAACCTAACATTAAAAGAGATGCTTCCAAAATTGCTTCTTGTCCAAGTGGTACGTGTACCGCCATCTGGTCACCATCAAAATCGGCGTTGAATGCCGTACAAGTTAATGGGTGCAATTGGATTGCTTTTCCTTCAATTAATTTAGGTTGGAATGCCTGAATACCCAAACGGTGAAGTGTTGGAGCACGGTTTAGAAGAACAGGGTGTCCTTTCATTACGTTTTCCAAAATATCCCAAACTACTGGGTCTTTTCTATCAACAATTTTCTTGGCAGATTTTACCGTTTTTACGATACCTCTTTCAATCAATTTTCTGATAACAAATGGTTTGAAAAGCTCGGCAGCCATATCTTTTGGCAAACCACATTCGTGCATTTTCAATTCAGGACCAACCACAATTACCGAACGACCAGAGTAATCGACACGTTTACCTAGTAAGTTCTGACGGAAACGTCCTTGCTTACCTTTCAACATATCTGAAAGTGATTTCAAAGCACGGTTACCTTCTGAACGAACAGCATTGATTTTACGTGAGTTATCGAATAATGAATCGACAGCCTCTTGTAACATACGCTTTTCGTTACGCAAGATTACTTCTGGCGCTTTGATTTCGATCAAACGCTTCAAACGGTTGTTACGGATAATTACACGACGGTAAAGGTCGTTCAAATCCGAAGTCGCAAAACGACCACCATCTAAAGGTACAAGCGGACGCAATTCTGGTGGAATTACTGGTACCATTTTGATAACCATCCATTCAGGCTTGTTCTCGATACGAGTACCCGCTTCACGGAAAGCTTCAACTACTTTCAAACGTTTCAAGGCTTCAGCCTTACGTTGTTGAGAAGTATCGTTTGCTGCCGAGTGACGTAAGTCATAAGATAAATTATCTAATTCAGTACGTTTCAACAACATATCCAAAGCCTCAGCACCCATCTTAGCAATGAATTTCTGAGGGTCTTCGTCTGGTAATAATTGGTTTTCACGAGGTAATTTGTCGATAATGTCCAAATATTCGTCTTCTGTTAAGAAGTCCATTTTGTTAACACCATCTTCAGCTTTAACCCCAGCTTGAACAACTACGTATCTTTCGTAATAAATTACTTGGTCAAGTTTTTTTGTAGAAAGACCTAACAAGTAACCAATTTTGTTTGGTAAGCTACGGAAGTACCAGATGTGGGCAACAGGCACAACTAATTCGATGTGTCCCATACGCTCACGACGTACTTTTTTCTCAGTAACTTCTACACCACAACGGTCGCAGATGATACCTTTATAACGAATACGTTTATATTTCCCACAGTGACATTCCCAGTCTTTTGTAGGTCCGAAAATACGCTCACAGAACAAACCACCCATTTCTGGTTTGTAAGTTCTATAGTTGATTGTTTCCGGTTGAGTAACTTCTCCGTGTGATCCTTCAAGAATCGACTCAGGTGACGCCAATGAAATGGTTACCTTAGAGAACTCACTGTTTAATTTTCTATTCTTTTTGAATGACATATAAGAATGTATTTTATTGACGTTCAATTAATTATCAATCAGATGAAAACTATTAAAATATTACTTTTTCAATCGAAATCTCAGTAGAATCACTGAAGCCCCATTGATAAGGACTATCTAATTGAATTGATTTAATCTTGGTGTTTTTCAAACCTTTAGTATTAAAAAAGGTACTAGCATCTGAAAAACTCTTTACTTTAATATTGGCAATAACTCCTCCTTTTAATACCGATGGAATTACTCTAAACCTTTCTACACGATTATCGTCATAAACAAAGTTCACAAACAAATAAGGTGGCTGAAAAGCTAATCTGGTAACTTGTCCGAACAAAGAATATTTCAGGTTGAATTTTACAAAAAGTAATTCATCTGAATCAGGCATGTCAATCTTCTCAAAAGTCTTTACTGTAACTTTTTTCGCCAGATTGTACTGAACTGTTTTCTTGTTCATATTTTGCTTTAAAACCAACAGACTGTCGTAACCTACAGATTGTTTAACGGCAAGTGTATCAACAACTTTGTAATTGGCAAGCATACTCAGTTTTGTTCTGTCTTCATCCCAAAAAAAGTACTGTTCTCTGTAAGGAAATTCCTGATATAATAAATAATCTGGAGCCGTAGCAGATTGATACTTCTGGGCATTCAAACTATCTAAGTAACCAGAATATGCCTGATAAGTTTGCACAATGGGTCTTGGATTATACTTTAGTTTATTAACCATAATATAAGATATTTCCCAAGGCAAAATATCAACTGTTCCTTTACTCAAATACTCATTTACCGAATGGGGGAAACTTCTTTCAAGGACATCTTCTTTGGTATAAGTAATATTTTCATCATCAAATGAATGACTAAAAAATCTTACTACCGAAGAAGTACTGATAAAAGTACCGATGCCTTCAAGAGTGGATTCTCGGTGTTGCCAATTTCCTAAGTCTTTCTTAGCTGTTGGCAAAGCTGAAAATACGTAATCTCTTAAATTGCCCGTCCAGTACCAATGAATCGCATTTCTAAACAAAAGACTACAGAGAATCAAAACGATTACTTTTATCTGTATTTTTTTGCTGTTTTCAACCAATAAGATTAACCCTATCATTACTGGAAAAAACAAGAAAAAACCATATAAATTGGTTGATGATAAAGAAGCAAAACTTTGTTTATAACTCAAAAACAAAGACATTGCTATCAAACAAATCACATAGAAACGGTCTGCAATTAATTCCTTATTGTTCACTTTGAATGGTAGATAATCCCAACAAATTCCTAGAAACAGAGATATTATCACCAATAATGCCAATAAAGCTAAAACAAGCCTAATTCCATTAATATCGTTCATCACAGCCTGAGCATCTATATATCCATCAATTAATTTTACACCTGATGTCAGGTAAATCAAAATATCAGTTTGTAATATA
The DNA here is from genome assembly GCF_040543805.1 of Arcicella rosea. Lineage (NCBI taxonomy): Bacteria > Pseudomonadati > Bacteroidota > Cytophagia > Cytophagales > Flectobacillaceae > Arcicella > Arcicella rosea. The sequence goes on from NZ_JBEUMS010000003.1 coordinate 19,814, forward strand.
AATGCCAGTATTAACATCAGTACGATAGTCGAACTTGCTAAAACTGTGGCAAACTTTATTGTTAAATAACGCCTTAAAACAAAGAACAATAACGAACCGAACCATATTACTAGCATCGCTAGGCTTAAATTCAGTTTAATAAAAAAGGCAATAATCGTAATGATTGTAACGATACCTAAACTGTAAATTTTCTTATTTTGTAAAAAGAGTAACAAAAATCCTATTTGAAGAATCAATAAGGTAAATGATAAATCTCCTACAAAACGATAAGGAAAAAAACACAGCCCAGCAAAAAACAATGCAATCACTTTTGATGCTGACTTTTTTACGATTTCAATGATTAATACAACAAAACCGACTTGTATTAATAAATGAACTAGAAAAGAAACGAGTTGATAAACAAAACCACTTGGAATATAACCTGTATTTAAAAAACCCAAAGGGCCATAAGTAAACAAGAAATCCTGTCCGAAACGAAATTTATTTTCAATCGCAACTTTCAATGCAATACACCAAGAGGGGTCGAGTCCTTTAGTATATTCGTGAACACCTTCAAATGTTGGCATCAGAAAAAAAATCATCCACATCCAAGCAATCCAAACGAAGGTTTTTTTTGAATATTGACGCATAAATTACTGATTGACCTTTACATTTTACGTTTCTTATATTTTAATTGGCACACGATTACTCGTGTGCCAATCTATATATTATTACTCTAAAGTAATCTCTAATGCTAAACCTCTTAATTCGTGAATCAATACGTTGAATGATTCTGGAATACCTGGTTTTGGCATGCTTTCTCCTTTAACGATAGCTTCGTAAGCCTTAGCTCTACCAATCACGTCATCAGATTTCACTGTCAAGATTTCTTGCAAGATATTAGCTGCACCAAATGCTTCTAATGCCCAAACCTCCATTTCACCAAAACGCTGACCACCAAATTGAGCTTTACCACCCAATGGTTGTTGTGTAATTAATGAGTATGGTCCGATTGAACGAGCGTGCATTTTATCATCAACTAAGTGACCTAATTTCAACATATAGATAATACCTACTGTTACTGGTTGGTCAAACATTTCTCCTGTCAAACCATTGTATAAGTAAGTACGTCCCCATGATGGTAAACCTGCTTCTTCTAATTCTTTCGCAACCTCAGCTTCAGTACCACCATCGAAGATTGGAGAAGCGTATTTACGACCAAGTTTTTCACCTGCCCATGCTAATACGGTTTCATAAATCTGACCGATGTTCATACGTGAAGGTACCCCAAGTGGGTTCAACACGATTTCAACTGGTGTTCCGTCTTCCAAGAATGGCATATCTTCATCACGTACAATACGGGCAACAACCCCTTTGTTACCGTGACGACCCGCCATCTTATCACCTACTTTCAACTTACGTTTCTTAGCGATATATACTTTCGCTAATTTCACGATACCTGCAGGCAATTCATCTCCTACTTCTAAAACAAACTTCTCACGTTTGTAGCGACCTACTACTTCGTTACGACGAACGTTATAGTTTTTCACCATTTGTAACAACAAGATGTTGATTTCAGATTCTTCAGTAGCATTTTCAAGAATTAAGTCAGCTAATAAGTTAGCTTCTTCAGGAACGCTATATGAACTATCGTCACGGTATAAATTTTTAGCTGGGAACAACGCTTCCTCGATCATACGACCAGTCAATTTCGTTCCTGCTTCAATAATTACCGTTCCGAATTTATGCTTGATACCACCAGAAATTTTACCTTCTAACAATTCAATCATCTTACCAATCATCATTGCACGGATGGCAGTCAAATCTTTTGATAATTGTTTTGATAAAGAAGCGATTTCTTTCTTAGCTTTCTCACGTTCGTCTTTATCTTTCTTAGGACGGCTGAAAAGTTTTGTATCAATTACAACACCTTTCAATGATGGAGGTGCTTTTTTAGAAGCATCTTTTACATCTCCTGCTTTATCACCGAAGATAGCACGTAGTAATTTTTCTTCTGGAGTAGGGTCAGATTCTCCTTTTGGTGTAATCTTACCAATCAAGATATCTCCTTCTTTTACTTCAGAACCTACACGAATTACACCGCTTTCATCCAAGTTTTTCACAGTTTCTTCTGCTACGTTCGGGATTTCCGCTGTTAATTCTTCCTCACCACGTTTTGTATCACGTACTTCCAATTCAAATTCTTCAATGTGAATAGAAGTAAAAATATCATCACGAACAACTTTCTCAGAAATTACAATCGCATCCTCGAAGTTGTAACCTTGCCATGGCATGAAGGCCACTTTCATGTTACGACCTAATGCTAATTCTCCTTGCTGAGTAGCATATCCTTCACAAAGTGCTTGTCCTTTCGAAACTCGCTGTCCTTTACGAACGATTGGTTTTAAGTTGATAGTAGTATCTTGGTTAGTTCTACGGAATTTAATTAATTTATATTCCTTAGTATCTCCATCAAAACTTACTAAATATTCTTCTGGCGACATATCGTATTTTACTACGATTTTGATACTGTCAACATATTCAATTACACCGTCAGCTTCAGCAACAACTAAAGTACGTGAATCTAAAGCAACACTTGCTTCTAAACCAGTACCTACAATTGGATTTTCAGGACGTAATAATGGTACAGCCTGACGTTGCATGTTTGAACCCATCAAGGCACGGTTAGCATCATCATGTTCCAAGAAAGGAATCAAAGAAGCCGCAACCGATACAATTTGGTTTGGTGCAATATCCATTAATTGAGCCTCCTTAGGATCTACTAATGGGAAGTCACCTTCAAAACGAGCTTTTACACGGTCTGAAGTAAATACGCCATCTTCGTTGTAACGAGCATTTGCTTGTACAATGTTTTTGCCATCTTCTTCTTCAGCAGTAAAGAATGTTATTTCATCTACTTTCACTTTACCGTCTTCAATAGTACGATAAGGTGTTTCGATAAAGCCCATCGAGTTGATTTTAGCATGCACACAAAGTGATGAAATCAAACCGATGTTTGGTCCTTCTGGTGTTTCGATAGTACACAAACGACCGTAGTGTGTATAGTGAACGTCACGAACCTCAAAACCTGCACGTTCACGAGATAAACCACCTGGTCCAAGTGCTGAAAGACGACGCTTATGCGTAATCTCAGCCAATGGGTTGGTCTGATCCATGAATTGTGAAAGCTGGTTGGTACCAAAGAATGAGTTGATTACTGACGAAAGTGTACGAGCATTAATCAAATCAACTGGCTTGAAGTCTTCGTTATCACGAACGTTCATACGTTCTTTGATAGTACGAGCCATACGAGCCAAACCAACACCAAACTGTGCATATAATTGTTCACCTACTGTACGAACACGACGGTTAGACAAGTGGTCAATATCATCAATTAGTGCTTTTGAGTTAATTAATCCGATTAGGTATTTCACGATAGAGATAATATCTGCTTTCGTTAATACTTTTGTTTCCATCGGAATATCATGTCCCAATTTCTTGTTGATTCTATAACGACCTACTTCACCTAAATCATAACGTTTGTCAGAGAAGAACAAGTTTTGGATAATATCACGAGCTGTTTGCTCATCAGGTGCTTCTGTATTACGCAACTGACGGTAAATTTGCTCAACCGCTTCTTTTTCTGAGTTCGATGAATCTTTCTGTAAAGTATTATAAATGATGTTGTAATCATTCACGTTCATATCTTCTTTATGAAGAATGATTGTGTCTAAATCAGCATCAATGATTGTATCGATATCGTCAGAAGTAATGGTAGAATCACGTTCTAATAATACTTCGTTACGGTCGATAGAAACTACTTCACCTGTATCTTCATCTACGAAATCTTCTTGCCAAGTTCTTAAAACCCTAGCAGCCAAACGGCGACCAACAGCTTTATTCAAATTAGCACGATCTACTTTGATTTCTTCTGAAAGTCCGAATAAATCTAAAATGTCTTTATCAGAACCATAACCAATAGCACGCAAAAGCGTTGTTACTGGGAACTTCTTCTTACGGTCGATATAAGCATACATTACGTTGTTAACGTCTGTAGCAAATTCAATCCAAGAACCTTTGAATGGAATGATACGAGCTGAATATAATTTAGTACCATTTGTGTGACGGCTCTGAGAGAAGAACACACCTGGAGAACGGTGTAATTGAGAAACGATTACACGCTCAGCACCATTAATTACGAAAGAACCACGCTCAGTCATGTAAGGGATATTCCCTAAGAACACTTCCTGTTCGATAGTTTCGAAATCTTCGTTGTCGGTATCGTTACAGATAAGGCGCAACTTTGCTTTCAAAGGTACTGAATACGTAAGACCACGGTCGATACACTCATCAACAGAGTATTTCGGTGGATCTACTGAGTAATCAATAAAGTGAAGGACAAAGTTTTCACGAGAATCGGCAATTGGGAAGTTCTCAGCAAATACTTTGAAAAGACCTTCGTCAGTACGATTCTCCGCTGCGGTTTCCAACTGGAAGAAATCCTGAAACGACTTAACCTGAATATCCAAGAAATCTGGGTACTCAAGTAAGTTTTTGACTTTGGCAAAAGAAATTCTGCCCGTTTTTGTCATCTGTGTCAAGGCTGTTACTGTTTTGAAGTTTACAATCTGATATTTCTTAATCGGTAAAATGTAAGGGCAATAAAAAAGTCTTTGATGTTCAACAATGGAACATCAAACTGGAAACTTTTGCATTGAAATACCTTTCAATTCCGAATAAAAACATATCTAAAAATTCTTTAAATCAATGACTTACAGCAAATTAGCGTAAGCAAAAAATGAAGCCTCGTAGAAGTGAGTAAATTATTTCCCTTGCATTCTTCCTACGAAAAAAGTATGTGTCTCGGAAATAACTACCTTTATTAAAACTCAATGAGATTTCGTCGAATTTCAACTAGCTTGCAAAAGTACAGATTTTAATTTGATTATCAAGGGATTAGACTAGAAAATTTAAGAATTTTTCAATTTTATTTAATCCCTTCAAAGAATAAATATAAAGCATTACAAACTCAGGCTTTGTTAAGTATTTTTGTAAAAGGCTGTATGCTATAAGCCTTTTTGCATCTTGGCTAAGAGAAAAGCTTGAGCTTTTATGTTTACCTATATCATCTTAAACTAAACAACTTTAAGTCAATCATCCATTGATTATCAATCACTAAATCACAACTCACTCATTCACTCAATAATTCATCAACATGAAAAAAAGCTTATTAACAGGAATTTCACTCTTATTTCTATGTTCACAAACCTTACTTTTCGGGCAATCAGTTCCTAAAAAAGCCGTTCAAGCTATCAATCCTGATGCGATTAAAGCCACGATGACTTATCTTTCAGATGATTTATTAGAAGGTCGTCAGCCCGGAACACGTGGTTTTGCGTTGGCTTCAAAGTATATCGAAACACAGTTTATGGCTTTGGGTTTGAAGCCCGCCATCAATGGTAATTCTTATTTGCAAAAAGTACCGCTTAGAAAAGGCATCGTCCGAGAAAAAGAAAGTACTTTATCTTTGTTCGTCAACGGAAAAGAGGAGGTTTTAGACTACAACAAACACTTTATTTTCAGTCCAAATTTTATCAATGAATCTTCTGAAATCGAAGCTCCTTTGGTTTTTGTAGGCTTTGGCGTTCATGCTCCCGAATTGAATTATGACGATTACCAAAACATTGATGTAAAAGGTAAAATTGTAGTAATGCTCAATGCCGCACCAGAATCTTTTGGTTCAAACGAGCGTGCATACTTTACTAACAATACCGTAAAATTCAATGAGGCAATCAAACGTGGAGCGGTCGGTGCAATTTCTTTCAGCGTACCAACCGACAAAAGAAGTACTTGGGATGCGACAGTGCGTCGCTCGAAACAAGGCTCTTTTAAATGGTTGGACGAAAACAATATTGCCAAAGACGGTTTCCCAGAATTGAAAGGAATCGTTACTTTAAACAATGAATATGCCGAAAAATTATTCAGTAATTCAGGCAAAAAAGCGGAGGAAATTTACGCCAATGCTAAAGCCAATAAAGCTCAATCCTTTCCTTTAAACATCTCTGCAAAACTGAAAGTAAAAACGGCTTATCAGTTTGTGCAAGGTTCAAATTTAGTAGGAATAATCGAAGGAAGCGACCCGAAATTAAAAGATGAGTACGTAGTGTATGCCGCTCACCTCGACCACTTCGGTATTGGTGCAGCCGTGAAAAATGATTCTATTTATAATGGAGCTCACGACAACGCTTCTGGAGTTTCTATCCTTTTAGAAATTGCCCATGCTTATCGTGCATTGCCCAAAACTCCCAAGCGTTCTATCATTATTGCAGTGGTTACGGGCGAAGAATATGGCTTATTGGGTTCTGATTATTTCGCTAATAATCTTCCTATCAAAGATGCCAAAATGGTAGCCAATTTAGCGATTGATATGCCATTTTTCTTTCATCCGATTTTAGACATTGTACCTTATGGAGCACAACATTCAAGTCTTTCAAAACAAGTAGCACAGGCTACGAAAGTGCTGAATTTAAAGGTTAGTCCCGACCCATTTCCTGAGCAAGTGGTTTTTGTAAGAAGCGACCATTTTAGTTTTATCAAAAAAGGTATTCCAGCATTGTTTATCAAAAGTGGCTTTATGACTGTGCCAGAAGATAGCGTTGACAGAAGTAAATCGGACGTAGCTTGGCGAAGTACCATTTACCATACGCCACAAGACGACATGAATCAGCCCTTCGACTTCCAAGCAGCGGCAACACACGTAAAAGTAAATTTCCTAATCGGCTATTTCACCGCCAACGAAAGCACCGCCCCAACATGGAACAAAGGTGATTTCTTTGGAGGAAAGTTTGGGAAATAGCTTTTAAGCTGTAAGCCTTGAGCTTTGAGTTTTTTATTTAAGCATAGCTTTTCAGAGTCGTATTGATTTTGGGAAGCTATGTTTGTTTTGAGGGAATTGTATTTTAATTTTGATGTAGGATATTTTTGAATTGTTGAAAATGAAAATAATAAAAATAGTTTTTAGAATTGTAATCTTGATGATTATCTGCATTTCTGTTAATGGGCAAATTAATGATTCAAAAATAAGACAACATGTTTTAGAAAAAGGTGTTATTGATAGCTTGTATATATTTGGAAAGTGGAGAACGAACGGACAGTCGGAAACTCATTTAAAGTATTTAGGGATTATAAAAACTAAAAATGGAAAAAAATTTAAGCTTATAAATTCAAGCTGGTTTTGGGGTATTTCAAAAAGAGCGACATCTCGAATTTTAATTTTTAGCGATAGAAACAATTATGTTGGAAATTATTATGTGAATATGATACATGACTTACCAAATAAATTACGAAATGGAAAACTCATTTTTAAGAATATAAGTAATGATTGTGACAATCAAGTGACAACAATAATTGATTTGAGAAATGGACTTCCTAAACGAATTTTCAGACAATGTAAAAACAACGGTGGAGATTGGTTTAGTTTTGGAATAGAATGATAAGTACACCTCGCTTTTCGAAGTATTATATTTTGTTACAAATATAAATCAGTCAGAGGCTGCTTATCATTTGATTTATTGTTCGTGAGACATGAATGAAAACTAATTATACTTTATTTATATGTATTTGAACAAAGCAATTAATTTTATCATAAGTTAATATTTTGTACCTCTCTTTTTTAGAAAAAGCATTATATTGCGTATATCCTTTGAGGTAAAACATCGAAACATTCAAATAACTCTATATTTTTAAAACTTAAACTACAAATTCATTATGAAAAAACCGTTTATCATCACTTTGTTTTCAATTTTTTATTTGTTTTCCTGTTCAAAAAACGCCGATTATGTAAACCCACAAAGTGATATTATTGGCTACGTAAAACTTTACGATGCAAGTGGTATTCCACTTGAAGACAATAGTGGCGTTTCAATTATTGCTGAGCAAAATGGAAAAACCTTAAGTACCAATTCTGACAAAGCAGGCAAGTTCACTTTTAGTAAATTGGAAACAGGAACGTATAATTTTACATATTCAGGAGTAAATATTCCGACAACAAAAAAATATGGGGTAGTACACACAGGTATCGGAACTAACTTTATTGGAAGTTTAAACATTAGTAATAATCCTGATTTTAAAATCAATTCTTTTGAAGCAAAGGTGGCATTTACAGGAGCATATAATCTACTTGGAACTTATTCTAAATCAGAAAGTAGAACAGCTATTGTTTTCTTTTCAAAAAGTAGTAATGTTAGTAAAGAGAATAACATACATTCCCAAGCAGTTAGCTTAACAAATGGACAATTTTCTACATCTAATTGGGCTAGTTCAAATTTAACATCAAGAGGCTTTGTCCTCGGTGAGACAATATACGCAATTGCTTACCCAACAGCATTATATACAAACGCATATATTGATTCAGAGACAGGGAAGTTAATATATCCAGCATTGGGAGAACCGAGCGGTGTTAAGTCTTTCGTACTTCAATAAATTGAGATAAACTTTCATGATATTACTCGACAGTTTGATATTTATTCTCAAAATGTCTAGTAATATCATGAGTATTATAAAGTTCACAGCTTAACACTCTCAAAATACTCTTTCTTCACAATCGTTGCAGTTTTGTGGTTGCCAGAATGATGCCAGCCGGGGGGCATAAAAATGTATAGAACCTTGTCTTTGAGCGTTGGAGCTTGGTAAACGTCTTTCAACAATAAAGTGATTTCACCAAAATAAGCATCTAAAAAATCTCCTGATTTCATCGGTCTTGTAATGCCGTATTCAATGGCTTCTTCGTGTTTTTCGTCTTGCAAAGTACCAAAAGCTTTGTCCCAAATATTCAGTAGATTACAAAAGTTGGTATCCATATACAAAGGGTTTTTGGCATGATGTACTCTATGATGCGAAGGCGTAAGAATGATTTTATTCAAAAATCCCAGACGAGCATCTACCATAATGTTTTCGCCAATATGAATAAAAGCTCCCCAAGTACCGTCTATAAACATGATGAGAAACAACAAAGAAGGATTTACACCCAACAAAATGCAAATTGTAGTACGAATAATGTCAGCATAAGGGGCTTCCAGAAAAAAGTGTGTGTAGGTCACCGATAAATTCATGTATTCGGGTGCGTGATGCGTAGAGTGCAAACACCAAAAAAGGCGTACTTTATGCCCCAAGAAATGATAAATAAAATGGGCAAATTCCCACACTACATAACCATAAATAAACCAATACCAAGTAAATTCAGTCTTGAAAATGGCGTAAGGTTCAAAGAAAGCAATGCAAAGCCCGACCATTCCGATTGAAATAAAACGAGAAATAAAGCGGTTGAAAACGTAAGTGAAAAAAGAGATTTTGTATTGCGTAAAAGTAAGTCGGCGATAAAATAAGGCACGGATAATTTCAACAAGCAACAAAACGGGAATCAGTGGCCCCAAAGCTTTGCCGATGCCGTCTTGGGTTAATAAGGCTTTGTAATTGTCTGTTTCGATAATTTCAATCAGTCCGCCAAAATTAAAAAAGCCGACGATTTCGTTATAAAGTGTTTCTAAAAATTCCATAGATATTTAGTGAGTTGTGAATGAGTGATTTTTGAATGATTGTCAATAAGCTATCGTCCACTCATGGCATGACTATTTAAGTCATTTTGAGAAAGGAGAACATAAGGTTAGTCATGCCTGAGTATTTTAGTTTTGTCTAATCAATAAAAGCGAAAATATAAATACTGTTAATAAATACTCTACTGATTTGTAGGGAGATATTTTATTGAGTGATTTTTAATGACCTAAGTATAATTTTCCCGAAATCCGACATCCCAAATCCAAAATCCCATTCATCACCAAGTATAGAGATATTAGGCAATAGGATTCCCAAAGAAATCTCTCAATGAATTTTATGCTCCAAACAAATGTAAATTTTACCATCGTAATACAAACAAGAGTAAAAAAATCATATTTTTACTCTCGAATTAAAAACGAGTGTAACCTTTATCTTTGAAAATATGATTGATTTTGACCGTACAAAGCCGTACAATGCCTTGCCTCCTTTACCTCCTCAGATAGATATTGAAACAAAAAATATACTCCGCAAAGCAATTTCGGCAGGTAGAGCATTAGCTCAGCTGAATGGGACTTTACTTAATTTGCCCAATCCAACTTTATTTTTAGATACCATTTATTTACAGGAAGCAAAAGCCAGTTCTGAAGTAGAAAATATAATTACTACCAACGATGAGTTATATCAATCGCTAATAGCAGAAAAAAAGGTAGAAAATACAGCTACGAAAGAAGTTTTAAGTTACAAAGAAGCTCTTTGGTTGGGTTTGGAACAGCTTAAAACAAAGCCGTTCATTACGACAAATCTGTGTATTAAAATTGTTCAGTGCATAAAGCAAAATAATGCGTCCATTAGAGTTACACCCGGCACAACATTAGCTAATAGCCAAGGCGAAGTAATATATACGCCACCAAGTGGAGAAAGTATTATCAGAGACAAGTTGGCTAATTTAGAAACCTTTATCAATGAAGACAATGGAATTGACCCACTAATAAAAATGGCATTATTACACTATCAGTTTGAAGCGATTCACCCTTTTGCAGATGGTAATGGAAGAACAGGTAGAATCTTACTATTACTATACCTCAAACTATCAGGTTTGCTTGACACACCAGCCATTTACCTAAGTGAGTACATTATCAAAAACAAGGTGGAGTATTACCGCAATCTAAGAAATGTAACGGAACATAATGATTGGGAAAACTATATTTTATATATGTTGGATATGATAGAGGTAACTTCGATGAACGGATTGAAAAGACTGAATCGTATTACAAAGGAAATTGACACAACTTCAACCGAAATCAAAATGAAACTACCGAAAATCTATTCTAAAGATTTGGTAGAAATTTTGTTTCGCTTGCCATATACCAAAAAGCAACATTTAATAAACGAGAATTTAGGAAACTCAAAGACAGTAGGAAATTATCTAATAGCATTAGAAGAAAATGGATTTTTACAGTCTGTGAAAGTTGGAAAAGAAAAACTGTATGTAAATCAACGCTTACTGGAAATCTTAGAAGGAAAGTACTAAGAAAATATATTTTTAGCCAGTATAACCAAGATGATTCCTACTGTTTCTTATCGTTTTAGCTTTGGTGACTTGTTTTTATACCATAAGTATATTTTTCCAAAAATCCGACATCCCAAATCTCTCCGCTTATTAACAATTAAATAAAATAGAGAATGATAGACTTGTGAAGAAGAAGTATGAATTTTGTTGAAAAATAGCTTTTAGCCTTTGGCAACCAGCTTTCATTAACAAACGAGTGATAGACAAAACCATGAAAATCTTCCAAATTCTTTTTTATATTCTAATTATTTCATCGACAACCTTAGCACAAAAAACAGCTAAAAAAGTGGTTTTTATGATTGTAGATGGCATTCCAGCCGATGCCATCGAAAAAGCAGAAATGCCTAATTTAAAGAAAATTAGTACTATCGGAGCATACAAAAGAGCATTCGTTGGTGGTGAAAAAGGACAATACTCACAAACGCCGACGATTTCGGCAGTGGGCTACAATAGTTTGCTAACAGGTACTTGGGTGAATAAACATAACGTTTGGGGTAATGATATTAAAAAACCGAATTATCATTATTGGAATATTTTCAGGTTATTGAAAAGTCAATATCCCGAAAAGAAAATAGGCGTTTACTCTACATGGTTAGATAACAGAACCAAATTGATTGGCGAGTCTTTAGCCAATGCAGGCAATATTAAAATGGATTTTGTAGCTGATGGTTATGAGTTGGATACGCTTACTTATTCACACGATAAGCAAAGTGAATACATTCATAAAATTGACGAAAAAGTAAGTGATGAAGCCGCCAAAAGTATCAAAGAAAATGCGCCAGATTTATCGTGGGTTTATTTAGAATATTCTGATGATATGGGACATAAGTATGGCGATAGCGAGCAATTCACTAAAGCTTTGGGTTATGTGGATAATCAAATTGGGAAAGTGTGGGAAGCGATAGAATATAGAAAGAAAAACTTTAAAGAAGATTGGCTAATCGTAATTACGACTGACCACGGAAGAGATGCTAAAACAGGTAAAAATCACGGTGGACAGTCGGACAGAGAACGTACTACTTGGATAGCAACCAATGCCAAACTGCTAAATAATTACTTTCAAGAAAACCAACCTGCTATTGTGGATATTTTACCAACGATGGCTCGTTTTATGGGATTGAAAATTCAAGCAGAAAATCTTGTTGAAATGGATGGAATAGCCTTAATCAATCCTGTTTCAGTAGCTAATCCGAACGCAGTTTTAACAAAAGATAGTTTACAAATTTCGTGGAAAGCCTTAGAGAAAAAAGGCAAAGTAAAAATTTGGCTGAGTACAACCAACCATTTTGAAGAAGGAGGCAAAGACCTCTATGAATTAATCGACACCGTACCGAATGCACAAGAAAGTATTTCGGTAGATGTAAATCAAAAAAAATCGTCCTTCTACAAAATTTTGATAGAAGGACGAAATAATACGGTGAATCGTTGGGTTTTGGTGAAGTAGTTTTGTCATAATTTATTCATAATTTCCTTAAACTCCATTAGGGACACAACTCTTATTTGAGGGAAATCAAGAGATTTTAGTATATTAAAATCTTTATCATTGGTAATGAGATAATCGGCGTTAGTTGCAATTGCTAAATCAACAAATTTATTATCATCAGGGTCATTTTCAATTAATTGCCATTTGTAAAATGGCTCTGAGAAGATAGCATTTGGAGCAGAGGCAAGAATTGACAATACCAATTCTGCTGTTAACTCAGAATATCTTTCTATAAGTTTCTCTTCGTATTCAGTCAAAATCTCATTACTCACAACCCATTCAAAAAGTTCGTTTTCAAAAGCTTGATAAAGCCAATAATAATTACTTTTAGGAGGAATAGAAGCTAAAAGGCAATTTGTATCTACGACTACTCTCATTAAGATTCTTGGTTTAACATTTTATCAAAATCCTCTTGAGTATAGCCTTTTTCTTCGGTAATTCGTTCTAATTCTTCATGCAACTGTGCGGTATAATGTTTTACTAAAACTTTTTGTAAATCATGCGTTTGTTCATCTGTCATAGGTCTATTAAATAGCCTTAACAAGCTTACTTGTAAAGCATTAAGACCTTTATTGGTAGCTGGATTCGTAGTCATAGTTTATAATTTTTATATAACAAAAATAACTATTTTATTCAAAAAATAAGCATTTTAAAATGATTCAACTCAAAACCAAACTCTAATTCTGAGTTGAATCATAAAGAAAAATTACTTCATTTTTTCACGCTTCAAAACTCCTACTTTATCCGAATTTCGAGTATAAATCATGACTTTGTTTTGATTGGCTAATTGAATCGTGCTCATATCTCTGACATCACCTTTTAGCATTAAACCAGCTTTTTGATTAGGAACTGAAGTAAATTTACCCTTTCCATTTCCTAATAAAAGCGAACCCATCGAAGCATCATTTTTACCCAACTGCACACGCCACGGGTAGAAATTCCCTGCTACAAGTATGTCTTTTTTACCATCTTGATTAAAATCCTCAACCGTAATACAGGAAGCTAATGAAACTTGAGCAGACAAAGGAAAAGTTTTAGCAGTAAATTTACCATTGCCTGCATTTTCAAAATAGGTAGTGCTTAATGTATTAATTTTTAAAGTATTGGCTCCTTTAAGCTGTTCTGGCGAAAGTAAATCTTCTAACCTAGCCTCCGCATAATCTTTATATTTCAAAAATTTCTTCCTAACAACTGGCAATTGATTGGCCAATTCATCCAATGAAGCAAGTGGATAGCTTTTGCCTTGGACATAATAGCAAATCAATGGATCGATTGTTCCATTTTGGTCGAAATCTGCATAGCAAAGCGTAACAGGCTCTTTTTCAGAAGCTTTAAATTGCGTATTCTGTCCTAAGTTTCCAGCAATAATATCTAAATCTCCATCATTATCCATGTCTTCAATCACGACTTTTGCCCAAAATCCGTTGGTGTTTTCTAAGCCATACTTTTGGGTTTGATTGACCAATTGTCCACGCTGATTTTCATAAATCGTAATCGGCATAAATTCTCCTACAATGATTAAATCTATCCAACCATCTTTATTGATGTCTGTCCAAGACGCCGAAGTAACGATGCCTGGACGACGAAGAGACGACTCTTTTTGTTCAGTTGCATATTTAAAAAGAGGCTTCCCTCCTTTACTTTCATTCCTTAATAAATAACAATAATCAGGTTCTGGAAAGCGACTTGGCATCGAACGACCACCTACGAAAACATCCAAATCTCCATCTTTGTCATAATCGGCAGTGGCAACACAACTTCCATTACTCGTTAAATCAGGTAAAGCTCCAGAAGCGTTGGTAAAAATGCCTTTCCCGTTGTTTAGATAAAGTTGGTCTTGATACAATGGCGCATGGGCTTCTAATTCTGCCCCTCCTCTGACGATGAATAAATCTAAATCTTTGTCATTATCAGCATCAAAAAACGTTACTCCAGCATCTTTTGCAAAACTTTCCTTTACCCAAGGCTGAGAAGGCGATTTTTGAAATGAACCATTACTTTTTTGCAAGAATAATTCTCCAGCCTTTTGTTGGTTTCCACCGATAAAAACATCCTCTAATCCATCTCCATTTACATCTCCTTTGGCAATAAATGGTCCTTGTTTGGAAAGCTGATAAGGCAAAAGCGATTGATGTTTAAAATCGACAAAGGGTGTTTCTTGATGTTGATAATTTAGATTTGACGTCAGCGTATAATCTGAAAAGAGTAGTGACGGCTTCAATTCAGGTTGAATATTTGGAGCAATTCCCGTATTACTTTGAATCGTAAGTGTTGTATCAGCTTTGACGTTATTTAAAGTTGTTACTTTACCATTTGTCCAGTAAATTTTTAATGTTTTAATCTGTTCATCTTTTCCTAATCCAAAGTGTAAAGAAGGCTCAACACTACTCTGAAAACCATGTGCAGCATACAATTCTTGCATTTGGCTACCACTTTTGGTTTGTAGCAATACTTTTGCTCCAAGTCCAAAAGTATTGGCTGTATTTTCTTTTAATTTTAGTTTGATATAATGATTTTCAGAAAGCTGACGACTACGATTTTCAAAAACCATGGCTGACGAATTACTGTTATTTACAACCAAATCCAGGTCGCCATCGTTATCTAAATCAGCATAAGCTGCACCAGTACTGATAGAAGGTTCTGCCAAACCCCATTTTGCTGTAGTATTTTCAAAGATTAATTCTTCATCCGTATTTTTATTCAAGAAGCAATAATTACTTACTTTGGTGCTAGACATCTTTTTGATTAATTCCCAAGTATTGATTTTCTGTCCTTCTGCTCGGGCTTTATCGGCTTCTTCTTGATAAGTATATTTCAAGAAATCCATATTGGTGTAATCTCGCAAGTAACCATTGGTAATGTACAAATCCTTTTTACCATCATTATCCAAATCACAAACTAATGGACTCCAACTCCAATCTGTATTCGACATTCCAGCTAATTGTCCGATTTCACTAAATTGCGGAATTCCTTCCTTGTTATTTCCAACATTTACTTGAAGCATATTTCGCATATTTTGATGATGGAAACCGCTATCGACTAACAATTTATAAGTATCGTATTCATCAGGACCTTTCAGTAATTTTTGACGATGATTATCTTCTGGAAGCATATCCATTGTGATAATATCAGCTTTATCATCATTGTTAAAATCAACAATATCAGAACCCATCGAAAATTTAGAAATATGCCCGATACTCCCTTTAAGGGTTTCAGAGAAATTTCCATTTTTCTGATTGAGGTATAAAAAATCTTGTTCGTTATAATCGTTTGTTACGTAAAGATCAGGCCAAGTATCGTTGTTGACATCGCCAACAGAAACGTTCAAACCAAAATTCAAGCCACTCCCATGTATTCCAGCTTCGTCACTTACATCATTAAAGAAGCCCTTATCATTTCTGTAAAGTCTATTTCCATATTGAGGATGTCTTGTTTTGCGAAGTCGTTGTGTATTAAAAAAGGCATTATAGAACATTTCAGCATGGTTTACCATAAACATATCTAGGTCACCGTCTTTGTCCATATCAAAAAAAGCAACTTGTGTTGTGTAAGTTCCAACAGCATCTAATCCATATTTTGCAGCACTTTCCACAAAAGTCGGAATACCATTTTTAGTGCCAGTGTTGATGTACAATTCATTTTTACGCTCAAAATCCGTCCCAGGACCAGAGTAACATACATAAATATCCAATTTCCCATCGCCATTCACATCCGCCATGCTTACTCCTGTTTTCCATTTTTCTCTTCCTGCCACACCAGCAATTTCTGTAATATCTTCAAAATGAAAAGAAGCATCTCCAGATTTCCCTTTGTTGAGATATAATTTATTAGGCACCATATTTCCAGAGAAATAGATGTCTGCTAAACCATCATTATTCACATCGCCGATGGCAACACCGCCACCGTTGTACAAATATTGATACTCTAATAAATTAAGATTTCCGTCTTCTTGAATATTATTCACAAAGTTAATTCCCGAATTTTCAGGCTTAACAAGCTGAAAAAGGGTTTCATCAGAAGAAGCCGTATTACAGGCATAAATAATTGGAAAAAGCAGTAAAAGGATGAGTCTTGGTTTCATTAGAAAAAATATTAATAGTAAATATGAGTCATCCCGAATTTTCTTTTAAAATAAAGAGGTAGAGAAAACTTCATCGTTTTTTGGATTTATTCTCGTCCTTACTTTTTGCCTTGATGCAAAAAGTAACAAAAAAATCAAGAATTCCTAAACTCGCTCCGCTCAAACAGTAGGAATTCATTGTCCATCAATCATAAAAAAGCGGTCAAATTAGTTTTTCGACCGCTTTTTTATGATTTAAAATTCGAGATGACTGATGATTTGTTAGTCAAATCTCAAAAATCTACCAACCAGCAATTTGCTTGGCAGCAGGGTTTTTGTCAATTTCTCCTTGCGGAATTGGCAATACATATAATTTAGAGGGAAAATTTCTTGATTCAAAAGCATAACGTGTGTATGTCACGGTATTTCCTGTTTTACTTACTTTCGTACCATAAAGAGGTCCATTCAATAAACTTTCAGCAATTTTCCATCTACGAATATCAAAGAAACGATGTTCTTCAAAAGCTAATTCAATTCTACGTTCGTTTCTGATTTTAACACGCATTTGTTCTTTCGAAAGTCCTGTTTCTAAATCTGGCATTCCTGCTCTTTTTCTGATGGCATTGATGGCATTATAGATAGAAGCATCTGGTCCCGTAGCTTCATTTTTTGCTTCAGCATAATTCAACAACACTTCTGCATATCTGATAAAAATCCAATCTTGATCGCTACTTTTTGTATAAATAACGTATTGCTCTTCGTGGAATTTACGAAGCATATAGCCTGTTTTAGTATCTTCTGGTTTACCTGTTACATCTGCACCACCCGGAAATAATTCAATTAATCGTCCACGAAAAGTAGAGCCATTATGTACAACAGTTGCTTCAAAACGAGGGTCAAGATTTGTGTAAGGTTCATTCGCTTTATACAAAGGCGAAGTAGCTTGTGATTTTCCGTCAAGCATTTCATAAGAATCAACAAAATTCTGAGTAGGCACATTACCGCCCCAACCTGCATCACTTCCTCCTTTGATTGATGGCGGTGAGTTAACCACATCAAATCCATTATTCAAGCCAAAATGTACTTTATCTGGTGCTTGAAATTTCTTTGCAAAAACTACTTCATTATTATTTTTTGTTAGAAATAACGTTCTGTAATCGCTGAATAAAGTATAGTCTGTATTGATAACTTTATTGGCTGCATCTGCTGCTGCTTGCCAACGTTCTGCATACAATAACACACGACTTTTCAAGGCATTCGCCGCTCCAGAAGTTGCTCTACCCGCTTCGATTGCTCCTTTTTTAGGAAGTAAAGAAGCAGCCTTATCCATATCAGCAATGATAAAATCAACTACTTCATCATACGTTGAACGAGGCAATTGAAAATTATCATTCAAAGTCAAACTTTTACTGATAAGTGGTACTCCTGTTGGTGCACCTCCTGTAGCCTTCATTCCATACAATCTTAAAAGTTCATGATAAATAAATCCTCTCAAGAAGTATGTTTCGCCCATCAATCGGTTTCTAAGCGTTTCATCTTTTAGTCTTACAAGGTTCTCTAGTGCAACATTCGTTTTTCTTACTAAAGCATAATAGTCGCCCCAAGTTTCACCCCAAGGAGTTCCCGAAGGTAAAAAATTACCAGATTGTAATTCATTAGAGTGCGTCCAAGGCATGCAAACGTCGCCATCATCCGTAACACCGTCTAATAAATAAAGTCCTTTAGCCCATCCTTGGTAATTACGGTCAAAACCTGAAGGCATTCTACCGTAAATCGCATTAACAAATTGCGTTGCTCCTTGTGGGTCAGTCCAAACGGTTTCTTCTGTTAAAGAATCTTTGGGTACTTGATCAAGAATAGCACTGTCACAACCCAAAAGTATTGATATGCACAAAACTGTACATTTAAATAGTAATGTATTTTTAATGATTCTGTTCATCTTAATGTCTTTAAAATTTAAAGTTTACACCTGCATTCCAAATTCTAAACTGCGGATAATCCCACCCTCTACCACTTGCATTTTCTGGGTCATAATTTTTAATTTTCGACCACGTCACAATGTTATTTGCATTAAAGTAAATGCGCATTCCTTTGATAAAATTTTGCTTTAATAATTCTACAGGAAGATTATAAGCAATTTCTATGTTTTTAAGACGTATATAAGAAGCATCTTTCATCCAGAATGAAGATTCACTGTGGTTAAGATTACTTACATCAATTAATACACGAGGTTCACTAGCATTTGGATTTGATGGCGTCCAACGGTCTAAATTTGCTTTCAAAGCACCAGCACCCACAAAAAATGGCCATGCTCCTTCTCCAGCATAATATTGATCTACATTGGTAGCTCCTTGGAATAAGAATGAAAACTCAAAGTTTTTGTACTGTACATTTCCACTATAACCCAAGATGATTTCAGGCGTATTAGACTTTCCGATAGCTACTCTGTCAAGGTCATTGATTTTGCCATCTTTGTTAATATCTTCGAAACGAATATCGCCAGGGGCAGTTTTACCAATTTGAGTTGGCGCATTGTTCACTTCCTCTTGTGTCTGGAATAATCCAATGGCTCTTAAACCAAATTGTGTATAAAGTGGCTGACCAGTTCTTCTGATATTTGGGTTTTCAGAATTGGCTTCGTCAATATAAATGATTTTGTTTTTCACAAAAGTGAAATTTCCACTCATTGAATAACGCAAATCTTTATTTACTTTATTTCTGTGTCCTAAGGTAAATTCAACACCTCCGTTATTAACTTTTGCCAAGTTTTCAATAGGCAAACCAATACCAAGAAGACTAGGAACAGAAAGGTTTCTATCAGCCAAAATATCACTTCTTTTATCGAAGAAATAATCAACACTTGCTGTTAACTTTCCTTTCCAAAGTGTTGCGTCAACTCCGACATTAAGCTTTTTAACCGTTTCCCAAGTTACGTTTGGATTTGATAAACGGCCTTCGTCAATACCCGGTTGTACATTTCCATTACCAAAAACAGCCGAACTATTTACATAATAAGATTGTAAGTAAAGGAATCTTTGATTTCCTAAACGGTCATTTCCTAAGATACCGTAAGAACCACGAATCTTTAAGTAATCAATCGTTGATGATTGTTTCAAGAATGACTCTTGTGAAATTACATAACCCAAAGAAACTGATGGGAAAAAGCCCCATCTTTTACCTGAAGCAAATTGTTCTGAACCGTCGGCTCTAAAACTACCTTCTAATGTATATTTATCATCATAAGACCAGTTAAATCTACCAACAATCCCTTGTCTTCCGCTACTTCCTGAATAACCACTGTTGTTACGATTGGCAGCAGCACCAAAGTTTATCTCATCAATCCCTAGATTAAATCCATCTCTTGAAGACGACAAAGAATTCCAAGTTTGTTTAGTTTGCGTATAAAGTAGTAAACCTGTTAATACACTTGCTCCAATCGTCTTTTTATAATTCAAGTGCGTTTCTAAAGTTATTGATTGGTCATCGTAATTTCTTTGGTCTAACAAACTAGCTCCTTTTGCTCCCTCCACAAAAGTTCCATCGGGAAGTCTGTTATAAAAAGGAATTTTAGTGAAAGTCCAATTTTTATCTCCTGTAAAGGTTTTGTCATAAGCAGCGATACCTTTTATTGATAAGCCCGGAATAAAAGGTAATTGTTGTTCTAATTCTATTCTACCTCTAAACGACTGAATCCCAGTTTTTCTGTAACCATTATCAGGAAGCGTTAAATACGAAGGTCCATTAGAATATTGTCCGTTCGACCATTGTATTGGCGCTCTATTCGGTGGCGTTCCCGACATCCAGCGAAATACTTCTGTTGACGCAACGTTGTTTGTTTTTTCATCACGACCAGAAATGTCGAAAGATAATTTAGTAGTGCTTGTTACATTGGCATCTATGTTTGTTCTAAAATTATATCTATTAAATACGTTTGAAGGAATAATCCCGTCTTGTTTTAAATAACCAAAAGAAGTTGCATAACGGATTTTATCAGTACCGCCAGTAGCCGAAAGGTTATAACTACGCATGAGAGCGTTATTTTTTAATACCGAAAACCAATCTGAATCTGGATGAGTATCTGGACTTGAATGTGTACGATACTTCTCTAAGTCGTCTGCTGAATAAAGTGGCGATTTTCCTTCGTTCGCTAAAGCTTCATTGTAAAGTGATGCAAATTCATACGAATTCAAAAATTGAGGATTTCTGGTTCGCTCTTGTACACCAATATTGGTAGAAAAATTGATTTGCATTTTTCCTTCCGCTCCTCTTTTAGTTGTTACAAGAATTACTCCGTTCCCCGCACGGATTCCAAAAACAGCCGCACTTGCAGCATCTTTCAAGATAGAAAAAGACTGAATTTCACTTGAATTCAATTGAGCAAAATCGCTTGAAGAACGAACAATACCATCAATTACAAAGATTGGAGAAGCATCTCCCGTTGTGCCAATCCCTCTGATATAAATATTTGAAGCATCTTTCCCCGGTTCACCTGAACGCTGTGTAGCGATAAGCCCAGCCGTTTGCCCAACCAATGAATTACTCAAGTTTGGTGAAGGATTTTGCGAAATTTCTTTTGGAGTAACAACTGATACAGCTCCTGAAATTTCACTTTTCTTTTGCGTACCATAACCCACTACAATTACTTCGTCAAGATTTCCAATATCTGCTTTTAAAACAACATTCAATGAAGTCTGCTTGCCAACTGCTACTTCTGCTTTGATATAACCCACCGAAGTAAAAACCAACACTGTTTGCTCGTTAGGAATTGATATTCTATACTTTCCATTTGGGTCGGTCGTCGTACCACGAGTCGTCCCTTTAATTTGAATACTCACCCCAACAAGTGTCTCTCCTTTTTCATCCGTAACCGTCCCTGTGATCACCTCTTCAATTTTTTCGGATTCTTGAACGATGTTGGTTTTGTTTTCTACTGGGGTTTCGTTTTTTCTTTTTAACAGAATTTGTTGACCAGACACCTCATAATTAATACTTAGCGGAGATAAAAAGTCCGTCAAAACTTCTGATAGAGGTTTGCTTTCAGCATCAATTGAAACTTTTCTTTTTGATTCAATCAATTCTGGGCTATACATAAAATTGATTCCTGCTAGTTTTTCAATTTTCTGTAAAACATTCTCTACTTCATTCTTTTTCAAATGAATCGTTACTTTTTTGTTTAACAAATCTTGTGCTTTGGTGTCATGAGCAAAAGAAAAGCTCATGCACAAAACTGATAAGGCGATTTGCAGTAAACTGATTTTCATGATTTTTCGTAAAATTTGATACGATGGCAATTTTTTTTTCATACTTTTGAATGATTTGTTAGTTGGAAAGAATTGGCAAAGCAATCCCCTCATCCATTTCTGGATGTTTGTGTCGAAGCAAAGCGAAGGGGACTTTTCGGGTGAATGATGCGGGAACATCATTCACCCTTTTTTATAATTGGTTTTTAGGGATTAATACGATTTATTTACAGGGTTTTCCAGTGATAATAATTTGTCCATCAGAAACTTCGTAACTCGCTTCTGTGATTGAACAAATCCATTTTAATTTTTCAAAGAGTGGCTCATCGCCAAGTTTAGCGGTAATGCTACATTTAGACATCACTTCCTCATCATACACAATATCAACACCATAAGATTTTTCAAGAATGCCAAATACTTCTGAAATGGGTGTTGCTACGAATTCAAATTTTTGATTCTCAATTGGCAAGGTTAATATCACAGGATTATCAACAATGGCTTTCACCAGTCGAATTTCCTGTCGTTGATAAATGGCTTGTTGATTGGCGGTCAAAACCATTCCTGTTAATTCACGATTATTTTTAAGTTGAGTGGCGTTATTATCTGTTTGGGTAAATACCGATACTCTTCCTGTTTTCACAATTACTCTGATGTCTTTGTCTTTACCAAAAGCCTTGATGGTAAAACTTGTACCCAATACTTTTGTTACTAATTCGTTGGCATATACAAAAAACGGACGTTCTGGATTTTTGGCTACTTCAAAAAAGGCTTCTCCAACCAAGTAAACTTCTCTTTTGTCAGCATCAAAAGCTTTTTTATAGCTCAAGCGACTGTTCTTCTGTAAAACAATAGAACTCCCATCAGGCAATTGAACCAACTTACTTTGTTCTCCTTCATTAATTACTTCTACCAGTTCATTACTTACTTTTGCCTCTAAAACTTGTTGTTGATACAATGCAAATTCTTGTTTACTAGCATCTTTATTCAGCACAAACCAAGATGCTCCAAGCAATACAATCACTGAAGCCGCAACTGCCCAATAGCGTTTCCAAAGTGGTATTACTTCGGTGATTTCTATTTCTTCGACAATCGTTTTTTCTTCCTTTTTAGCATTTTGAATAGCTTTCTGAATTTGTAAATCAATATATTGTTCTTCTAAATCAACAGATTTACCTTGTATCGAAAGCAAAAAAGCGCTTGCTCTTTCAACTAATTCCTTTCGGGATATATCTTCAGCTACCCAAGATGTCCAATAAGCATCATCTTGTGCATTTTTTTCGAATACCCAAGTTCTAAAACTTGTATTTTCTAATAGCTCTTGAAACTCTTTATTAGTTATCATATAAATGATTAAATAGACATTCTACTGCTAACATCCTTAAAATGCTTTTCGGATACTCACAAAAAAGACAATTTTTTAAAAAAATTATACAATAAATATTTTCATGCTATTTTTTCAGCACGTTAGGAAGATAAAATACTGTTAAAATGGAATTGGAGAAAGAAAGACTAACAGATAAACCAACAAAAAAACATCAAAATGATTTCCCAATTCTCACGAAGCGTTGCCAAAGCTCGTTGAATGGTATTACTGACTGATTGCGGTTTGATTTGAAGTAATTGAGCGATTTCCTCCACACGAAGGTCTTGGTAAAATCGCAAATAGAGTATTTCTCGTTGCCTTTCTGGCAACTGTTGTAAAGAGTAGGAAACTTTATGAAGCATGGTTTTTGAAGATTCTTCTTCGATAAAAGAAGTTTCGGAAGAATCTTCAAAATGAATATCATCAAAATCATCTTCCAAAGGCACAGCTTTGAAAGTTTGTAAAGTCTTGAAAAGTTGATTTCTGAAAGCTCTCAGTAAATAAAACTTCACCGATTCCACTTCCGTTAGCGAAGCCCGACGAAGCCAAAGTTTAATAAGTAAATCTTGAATGGCATCTTCAATGATTTGACTATTTGAAGTAAATTTTCCACCATAATGCACCAACGTCTTATAAAACTGTTTCGACAGTTGAGTAAAAGCCACCTCATCGCCCTCTCTGAAAAGATTCCAGAGTATTTGCTCTTGCGATAGTTGGTTGCTTTTAATATTGTGGTTCATGTTTCAACATAAAATTTACACGAAATAACCAACAATATCTAAAAATAACAATACTTTATATTTTTAAGAATACTTTCAAAGATTAAAGAAAGAGTATTTGGTAAGATTACCCAACCAAATATCGTTCATCAATTATCTGTAAATGGTGCGTGCAATGCCCTAAAATGGCATAGCCTAATCCACGTACAGAAATAGTAAAATTGCTGGCAATGCCTTTTTCATTCAACATTTCTTCATTGAAACTTTTGAATAAAGTAATGGTCGCTTTTCGGACTGCTACGAATTCTTCTAATAAATCTTGAATGTCTCTTTGTCCAGCATTAGAAGTATCGCCATACAAAACTTCGTCGTAGCCAGCCAAAGCGGTTTTGTCTTTTCGGGCAAAACGCAAAGCACGGTAAGCAAAAATCCTTTCGGTATCAATCACATGACCAATTACTTCTTTAATCGTCCATTTATCGGGTTGATACTTAAAATTCAATGTTGCTTCGTCCAAAGCAAGTATTTTTTGCATTAGCGATTCTTGGTTATCATTCAAGCCTTTTAATAATTCAACGGTATTTACTTTGTTGATATAATTGCTAAAATTTCCAAAATTTTCTTCGGGTAATGGAGGTAGGATTTGCATGTTTTTTTAATTGTGATTTAGTGAATTGTGAATGAGTGAGTTAGTGATTTTACAATTTAGTGAGTTGTGAATTAGTGATTAAAAATTCACAACTCACTAATTCACAATTTAAACCTCATTCACAACTAATTTACTAACATATTCTGGAACAGGTAAATCAAATTGCATTTTTGGGTCAGTAATGGGTGTTTGGGCTTGCAATTTCAGCGGTAAAACTCCTGCCCAAACTGGAAAATCATAATCTTCTTGATCATCG
This sequence comes from Arcicella rosea, assembly GCF_040543805.1. Classification (NCBI taxonomy): domain Bacteria; kingdom Pseudomonadati; phylum Bacteroidota; class Cytophagia; order Cytophagales; family Flectobacillaceae; genus Arcicella; species Arcicella rosea. The sequence goes on from NZ_JBEUMS010000003.1 coordinate 44,685, forward strand.
TTTGGTGGTCCACTTCTAGTTTTGGCCGAGGCTTCTTCTAAAGGAAATGAAATAATCATTGTTTTTTGCATTTCACTTTTTGAAGGCAAACGTACATTGTCCCAACGTCCTGAGATAAATTGCTCGGTAATGGCAATCAAAGAATCCCAACGTTCCTCTTCGTCCGTCACAACTGTTCCTTTGGCAAACATCACCACCGAACGATAATTGACAGAATGACTAAACGCCGACCTTGCCAAAACCAATCCATCAATTAAAGAAACACTCAAACAAACTGTTCTGCCGTCGGCAATGGCTCGCATAAAATGACTGCCTACTGAGCCATGAATATATAATTTATTGCCAATGCGTCCGTACCCCGTGGGAATACACATCGGAGTTTCTCTTTCTACATAAGAAACATGACAAAAAAGTCCTTCATCTAAAATACTGTAAATAGTTTCTTCAGTATAATCTCCTTTTTTTGCCGCACGGCTAATTTTTGTTCTTTCAGTAATTGGTAATGTTGCCATAATTTTAAAGGGTTTATCTTCAAATCTTTCTGCAAATCTCTATCTTTACTGGCTTGTTATAGTATGCCACAATTTTAACATCAAGTAGTCCAGATGGAAATACCTTTTAAAACTTTAATCGATATCAAGAAGGATTCTTCATTGCCAGTTTACGTACAAATTGCTAATGAAATCATCAAAAATATTCAATCAGGTATTCTGAAAAAAGGCACAAAATTGTTGAGTTCTCGACAAATGGCGGAGCTTTTGGCACTTCACCGAAAAACCGTTGTGGCGGCTTATGATGAATTGTATTCACAAGGTTGGATTGAAATTTTGCCTAAGAAAGGCACTTTTATCGCCCAACATCTTCCGAATGTTAAGCCTGTTCAGCTCTCCAAACAAGATTTTGAAGCAAAGAGTAAAGAAGACTTTTCGATGAATTTCACTAAAAATACTTTGGTGAAAATCCCTCCAATTATTACGCAAAGACTGGCTTTTAATGATGGTTTGCCTGATGTACGTTTAGCTCCTCGTGATGAACTAGCTCGTTTATATGCACATTATATCAAATTTGGCGAGCCATCAGTTTTGCAATATACTTCTGTGTATGGAGCTCTACGTCTTCGTGAAGTTTTTGCCAAAGTATTGAACGAAACTCGTGGAATGAATACTTCGCCCGAACAAATTATTACAACTCGTGGTAGCCAAATGGCGATTTACTTGGTGGGTTTAGCCCTTTTTGAAAAAGGTGATGAAGTAATTGTTGGTGATTTGAACTATCCTGCGACCAACATGACTTTCGCTACGTTAGGTGCAAAATTGAACACTATTCCGATTGATGAAGAGGGAATTGTGGTAGATGCTATTGAAGATATTTGTCGGCAAAAATCTATCAAAGCGATTTATGTTACTTCGCATCATTATCATCCTACTACGGTAACGCTTACGCCAGAACGAAGAATTAAACTCTTGGCTTTGGCAGAAAAGTATCGTTTTTATATCCTTGAAGACGATTACGACTACGATTTTCATTATGCCAATCGACCAGTTTTACCTTTGGCAAGTGCCGACCGACATGGTTTGGTGGTGTATATTGGTTCTTTTACCAAAAAAATTGCCCCAACATTTCGAGTGGGCTACGTGGTGGCGAAGCAGGAAATTATTGAAGAATTAGCCAAATTACGACGCATCATCGACCGACAAGGCGATACTATTTTAGAATTGTCCTTGGCTGATATGCTGGAAAATGGCACGCTGAAACGGCACGCCGCTAAAGTGTTGAAGATTTACAGAGAACGGCGAGATTTTACTTGTGATTTATTGAAAAACGAATTGGGCGATGTTATCAATTTTAAAGTACCAGACGGCGGTATGGCGATTTGGGCAAAGTTTGACAAAAGTATTTCTTTGATAGAGCTTGCTCCAAAATTAATTAAAAACGGTTTGTACATTTCAGATGGAGCGGCATATCCAACAGAAAATGCGTGCAGACTGGGCTTTGCTTCCATGAATTTTAAAGAGACTGAGGATGCAGTGAAGATTTTGAAAAATGGGATTTTTAAATAATTATGATGTAAATAATTAAACTTGTAGCGGCAACCCTTGCGGTTGCCGTTCTTGATAATAACCATTCTGACGAAACGGCAACCGCAAGGGTTGCCGCTACTGCAATCACATAGATTTTGGGGGATTCTGTTTTATATTTTATTCTCCCTTCAACAAACGCACAGGTCCCAAAAGTCCAGAAGGCATTAATTTCCAATCGGGTTTGATGGTGATATTGGTTTTGGTAAAACGTTCGTTTGCAGGTTTTTCACGGTCGCCGATGAGTCGGTTTCGCCAAGTATTTACTATTTCTATTTCCAATTCATTACCTTTTTCTTTCAATAAACCTTTTACGGAAACGCTAAAAGGTGGACACCATAAAATGCCTAAATCTTTGCCATTCAATTTTACTTTGGCAATGCCTACATCTTTTACTTCACCCAAATCTAAGTACTCATTATTTTGAAGATTGCTTACATCAAACTGCGTTTTGTAAATAGCTGTGCCAGAATAATACTTGATTCCTTCTTCTGGGCGTTCTGTCCAGTCATACAATTTATCAAAAGTCGTCCAATTTGTTCCGCCCCATTTTGGGTCAAAATATACTTGCCAAGTAGTATTTAAGTTTTGCTTTTCTTGATATTGTACAAAATCTGTATTTTCTGTTTTGGGTACTTGCGACAGCTTTTTTCTAAAAACAACAAAGACTGAACCGTAAGGATTAAATGCTAATGGAATACTAATTTGCCCATTCGCTAAAGTATAATTTTTAGCAGGAATAATGCTTCCCGTAACAGCATCCCACAATTCTGGTACTCTGTCACCAATGCTAAAATTTGCAGTTACTTGTGCTTTTTTTTTATTCTGACTACTGATAAAGTAAAAATCCATTGCTCCAGCTTTTCGGTGGATATAATCAAAGTTTTGTGTCGCTTCTTTATTCGTCCATTCACAATCGGGTAAAATGTGATTGGCTTTCAGTACTTCTCTGGCAGTTTTACCCCAAATGATTTTGCCTTTTCCATATTGTTTTTCGCCTGTTGTACTTTCATCATTTCCCCAAATTTGTTGAGCAATTTTGGCTCTTTCTAATTCAGCATTTGGCGATGCCACCAAACTGGAGGTACTCAATGGTTTTGTTCCGATTATTGTTGCTCCTTCTAAGAGTAATTGTTGTACTTTTTTCAAAGCTTTCAATGATAAAATCTTATGATTTGGCAATACCAAAACTCGATAAGAATCACCATGTGGTAAATAGATTTTACCATCTTTTACTGATAGTGCTAATAATCTATCTTCATTAATTACGTCATAATCATATTCTGGTAAAGCTCCTGCGGGGTCATCGGCTTTGTAGCGTGCTAAGTTCGGTGCATGATCGCCATAATAATACAATACATCGGCTACGGCTCTGCCTTCTTGCATCATATAATGGCAACGACTTAAGTATTGAATAAATGCCGTTGAATAATTCCACCAAGTAACATTCGGATTGAAATGCGTTCCCGCAAAATACTCTTGTCCGGGCAAGCCCATTTCTTTGGGCGAACAAGTAAAAGTATGTAAATAAATTAGGTTTAAACCTGCACAAAATTCATGGTCTGCACTGGGTTTCATATCTGACCAAATAACGTCATTCCAATGTGGTCCAATCGTTGTGAAAGATTCTGCCCCAACCAATTTTTTATTATAAATCTTTGCGGCACTGGCTGCTTGTTTTACAAAAAAGCGGTCAATGTCTTTTGAGCGATGTGGTGAAGGCGACCAAAATTCACTCATCATAATTTCAGAATGTCCGTAGTTTTTCAAGCCATCAAAAGGGCCTGCATGTGGGCCTGCCGACTCAGGTTGTATCCCCATGCCATACTTTTTAGCTCGTAAAGCAAATACTTTGTAATGATTATCCGAAATACAATCGCTCAAAGTTTTTCTTAAATCATTCAAGAAATTATTACTTGCTTCACGGCTTTCAATGATTTTTCCTGCCAATACGGGCAAATATGGAATGGGGTCATAGCCCCTTCTTTTTTTGAATTCATTTTCAAAACCATCCGACCAGTTCATTCCTCCTGCTTCAAAACTATCGGTTTGTAAATAGCGTAAGGTTTTACCCGCCATTGTGCCAATCATTTTTAGTAAAGGCTCAACATTGGTATCCCAGTAACGATTAAAATGTTTTTCGCTGGTATAGTCAATCACCATGCCTTGCCATTTGCCACTTGAGGTAGAAACCTCCGCACCCGTTACGGTGTAGCCCATGCGTAAAATAAGCCAATTCCCTTTGGGCGCTTGCCAGTGGAGTTTGCCATTTTTTACCCATTGCGATACATTGATTACTTCTTTTTTCTGAGCATCCTCTTCGCCAGTTGTAGCAGGAATATCCACTAACAAAGGTCTGGTTTCGGGTACAGACCAGCCTACTTCACGAGTAGCGGCTTTGTTTTCAAAATCTTTGATAGGTTTGCGGTCTTTAATCCCTTTATCTGGAATTGCCAAGACTACAATTTCTCTGTAGAAATCATCTTTGATTTTGGGCAAAGGCAAAGTAATATCAACCATTTTACCACCTTGTAATTGGGTTTCAGATGAAACTACTTGCTTGGCAGCTTCGGCTGGCTTAATATCGGGACCACCCAAATTCCAACCGCTTTGGATACTCAGTGACATCACTAAACCCAAACGATTCGCTTCTTTAATGGCGTGTAAATAAAGTGCTCGCCAAGCTTTTGAGCCAAACATCGGACCTTCTGGCACATCGCCATTTCCTCTTTGATTGTAGCCACCCGCATCAAAAATACAAGCTCCACTAAAACCTTTGGCTTTCATTTCTTCTAAATCACGAGTAATGGCTTCTTTGGTAACATTACCATTCAGCCACCACCACCAACAACGAATACCGAATTGTTGGGTTGGTTTTTGGAAAATATCTTCAGTAATAACTGTTGCCTTTTGTTGAGAAACACTTCGATAACTTGCTAGTAAACAAGCTAATAACAGAAAGAGTAAAGGAGTTTTTTTGCGAATATTATTCATGGAAAGAGTCTTTTAGAGGAGCGAGAATCGCAATAAGGTAAAAGATTAGACAACTTTTTGAAAGTTGCCTAATCTGAAAATTTTCCAACATTGTTAATATAGCCACCTGCAATGGTAATATTAGCGACTGCATTCATGATATTACCGCCTGCAATGCTAATATTAGCGACTGCATTTATGATATTATCACCTGCAATGCTAATATTAGCGACTGCATTCATGATATTGACACCTGCAACGGTAATATTAGTGACTGCATTCATGATATTGACACCTGCAATGGTAATATTAGCGACTGCATTTATGATATTGCAACCTGCAATGGTAATATTAGCGACTGCATTCATGATATTGCAACCTGCAATGGTAATATTAGCGACTGCATTCATGATATTGCAACCTGCAATGCAGAAATTATCTACTTCGTTGTCGTGATTTGCGTTTCACGATATGGATAAGGGAATTTCAATGCAATTGTTGCAAATGAACTTGGTAGAATATAAGACTTCAAAGCTTTTTCTTTGATAGCATGAGCCGTCATTACCGCTACAGCATCACCAGTACGCACTAAGTCGAACCAACGGTGATTTTCAAAAGCTAATTCTACCCTTCTTTCTTGCTGAATAGCCGCTCTCATTGCTGATTGTGAAGTAATATTCGTTTGCGTTTTAGCCGACAATCCTGCTCTAAGACGTATTCTATTCAATAAATCAAAAGCCGTTTGATTGGGGAAACTAATCTCATTCAAAGCTTCAGCTTGCATCAATAACACATCCGCCAAACGAGTAACGATAAAGTTATCTCCCGTATTAAAACGCTCTAAATAAGGTGGATTCGCATACTTCTGAATATATGGAACAACTTTCTTAGAAGTAGGATCGGTAAATGCTGTATTGATAGATGCCGTAAAACGCTTATCGCCAACTTCATAAGCATCCATAAGGTCTTGCGTAGGAATATTCCAACCCGCTGCTGCACCAGATGCCAAAGCAAAACCAGTAACGATAGTTCCTGAATTATAAGGAGCAAATGAATAAGCAAAATTGCTACTCTTCCCACCTGGTCCTTCTACGTATTGAATTTCAAAAATAGATTCAGCCGTGTTTTTCTTCTTGAAATTATCAGCATAATTGGCATTTAATTGATAAGCACCTTCCGTTTCAATGGTTTTTAATAAATCATTGGCAGCAGTATAATTCTTTTGGGTCAGATATACTTTTGCTAATAAAGTTTTAGCCGCACCAGAAGTAGCTCTACCTAAATCAGCGCCTAAAAATGAAGCTGGAAGTTTTGCAATTGCTACTTTAAAATCATCAATAATGGCTTTATATACTTCTGTTTCAAGTACTCTTGGAGCAGTAGCGAAGGCATCTTCTGGAGAATTTACTTCTTTCAAAATCAAAGGCACATCACCAAATACTCTTGTTAAGTTGAAGTAATAAAAAGCTCTTAAAAAACGAGCTTCGCCTTCTAATCTATCACGAGTGGCTTGGTCGAATGTAGCTGAAGAAAGCTTCGTCAATAAAAGATTGCAACGACTGATGCCCAAGTAACTTGCACTGAAAAATGACTGAAAATTAGCATTCTGGTCGTTTTCTCTGAATTCATCCAACTCTTCACGAATCGTTCCAGAGCGGTCGGATGTGTTTTGTTGATAAGAAGTATTATCAGAACGCATTTCAGCAAAAAGCCATAAAGAACCCGTTTGAATTCCTTGAAGCGGAGAATATGCCGCATTCACAGCTTGAATAAATTGCTCTTTGGTTTGATAGAAATTATCTACCGAACCGTTTGTATCAGGCGTTAATTCAAGGAAAGAATCCTTACAAGCAACTAAAGCCAAAGAAAGTAATAGTATCGTTATTTTTTTCATGTCGGTTCTTGATTAAAATTTACAATTAACTCCTAAAGTATAAGTTGCCGCAACAGGATAACTACCATAATTTACGCCCGGAGCTAATGAATTACTACCATTGAAACCTACTTCAGGGAATGAACCTGTATAAGAAGAAACCGTGAAAAGATTTTGACCAGAAACATAAGCTCTTAATCCTTTGAAGTATTTCTTAGGTTTGAAATTATAACCCAAAGTAATGTTTCTCACAACCATATAAGAACCATCCATTACCCAAGCATCACTAGTATTTCTTGAAAAAGAATCACCTGCCAAGGCAGAACCCGCACTTTGAATTCTACCAGTTCCTTGGTTATTGATGTCTTTGTAAGCATTAATTACATCTTTGTGAAGATTGAACACGCCATCTTGGTTGTAAAGAAATCTTTTGTAAAAATCTAAGATTTGTCCGCCTTGCGAGCCATTAATAAGCATTGAGAAATCGAAATTACCATAACTTACACGGTTGGTCATGCCCCAAATAAAGTTTGGATACGGACTACCGATAACGGTTTGGTCGTTTCCATCAATCTTTCCGTCTTTGTTAATATCTTCAAAGCGAATACTTCCAATCGTTTGCACCGAAGCACGAGGATATTTCGTTAAATCTTCTACTGTATTAAAGAAACCACCTGCCATTTTATAGCCAAAGAATAAGCCCATTGGTTCGTCAAGCATGGTTACACTTCCATTATCTCCAGATTGAATTCTGGTTCTATTTCCTAAACTGATTACTTTATTTCTGTTGAAAGAAATGTTGAAATCAGTATCCCAATGGAATTTACCTTTATTGATGTTTCTGCTACTTAAAGATATTTCTAAACCTTGATTTCGTACATTTCCTAAATTGGTAATGGTTGAATTAAAACCCGAAGAAGAAGGAATATCAATACTTTGCAACATACTTTCTGTAAATCTTTCATAAAGTTCGATGATAAGATTTAACTTTCCTTTCAATAAAGAAGCATCCAAACCAATGTCTGTTTGTTTAGATTGTTCCCAACCTAAATTGGTATTTCCCAGAGAATTAATCGCCTGACCTGTTACAATTTTTCCACCAAAAACATAATTATCTAAGCCCAATAATTTCTGAGCAGTAAAGTTTCCGATATTATTGTTTCCAGCTAAACCGTAACTTACTCTTAGTTTTAAATCATCAACAATGTCGGATTTAGGAAAGAATTTCTCTTCTGAAACTCTCCAACCAACAGAAGCAGAAGGGAAAGTACCCCAACGATTATCCAAACCAAATTTTGAAGAACCATCTCGTCTAACTGTTGCATTGAATAAATACTTGTCTTTATAAGCATAAGTAGCTCTTGCCAAATACGAAAGTAAAGCTCCTTTTCCACCACCAGCCGAAGCACTTACGCCCGTTGCAATAGCCGAGTTAATGGTTTGAATAACATCATCTGCATAACCATTTCCATTAACTGTAGTTGACTTAAATATCTCTTTCTGAGCAGAATACCCTACCAAAGCCGTAAATCTATGCTCCTTAATGCTATGGCTATAAGTAAGAGTATTTTCTGATAACCAGTTGAAAGTACGAGCAGAGTAATTACTTCCCGTAGCCAAAGTTGGCGGAGGATTACGGAAACCTCCAACGGTTGATGGAGTAAATTTATCCTGTGTATCAATCAATAAATCGGTGTTGAAAGTAGTCAAGAATTTAAGATTCGGTAAAATTTCTATGCCCAAATAAGTATTTGCCAAGGTACGGATGTTGTTTCCGTAATTAGTGGTATTTACCAACATATTTACAGGATTGGCATTATTGAAAAATCCTGCCGAAGTAATATTGGGCGTATAAGTACCATCAGCTTGATAAACAGTCGGGAATGGACTATTCAAATAAGATTGTGTAACAATGGCAGTATTGAAGTGTCCTTCGGTTTCTGCTAAATGCCTGATAGTAAACGAAGGAGAAATATTTAATCCAACCGTGATTTTCTTAGAAATATTAGCGTCAATATTTCCACGAATTGAAAAGCGTTGAAAATCAGTATTCAATAAAACACCTTGTTGATTAAAATAACCCAAAGAAACCATCGAACGTAAATTTTCAGTTCCTTTTGTAATCGTTAAATTATAGTTTTGCATAGGTGCATTTCGGCTCATTGCATTAAACCAGTTTGTTCCTGCACCAATACTACTTGGATTGCGATAAGCCTCCGCAACAGTATTAATATCAAAAGCTTGTCCTTTAATCGCAGCTAAACCTTGCGCAGCATCAATTCTATTCTGAGCAAATTCCGATGCACTCATTACTTGTACTCTGTTACGGTCTGGAACTGTTTGGATTCCCGTATAAACATTGAATTCTATATTGGTTGCTCCATTTTTAGCATGTTTAGTCGTAATCAAAACAACGCCATTAGAACCTCTCGAACCATAAATAGCCGTAGAAGAAGCATCTTTTAAAATACTGATAGATTCAATATCATCAGGAGAAATCGTACTTAATGGATTGGATGTTTTGCTGTAATAGTTCGTCATCGGGAAACCGTCAATTACGTACAAAGGGTCATCACCTGCACCAATAGAGCCAGAACCTCGAATCCTGATAACAGGACCACTTCCTGGCGTACCCGAAACTTGGCTTACTTGCACACCCGCTACTTGTCCTGCCAATTTTTGGTCAACACTGGTAACAGGTAAATCTTTGATGTTTTGAGTTTTAATAGTTGCTACTGCACCTGTTACATCACGGCGGTCTTGGGTACCATAACCCACTACCACAATTTCTGATAAAGTAACATTATCAATTGCTAAAGTAACGTTGATGGTACTTCTATTCCCTACAATAATATCTTGAGGAAGATAACCCACAAAGGAAAAAGTAAGTACACTCTGAGCATCAGGAACTGCTATTTTATATTCACCTTTACCATCTGTTGCTGTGCCTTTAGAAGTATCTTTTACTTTGATTGTTACGCCGGGCAAAGGTTCTCCTCTATCATCAACTACTTTTCCTGTAATAGTGATTGCTAAGTTTTGTCTGAAATCGCTGTCAAAATCTTTCATTTGCATCAATTTCAAATCACTCAATTGCTTGCTTAGAATGATGTACTTGTCCGTTACTTCATAGTCAATCTTGTAGGGTTTTAATAAATTATCAAGAATTACCGCTAATTTTTCATTGCTGAAATTGGCAGAAATTACTTTGTCTGAGGGAATAAGATTTTGGATATAAGTAAATCTGATTCCTGCCGAATGTTCTATGCTTTTCAGCACACTTTTCATATCCCTTTTATCGGCATGTAAGGATATTTTCTTTTCTAAAATAGTCTGGGCACTCGTATGAGCAAAACTCATACTGGTAAACAGCACTGCTATAAGAAATTGTTGAAAAGATAATTTCATGATTTTTAGAAAAATCTGGGGAATTTTTCGATGTTTTTCCATACTTTTGAAATGGTTTTGTAAATGGTAAAAAATTGCAAAATGCTTCCCATCCTCTATCTCATTAGCGTGCGAAGAAGAGGGACAAATTAAAGTCGGTTGATGCTGGTACCATCGGCCGGCTTTTCCATTAAAAATAAATTGGTTAAGGAATTATGCTGTCATAGTAAATTATTTAGGTTGGTAATTATTGATTGATTTTTATTCACATCCTTTACTGTAAACGACAACCTGCCCGTCGATAATTTCATACCTCGCTCCTATCGTTTTACAGACTACTCTCATTTTTTCAAACAGTGATTCATTTCCTAAGGGAGCCGTTAAAAAACAAGCTTTCATCAAATCTTCATCATAAACGATTTCAATGCCGTAGGCTTTTTCTAATGTTGTAAAAACCTGACTGATTGGTGTATTATCAAATTCAAAATTATGATAGTTTGAAGGCAAAACTAAAATGTCTGGCAAAGCAACCAAAGTTTTATTTAACCTATCTGTATTACGTTCATAAACAGCTTGTTGATTAGGTTTTAGCACCACGCCTTTTAATTCATCTTCCAGTTTTTCATCTTTCTCAGTAGCCGATTTATTAGCAAAAACTGATACTTTTCCAGTCTTTACCGAAACCACAATATCTTTGGCATTTTCGTAGGCTGTTACTCTGAAACTTGTTCCCAACACTTTAGTAATTACTTCATTGGCATATACCAAAAATGGACGTTTAGGATTTTTAGAGATTTCAAAAAAGGCTTCTCCCGTTAAATAAACGACTCTTTTACTCGCTTCAAAGCCTTTTTTGTATCTCAGTTTAGAGTTCTTTTCTAAACTTACTACACTACCATCACTTAAATATATTTTCTTAGTTGTACTTCCTAGGTTTACTTCTTCAACCAAATCTGTATCAGATTTTGAGCCACTGAATATTGTTGTGTATAAAGATGATGATTGGTTTTGACTAAACCACCAGTATGATAAACCTACACAAACTACTAACGCTGCCGCTATACGGAGATATGGAATTTTTAGTCTGAAAAATCTACCGCCTAGTTGTCTATCTTCATTACTTTGTACCTTTTGTTGAATATTGTCCCAAATCTTTGTTGTTTTTTCAACAGGAAAATGTTGTGCTTCAGCTTCCCTCAAACCAATAATGAGTAAGCGAGCATCTTCAACTACAGCGCTTCTTTCTGGAAATTGCGCCAAATAATGATTCCAAAAGGATTCGCTTTCAGCATTGGGTTGCAATACCCAATTTTTGAAATAATCATCTGCTACAAAATCTTCTATTTCAAAATTTTGATAATTCATCGACATAGTTTTAACGTCTTACATTTACTAATGCACAGGAATGCTTCTTTTAATCCATTTTTTTATAAAAATATTTTAAAATTTATCCAAGTAATTAGCAATCAATACAATAAGGATTGGGTAAATGACATGTTCTTTTAAAAATCGTAAACCTGTGTAGATAAACTTACAGGCAGATTGGTAGTTTACGCCCATCAGTTGCGCCACTTCTTCATTACTGAAATCATGGAAGAATCGTAGATTAATGGCTTCTTGCTGGCGTTTTGGCAGTTTTTGAATGGCTCTTTTTAAATGATTGAGTTGAGATTCTTCATGTTCTTGAAGAATCATACTGTATTCGGTTGATACTTCGTTCAACCAATCTGGCAAAGCTTGGTTTTCGTCAATAATATCAAAATTGTTTTTCTCTTTATTACGATAAATCTTATTTCTTAATGCTTTAAACAAGTAAAATTTAATAGAATCTGTTTCCGAAAGATTATTCCTACTATTCCACAATTCATAAAATAAATCCTGAATACTGTCTTCAATCAAACTTTCATCTTGGGTAATCTTATGTCCATAATTCAAAAGTGCTTGAATGTATTGTTCATAAATCATGGCAAATGCTTGTCTATCACCTTGTCGGAAGGTGTTCCATAGTACTTTCTCGGAAGTAAGACTCATCTGGCTTTGCATCTGCACTAAAAAGGAAACAGTATGATAAAATACAATTAAAAGACCTATAGGATAGGATAATTGCTGAATAAATTTGTATAAATATAATAGCAAAAATTCTTCGTTAGAGCCAATTCTCTTTATTTATCTTTCAACAACGCTAAAAGACAGAAGTAATCATTTTATAATCAATTAATATACAATAACTTAACAGTATTTTCAAAATAAGAAAAAGTAGGTTATTCCAATTTTCTTGATGTTGGGCTAATTAAAATTAAAGTAGATTCTTCTGTAAGAATTTCACAAAATATTAAGTATTTTGAATCTCTTTTCAAACCGTATTCTTCATCCAACAAGCATCATGAACTATCAAAAACTACTTTTCCTTTTTTGCTGTAGCATTGCCATTACGTTTAACCAAGCAAAAGCCCAAGACGAGCGACTAAAAAACATCAAAGAAGCTTTACCGAAAATCGACCAAATTTTTAAGGATTATGCCGAGAAAAACCATTATCCAGCGTTCGTTTATGGCTTGGTGTTAGATGGAAAATTAATTCATTCAGGAAATATTGGCTATACTAATCTGGAGAAAAAAGTATTAGCGACCAATCAGTCTGATTTTAGAATTGCCAGTATGTCCAAAAGTTTTACTGCAATGGCGATTTTGAAACTGAGAGATGAAGGAAAATTGAAACTGGATAATCCAGCTTATTTGTACATTCCTGAATTAAAAAACCAACAATTACTTAGCAAAGATGCGCCAGCGATTACTGTTCGTAATTTATTGACACATTCAGCAGGTTTTCCGGAAGATAATCCGTGGGGCGACCGACAATTAGCCATCAGCGACGAAGCCATGTTGAAGATGTTCCGAAAAGGCATTTCATTCTCTAACAACCCAAGTACCGCTTATGAATATAGCAACATGGGTTTTGCGATGTTGGGTTATATCATTAAAAAAGTATCTGGAAAAACATATCAACAATACATCAACGAAAAAATTTTGAAGCCTTTAGGCATGAACCATACTTATTGGGAATACAGCCAAGTACCAGCAGAACAATTAGCGCACGGCTATCGTTGGCTCAATGAAAATTGGGTTGAACAACCATTATTGCACGACGGAGCTTATGGCGCAATGGGCGGAATGATTACCACGATTGATGATTTTGCGAAGTACGTTGCTTTTCATCAATCGGCTTGGCCAGCGAGTGATGCACCAGAAAAAGGACCCGTAAAAAGAAGTTCTGTGCGTGAAATGCAACAGCCTTGGCAGTTTATTGGTGTGAATCCAAATTACAAATATCCGACTGGTCGCAAAACACCGATGGCAAATGCTTATGGCTATGGTTTAGGACATGCTACGGATGGAGAAGGAAGACGTTCGGTAGGTCACAGTGGAGGTTTGCCCGGCTTCGGAAGTAATTGGCGTATTTTACAAGATTATGGTTTGGGCGTAATTTCATTCAGTAATCTTACTTATGCCAATGCGGGCTATTTTAATGTACAAGTTTTGGATACTTTGGTGGCTCTTGCTCATTTAAAACCAAGAGTCATTCCAGTTTCTCCGATTTTGAAACAAAGAACAAAGGAGTTAATTGCCATATTGCCTACTTGGAAAAATGCAGAAAGTACAGGCATTTTTGCAGAGAATTTTTTCCTTGATTACTTTGAAGAAAGCCTAAGAAAAGAAGCAATTCCAATTTTTGAAAATGCAGGAAAGATTATCGGTTTAAAAGAAATCAAACCTGAAAATAATCTAAGGGGCGTTTTCACTTTAGAAGGCGAAAAAGCCAATATTGAAATAAGCTTTACGCTAACGCCAGAAAATCCAGCTTTAATTCAGGAGTATCATATTAAATTGGTTGGGAAATAAGAAGGACGTTTGCTGTTGTTGGTAAAAAATACTAACAACAGCACATTGCTTTATAACCCCAACCTCATCTCAATCATGTGTTTTGTAAAGCCAATTTTCTCATACGCTTTAATGGCTGAAATATTATCGTGATATACATCTAAACGCAATTCTGTAATGTTTTGAGAGCGAACCCAATCTTTCAACCCATCCATAATTTTCTTGTTTATTCCTTTTCCACGATGAGCAGGTGCCACATACATAAAACCTAAATAAGCATGACGACCATGTTTTAAATAAGGTTTCGCACTTTCAATACGAGCATATCCCGAACCTATTACTTCCCCTTCGGATTCCGCCACCAACAATTCTATATGCGAAGCCCTTATCATTCCTTCAATATCATAATAGTGTATTTCATCATTTTTTAAGGTAGAGTCAAAAGGTCTTTCGGCTTCGATAACGCCTTGTTCGAAAAGAAAAAGTGTAGCTAAATCATCAAATGTGGCTTTCCGTATCGTAATTTGATTCATGTGTTTTGTATGAAGCAGTAATAGTATAACTCTCCATGTTTAGTTTTATTTGGGTAATTCAATTTGCAAGGTAACTTTTGCCTTTAAAGCTGTAAACACTTTCATCAGTGTATCAATCGTCACATTACTTGCATTACTTTCAAGGCGTGAAATTTGTGCTTTTTGGACGCCAATGAGTTTACCTAATTCTTCTTGAGTCAGATGTCTTTCTTGTCTGGTTTGTTTAATTGCTTTTCCAATTAAATCCATTTGCAATTCATATTCAAATTTATCTCTTTCTGTCGTTCCAATTTCACCAATCAATTGGTCTTGAACGTCCTCTAATGTGTATGTTTTCATGGTTTATCCTTTTCTGCAAAATATCTAACCCTAATTTGTTTTGCTTTTTGTATTTCGTTATCTGGCACTTTACTTCTCTTTTTCACAAATCTATGTGTTGCAATAATTAATGTGTTTTCAGTACTTGATTTGTCCCAAAAAGCTAATAAACGATATTGGGTTCCTTGATAAAGTGTTCTAAACTCCCAAATGTCATCACTAAGTTTTTTGAGAAGTTCAGCGTTATTTTCAACTTGTGACTTACGAATATTAAAAAGTATTTTCTCTGAATGTTTTTTGTCTAAGTTTCGTAGAAATTCAACAGCCTCTTCTAAGAATTCTACCTTAAAATTGTTTTGCATTTTACATAAATATTAAAGGGTGTAAAATATAAATACAAAGGTACAAAAGTTTCCTTTAAGAGAAACTTTTGTACCTTTGTATTTTCTTATTCTGGAATTAATTATTTCGAAGATGAAACTTCTTCCGAATCAAAAACCGTTACTTTTTCCCACAGATGTGAGTAATCTGCGATAAATTTTAAATGAATCGGATGTGTTTGATATATTTCTTCTTCTGCCAGATTATCAAAAAACAACATCCACGAAACTGAATAACTACGCTCTATCACACTACGATTGGTACTGGCAGGTAAGCCAATATGATGGAAACGAATAGTTGGTACTTTCGATAAAGCCGTTAGTCCTTCGATAAGCTTACTTCTATCGGCTTCGCTTGATGGATTCTTTAACCAAAAATACACGTGATGTATAAAGGTTTTTTTCTTAGGTTTTGCCTCTGATGGCAAAGCAACTGCTCCTAAAGCAGAAGTAATTGCTACATTCGTCAAGAATGAACGTCGTTTTATTGTTTTCATTTATTTAACAATTTGTTATGGTTTGTAAAATACTTAAAATAATTTTTCATAAGCTTTAGGCATCGCCGTCAATGGTTTTAAACGAATGTCTCTATAAAACACTTCGGCAGCTTCGCTTTGTAATTGAATTTTACCGCTGGTTAATGGTACTTCTTTTCCTTCAGGAGTTATATAGCGTGAATTTTTTAAGACCATTACAACGTGTCCATTTACAATGTGTAGGCTTTTCCCTTGATAGCAAATAAGTTCTATCGTCGTCCATTCACCAGCAGGACTTTCATAATTTCCTGAACGCATACAATAATAGTCGCTCCCTTTTTTGAAAGTAATAAATGGCTGTTTTTCATCAGCAACGCTACTGGCAACACCTTCTGATGGAAATGAACGTATATCAATGGCAGAATTAGCTTGACACCAAAAGTCACCGGTATGTCCTTCCATAATTTGAAATTCTTGAGAAAGCATCCATGAACGAAAATATTCTGCCCCTGCTTCTCCGATAGAATGATATAGAATTCCGCTATCTCTCCCTTTGTTCACACGTGGTTCAAACTTTTTTTCGCCCCATTTTACTTGAAGTTTAAGGTGATAGTTTTCGTAAGACTTCTTTGTAAACAAACAACCATAAATCTCTCCACTTACTTTTAATACTGGTCCACTTGGTTCATTCATAACAGAAAAGACATGCGTATTATCTTTATTATAACCAATAGGCTGAATAGGAGTTCCTAATGAATCTTTCGGTATTTTTCCATTATAATCACTTTTATGACGATAGCTCAAATAATTTTCCCATTGTGTAAGATTTTTATCTAAAAGTAGCTCCCATTCGTCTGATTGATTCATGGATGGCAGTAAAATAAGGGATGAAAAAAGCGTAATCAACAGTAATATGCGTTTCATAGTTGTATGGGTTTATTGGTATAATTGATTATACTTCACAAAACTACTCCAAAGCAAAGCTGTATAAGTTGTAAAAATCCAATATATGTCGGTACTTTTATAACTATATTAAATACGATGATAATGAAAAGATATATCCTCCATACTCCTTTTAATATTTATCATTTCGAGGCTAAAAAATGGATGCACTCGGTTCATAAACATACTTACTTCGAGATTATTTTTATCTTGAGAGGAAATGGTATTCACAACATCAATGGAAATACTTTTCAATATGCTGAAGGTGATGTTTTTCTATTGGGTCCAGAAGATTATCATGATTTTGAAATTCATGATTTAACTGAATTTTGCTTTATTCGTTTCAATGAATCTTTTCATCAACAGATTGGCGAAAAAGACAGCACTTGGCAGCAAATTATGAAAACGTTATTATATACTTCTTCGCAAAGTCGTGGCTCTATCGTGAAAGATAAACAAGAAAAACAGAAGCTTCATAATCTGCTTACTGTATTAGAAGGTGAATATGAAAATCATCAATCTCAATACTTTGAAATCATTCGTGATAGTTTAATGAGAAGTATGATGATGATTCTGGCTCGCAATTTATTTGGTCAAACTCCTGTAAAACCAGTTTTGCAAGATTCGGTAGAAACGATTTTAATGTATATCAAACAACATATCTATAATCCTTCCGAACTCAGTGTGGAACATTTAGCCGAGGTTTTCAATTACGCTCCTGCTTATATTAGTATTTTTTTCAAAAAGCACACTGGCGAATCGTTGAAACAATACATTACTAAACATAAAATCAAACTTATCGAAGCCCGTTTGTTGTACAGCCAACTAACGCTGACAGAAATTGCAGATGAATTTGGTTATACCGATGAAAGTCATTTTTGTAAACAGTTTAGAAAATACACGGGAAATACACCAACTGCTTTTAGAAAAAATACTTTATCTTAAATCTTTTCTAAAAAAGTCAAGTAGTGATTGGTAATTAGTTTTTAATCTACTAATTATCAGACACTTGAAACAAATAAACCTTACTTAAATAGTATCAATTACTCGACAAGTTTTTATAAGTACCTTTTAGTATTAACTTATAGAATTTTCTAATTCTAATAACTAATCCGTTCCAAAAACTAATCACAAATCACTAATTACCAATCACTTCTTATGCCACAAAATACATTTGAAATAGAAGGTCACAGAGGTTGCCGTGGACTGATGCCTGAAAATACTATCCCAGCTTTCCAAAAAGCTTTGGATTTGGGCGTTGATACTTTGGAATTAGATGTTTGTATTAGCCAAGACCACCAAGTAGTTGTATCGCACGAACCTTATATGAATGCACTTTTTGCTTTTCATCCAAACGGTTCGCCTGTGCTGAAAAAGGAAGAAAAAACACTGAATTTATATCAAATGAATTATCAGGAAATTCAGCAATTTGATACGGGTTTACGTGGAAATAAACTTTTTCCTGCACAACAAAAATTGGCAACTCATAAACCTTTGTTGAGCGAAATGTTGGCTTTCTGTGAAAATTATATTCAACAAAAAGGACTCAAAGCAGTTCATTATAATATAGAAATCAAGTCGGAAGAAAAAGAGTATGGAATTTCACAACCTGAAAGTATTGAAGTATTTTCTGATTTGGTTTATCAGGTTTTGAAACAATTCATTCCTGCCGAAAGAGTAATTATCCAAAGTTTTGATTTTAACATCCTTCAGTTTTGGCATCAGCAAATTCAAAACCAAAAGTATCCAAAATTCACTTTGTCTGCATTGGTCGAACGTGAAGGAATTGAGCCTTCTTTACAGAAATTAGGCTTTTTACCAGACGTTTTCAGTCCGTACTTCAAGCAATTAACCAAAAGGAAATTGGCGATGTGCCATCAAAAAGGCATCAAAGTAATTCCGTGGACAGTCAATGAAGTAAAAGATATGTTAACAATGAAAGCATTAGGCACAGACGGACTCATCACTGATTATCCAGACAGAGCTTTAAAATTATGGAAATAGCTTTTTTGTAAAGTATTTTTGTTTTTCAATTCCAATAAACAAACCCAATGGTTACTTTTCCAAACGCAAAAATCAATATTGGTTTATACATCACCGAAAAACGTGCAGACGGCTTTCATAATCTTGAATCTTGTTTTTATCCTGTTGGCTGGTGCGATATTTTAGAAATTTTACCAGCCGAAACATTAAGTTTCAGAAGTACGGGCTTGGATATTCCGGGAAATCCAGAAAGTAATCTTTGCCTAAAGGCATACCATCTTTTAAAGCAAGATTTTGACATTCCTCCCGTAAGTATTCACCTCCACAAAGTTGTGCCAATTGGGGCAGGCATGGGTGGAGGTTCAGCAGATTGTGCTTTTACAATCAAAACTTTGAATGAGCTTTTTGCGTTACACTTATCAGTGGAACAAATGGAAAACTATGCTCGTAAATTGGGAAGTGACTGTGCTTTTTTCATTCAAAATCGACCGCAATATTGTTTCGGCAAAGGCGATGAATTTGCCAATATTGCTGTCGATTTATTAGGAAAGTACATTGTATTGGTGAATCCAAATATTCATATTTCAACAGCAGAAGCATATTCGGGTGTAAAGCCACAAAAAAGTAATATTGACTTACAAGAAGTATTACAGAAACCAGTAAACGAATGGAAAGATTTGGTAAAAAATGATTTTGAAAAACATCTTTTGCCCAAATATCCCATTATAGAAAACATCAAAAATCAATTGTACGAAATCGGGGCAGCTTATGCAAGTATGACAGGCTCAGGCTCAACGGTTTTTGGGATTTTTAATGAAGAAATAGAGACAAAAACTCATTTTGAAAAATATAGTATTTGGCAAGGAAAACTTAATTGATTTGAAAATTTGAAGATAAGCTAATTTGAAAATTGAGTTTGCTATTTATCCTCTGTAATTTCTGAATCTAAGAATGACAAAAAATATGCAACGCAGAGAACCTTTTAAATTTATGCTTCAAATGTCAATTTTCGGAAGTGGATTGATGTTTTTAGGCTTATTAACAACCTATTTAGGCTTAGAAAGACCCAACGCTGGTTTTGGAAAAATACAATTACCTGCTGTTTTTTGGGTAAGTACTTTACTGATTTTAATAAGTAGTTTAACGCTTCATTTAGCCAACTTAAATTTTAAAGAAGACAAATTTCTGAGTTACAGAATTTATATGGGTTTTACGCTTTTACTTGGCTTTTTGTTTGTAGGAATGCAATTATGGGGTTGGCAACAGCTTTTTGCATTAAATGCCAATGCAACTTTACGTACTTCAAGAGGGTTTATTTATATGCTTTCTGGGCTTCATATTTTGCATATTATAATAGGATTATTCTTTCTTCTTAAAATTTTTATTGAAGCTATCAAAAGAGCGTCATACATAGAATCTTTCGTCTATTCTGTAAATCCACCCAACCAATTAAAAATCAATTTAATTGTATTTTATTGGCATTTTGTAGATTTACTTTGGGTGATATTATTTCTGTTTTTACTTTGGCAGAATTGAGAAATTGTGGATTTGTGATTGTAACAATCACAAATCCACATACAGTTTAAAGGTTAAACGTTGCACTCAAATAATAAAAACCACCCACACTTGGTCCAGCCAAAAAGTTGTAATAATACTTATTCAGCAGATTTGTTCCGCCTAACTTCAAAATCAAATTCTGTGCAGGTAAAATATATGTAATTTGTCCATCAATGGTAGAATAAGCTGGTACATTTCCCGTTGCTAAAGACGATTGCCACAGAAAATCTTCTTGCCATTTCAAATTCACGTTAAAGCCCAAACGTTCAGTAATTTTTCGATTATTGAGTGAAACATTCAAAATCCAACGAGGCGTATTGAAAGCTTCTTCCAAACCATCATTTGTCGTTTTATGATCTAATTGTGCATACGAAGCATTTGTTGAAAGCATAAAATCTTTATAAACTCTGTATCTCAAACCAATACTTCCACCATAATTAAAAACCGTAGTTTTTGAGTTTGTCCACAAACGATAACGCTGATTTTTGGTGCGGTCATTTAAAGCAAAAGCGATAGAATCAGTATTTGCACTTTGTGTTAAAGGTAAATTCGTTTCTACTTGTGCCATAAAATTTTGGTATTGATTATAGTAAAAATCGACATCCACATACAAGCGTTTATCAAACCAAAGTCCTTTATAACCGATTTCAAAACTATTTACCGATTCTGGTTGAATATAGCCATAGTCATTCTTTTTCAACAAACCTTTGTTTTTCACCACCGCTTGAGCCGTCGTTAAGCCATTTTTATTCACATCATTCGTAATGGCAGTTTGAAAAGCATCAACTGAAGTTTTGAAGTATGAATTTTCAAAAATTCCTTGTGACATAATCGGTAAACCTCCTACTCTTTTTACGCCTCCGCTATTTACATTCGAAAATGCTTCAAAAAGACTTGGGAAACGATAAGCATTTTGGTAGGAAATTCTAATATTTTGGTCGTCGGTTGGGGAATAAACAATCGCCAATCTTGGATTCCAACGTAAATCAAAGTATTGATTTTTATCGGCTCTCAGCGAAGCATTCAGTTTCAGTTTATCATTCAACAATAATTTTGTCAATTGTACAAAACCGCCCACTTTATTATAAGTAAGATTTTGATTGGGTTCGGTCGGATTGATAAAATAGTTTCCGTCGGGCAATACTTCAAACATCCTATAATCAAAACCCGTCAGAATACTCAAACCATATTTTTCACGCAAAGCACTGAATAATTGTTGCGTCAAATCCGCCTGAGCTTCCACGTGATATAACCAAGATTGTACCCTCAAAGCTGCTCCAACATCCCAGTTATTAATGTCTCCCAGTTTTTTAATTAAAGCATCAAATTCAGCTGTATGGGGTTGTGGTCTGCCTTTGTCAGCCAGATTTCTTGCTGATTGTAAAGCATCTGTGACACTCATTCCAGCTTTTGTACCTGCATTAAATTGATTAGAAAAATCTGTAAACCAAGTATCATCCGATTTAAAAGTACGCTCAATATTCTCAGCCATTGAACGAATATTATAGGATTGCCCCGTATTTTCATGCGTTAAATAAGCTTTTGCTTGAATCGAAGGCGATTTAAAACTAATACTGTGTTGGTCGATACGATAATCTCTCAATCTAAAACGGTTTGTTCGCTGATAAAGATTATCTAAAATGCCGAAACGATAAGTATAAGAAACTTCCCAATCTTTCTTCGGACGGACGAATAAACTCACATCGCCTTTGATATTTCTCAATGAAAAATCAGCAATTTCTTTTTCTAAATAACCCGTTCGGGCAACGGAATAACGTTTTCCACCCAAGGTTAAATTTCTTCGATTCGACGACTCATTTCCGTAAGCATTGATGCCATCATAAGCAGGATTATCTGTTCCGAAAAGGTTCAAAGACACATTTCCATTCGGATTCAAATCGGTATTATTGTCTGAAATCCAATCGTAACCCGTTAAATATTCAAAATTGATTTTGGTAGCGAAAGTATTACTAAATGCCTTTGCCCAACGAATATTACTTTCGCTAAATAAATGCACAGAAGTATTATTATCGTTGAAATGATTCGCCCCTGTTTTCTGCTGAAAACTTAATCCTTGATGTTCAAAAGGATTTTTAGAGAAAATATTCACCAAACCGTTCAAGGCATTCATTCCATACAAAGCTGAAGCTGCACCGTGAAGGATTTCCACATGGTCAACATCCAAATCAGTTGGGGCTAAAGCCCCAGCAATCGGTGAACCAATATGTGGTGCTTGGTTATCCACACCGTCAACCAATTGCACAAAACGAACGTTAGTCGGATTAGCGAAACCACGAGTATTATACACTTTAAAACCCAAACTTGGTGTAAGTAATTGAACCCCTTTGATGTTTTCGATGG
This sequence comes from Arcicella rosea, assembly GCF_040543805.1. NCBI lineage: Bacteria > Pseudomonadati > Bacteroidota > Cytophagia > Cytophagales > Flectobacillaceae > Arcicella > Arcicella rosea. Next base: position 67,423 of record NZ_JBEUMS010000003.1, read on the forward strand.
CATCATAAAACGATGGAGCTGCCGAATTTTGAATGGCACGATTATCTAACAAAGCAATACTGATGGGCGATTTCAATACGTTTTCGGGCATTCTTGATGCCGTTACGACTACTTCTGATAATTGTCGAACAGTATCTTTATAAACTATTTGCTGGATTTTCTTTTGGGCTTTTAGATTGAACAACAATATGCAAACGAATAAAGAAGTATTAGTTATTCTCAAAACGCTATATTTATTAAAACATAACGATAGATAAAAGAGTATATATTGTTTCATAAGTCTAAAAAATAAGTTTCTAAGTAAAAATCAATTTAGCACAAGCAATTACTAAACCCAGCGCCAATAAGTAACGAAGTGTGGGTAAATTGAATTTTTGGCTACCAAAGTACGAGCCTAACAAACCTCCAAAAATCGTTACAGCTATCGCCCATTGTAAGTTTTCAGGAATTTGAATATTCCCTTTTACGAGCTGACCATATAAACCAGAAAGTGAATTCACAAAAATGAAAAGTGCCGAAACAGCAGCTGTTTCTTTGAGTTTTGCCCATTTCATCAACAACATTAATGGGCTCAAAACGATGCCTCCGCCAATGCCAATCATGCCCGAAAGCAAACCAATTACTCCACCAGAAGTTAATCCAGCCCAAAGTGGTACTTCACGATTTTCCGTTTCTTCTTGCTTGAACTGATACAGTAAACGTGCAATCGAAATCAAAATACAGATGGCTAAAATTTTCTTATAAATCGCATCTGAAAGTGTCATCGTTCCGCCCAAATATGCCAATGGAATACTGGTAATGGCAAATGGCCAAAAGAGTTTGATTTTGAAAAAGCCTGCTCGATAAAAACCTAAAAAGGAAAAGAGTGAAACAGCAAGATTCATAATCAAAGCCGAGGATTTCATCAAGGTAGGCGAAATGCCCACAATTGCCATCACCGCTAAGTAGCCACTTGCTCCACCATGCCCCACAGATGAATATAAAAAAGCCACAATGCTTAAAAGCAAGAGCATCAGTAAGAAAGTTGAATCCATAGTAAACGCTATATTTCAACAAATATAGCGAACTATCTCAAAAAACCGAAATCTGATTTCGGAAAAGAAATAATATGGCTTTAATTAAAAAGTGCATAAAAATTGTTTGCTGACAACTGAAATCCGACAGCTAATTCAACTATTTTCTTGAGCAAGAAAAGCTTGAAAGCGTATTTGAAGAGATTTATAGGCTTCAATCGCTTGAAGTCCTTCAGGAGTGACAATGGCTCCTCCTCCACTTTTTCCACCAACTTGGGTAATAACGAAAGGTTTTGTAGCCTGAAAGTTCATAGAAGTAATTAAATCCCAAGCTCTTTTGTAGGACATTTCCATCGCTTTGGCAGCTTTGGAAATTGAGCCATGTTCGATGATGAGTTCTAATAATTGAATTCGTCCTTTTCCTAAAAAACGCTCTGAACCATCATGGTTTTCTATCCAAATTGCTCCAGTGATTTTTACTTTATTTGTTGTAGGAAGAAGGTTTTTCATTTTTTTTACTTGAAGACTTTAGGATTTTTAGACACAAGAGACAAGATTCAAGAATTTTTAAAAGGACGATAGGACATTAGATTTTAAGAGTTTTAGACACAAATATTCCCCAAAAAACGGAAATCTGAAATCCCATATCCAAAACCCTTAAACGCAGACTTCTTTCGCCAACAGTAAAATTTGTTCTAAAAATTCTCTTGAATTACTCAATCTTGGCACTTTATGTTGTCCGCCTAATTTACCACGGTTTCTCATCCAATGATAAAAAGTATCTTTGGGTACAACATTAATTTTGGGAGCTGACAGCACCATATCTTTATATCTTTTGGCATCATAATCAGAGTTAATTTCTCTAAGTGTTTCATCCAAAATTGTATTAAAAATTACTTGGTCATTCGGTACTTGCGAAAATTCTATAATCCATTCATGGCAGCCTTGTTGCTTGTTGTCCATATAAACTGGTCCAGCCGTATAATCACTCAAAATAGCATTAGTTGCTTCGCAAGCACGAGTAATGGCTTTTTCAGCATTTTCAATAATGAGTTCTTCACCAAAAGCATTGATAAAGTGTTTGGTTCTGCCAGAAATCTTGATTCTATAAGGATTACGTGAAGTAAATTTTACAGTATCACCAATTTTATAACGCCATAAACCTGAATTGGTAGAAATCAGAATTGCATAATTCTTATTCAATTCTACTTCGGACAAAGTCAACACTTTAGGGTTTTCAGATTCAATTTCTTCCATTGGAATAAATTCGTAGAAAATACCATAATCAAGCATTAACAACATTTCATCTTTGCGATTGAAATCGTCTTGAATGCCAAAAAAGCCTTCCGAAGCATTATAAATTTCAAGGTAATTTACCGAACTCGACGGAAAAACTTGATGACTAAACAATTCTCTGTAAGGCTGAAATGCAACAGCACCATGAATAAAAAACTCAAAATTAGGCCATACTTCTAAAATATTCTTCTTGCCTGTAATTTCTAATACTTTATCAATCAACACTAAAGTCCAAGTCGGAACACCCAAAATACTCGTCACATTTTCTTGAGAAGTAACCTCTGCCATTTTCTGGATTTTCTCTTCCCAAACGTCCATCAGAGCTACTTCCAAAGAAGGAGTACGAATTAGTTGCGCCCAAATTGGTAAATTTTTCATCACCACCGCCGAAACATCGCCTAAATAAGTACGAGAATTCAGTTGACTTGATTGTAAACTCCCCCCAATAGAAAGTCCTTTTCCAGAGAAAACCTCTGTATCAGGTTTGTTTTCTACCAAAAGCGTCATCATATCTTTTCCGCCCATGAAGTGACAATCTTCAAGCGATTCTTTAGAAACAGGGATGAATTTACTGCGAGCGTTGGTTGTACCAGAAGATTTTGAAAAATATTGAATGTCTGAACTCCAGAGAACATTTTGTTCGCCACGCATCATACGTTCAATGTATGGAAATAGACTTTCGTAATTTGAAACGGGTACTCTTTCTTGAAAAGTTTTAATAGAAGCAATGGATTGATATTCATATTTTTTTCCCCATTCTGTGTACTTAGCTGATTGAATCAGATTCCAGAACATTTCCTCCTGCGTTTCCATAGGTCGTTCCATAAACGACTGGATTCGAGGCAAACGTCTTTTCATCAACCAAGCGATTGTTTCATTGAGAATATCCATAAGTTAAGAATATCGGCTTTTATATTAGAGATTGTGTATTTACAAACTTAATAGAATTTATTGAATGTATCAAGTAGGTAAATTTTGGTGTCGCTGGCTTCCAAAATAGAGAAGTCAGCCTTGAACAGCCGACTTCTCATTTTATTTATTTTCTTCTTTTGAGTGCTAAATCTTGAGCAGTATCGTAATAAGCTCTCAGGTTACTCCAGTCAAAAGTATCTGAAATACTTTCTACTCTATTCCTTTGCGTAATTCTTTCTCGGAGTGATTGTTTCACAAATTTCAACATCATTTCAGACAATTGTTCTGCTGCTTTGTGGAAATCTTGTGTTTTACGATTCACAACCATTACGCCCCATTGTTCATAATCACGCATGATTTGCATCATATAATCTCCAAAACCAGAAAGGTCTGAAGTAATCGTAGGAACACCACGAGCGATACATTCTAGCGGAGTATATCCCCAAGGCTCATAATAACTTGGGAAAACGCCCAAATTACAGCCACGTACAAATTGTCCATAATCAAGCCCGAAAAGTGGATTTGTCGAAACAATGAAATCTGGGTGATATACAATCTTTACTTTATCGTCTGGATTATTCAGCAAATTAGCTTTTTTGGTATAATCCGTAATGCCGTCTTCATTTTTCAATAAATGTGTTACTACTTTCGGACGCTTATTTGTTTTCCAAGTTTGAATCGTTCTACGCAAACGCAAACGCCAATATTCATCAATAAATCCGTTCAAATCTGGCATTTGTAAATCTGTTGCCGAAGCCGAAGCGTTGAACAATTTCTCCCCGATTTGCTTTTCAATCGCATTACAAGTTTCATGGATTTCGTCCATTACCGCTCTCGATTGTAATACTTCTGGGTCGATTGAATGATAAGGTTGTTTCGTAATAAAAAACATTACCACCGTTTTATCAATCTTAGCTTGTTTCATTTTCCAGTTCAAACGAGCCAAAGCTTCAAGCGTAATGTCATAGCCTTTATTTGAAAACTCATAACGACCAGAAGTAAAGAAGTAAAGTGTTTTACCAAGGTCGAAAGGTTGGCTTTGGAAGAAATGTCCCATCACAAATTCATTGATACGATCTTTGAAAAGCGTATGTAAATTTTGATGTTCGTGCATTGCCGAAAATCTAGTAATGTTTAAGCCATTCGGTAAAATTAAATCTGGTACTTTGCCTAGTAAAAATTCGCATTCACGAGCGGTCACATCACTTACCGTCGTCATTACATGGCACATATTCGCTGCCAAGCGTTCAATGGTTGCTTGTGCTTCAATGCCATAATGACGAGCTTCGTCTAGCCAATTGAAAGTATGCAATTTATCATAAAAATCAGGCACATTTCCCGCTAAATAACGACCAAGCATCGTAGCGTGAGTGGTAAAAACTGTCGCTATTTTTACGCCATCTTTTTTCAAATCAGGCAAACAAGTAGCCGACATCCATTCATGAATATGTGCTACAATATCAGATTTACTGGCTTGGTCACTGGCTAATTCTGTTAAGAAAATACGAATCATCTCTCCAAACAAAATCGTTTGGTTCACAATATCTTCAACATGCAAAGTAGAAACTTGATGTTTTTCCCAAAGACTCGCCTTGATTTGATTCAATTTAGGTGTAACCGTTGCCAAATCGAACAATACAATTCTTGGTTTTCCAGTTACTAACCAATATCCATAATGTACTCCTAAACCCATTGAACGCATTTTTTGGATAGTTTTACCCAAAATTGAATCGTCCAAATCATGAATTGGCTCAAACTCTGCCGAAGCTGTTTGCGGAAAATATGGTCCCAATAAAAAATAATTATTACCCCACTTTTCAACCATTGATGGTACTTTGGTACGAATTACGGTGTAGATTCCACCAACTTGATTACAGGTTTCCCAAGCAATCTCGATTAAAACTTTTTGCTTATTAGCGGATGATGTGAGAGGATTTTGAATTTCCATTCGTCGGTAATTAAGTTTTAGGATATTTTTCGTTAGATAAACATAAATTTATAAATATTCATATTTCAAGAAAAACTAAAATAAAATCAATTTAACAATAACCCTAATTCTAGTATCTTTTCAAGCTAAAGGAATAATTTATAATCTATATTTATTTATAAAAATTGCTTTCAGTTAAATAAAGCTCAGCTTTCAATTTAGTATTACAATGCTATACTGTTATCTAGGAATGAATACTCATTGAAAATTAATTGAATACAAATCTAAAAGAATGAAGACAATTTCGTGCTTAATTTTAATTAATATTTAGTGCTTTTAGGATTATAGAGTAATTAATATGGTATTTACTCTTTTTAGCGATTAATGTTCAGTTTTTTTTCACATTTTAGAGGTATCACTGAACAAAATAATACTTTATCGTGGTTCTAAAAGAGATGGATAAAAATGGCTGATATTTCTTTGAAACAAAGTAAAAAGCCTAAATTGATTCAGAAATTCAGATAATACTTCCCATATCAGGATAATATTAAAGTTAAAATATTCCAACATTTGTTTAATGGTTTTACGAACTTTGTATCTGAGTAAATCAGCAAAAACCAGAGAACAATAATTATAATTATGCTAAGAAGACCCAGAAGAAACCGCCAGTCAGCCGCAATCCGTGCGATGGTTGAAGAAACTACTTTATCGGTAAATGATTTTATCTATCCGATGTTTGTCATGGAAGGCAATAATCTTACAAGTGAGGTAAAATCTATGCCCGGTATTTACAGATACTCTATTGATAAGATATTAGAAGAAATGTCTGTTGTGCAAGATTTAGGCATTCGTTCCATCGCACTTTTTCCACTCTTGGCAGAAGATAAAAAAGATAAAATTGCATCTGAAAGTTACCGTAAAGGAAACGTCTATTTAGAAGCCATACATCAAATTAAAAGTAAGTTTCCAGAAATCGCTATTATGTCAGACGTAGCAATGGATCCTTACTCTTCTGATGGACACGATGGTTATGTTGATGAAAAAGGAAATATTCTGAACGATGAAAGTTTAGAGATTTTAGCCAAAATGACTGTAGCTCAGGCAGAAGCTGGCGCTGATATCGTTGGTCCTTCTGATATGATGGACGGACGAGTAAGAGTACTCCGTGAAGCATTAGATAGCAAAGGTTTTATCAATGTGTCGATTATGGCTTATTCTGCCAAATATGCTTCAGCTTTTTATGGACCTTTCCGTGATGCTTTGGATTCTGCTCCAAAATTTGGAGATAAGAAAACCTATCAGATGAATCCTGCCAATGTTCGTGAAGCGTTGATTGAAGCAGAACTTGATTATAGCGAAGGAGCAGATTTTTTAATGGTAAAACCAGCTTTAGCTTATTTGGATATTATTAAATCTTTGAATGATAATTTTGATATTCCGATTGCTGCTTATAATGTTTCTGGCGAATATGCGATGGTAAAAGCTGCTGCTCAAAATGGTTGGTTAGACGGCACCAAAACAATGGTAGAATGTTTAACATCTATCAAAAGAGCTGGCGCAAAAGTAATTTTAACTTACTTCGCCAAAGAATATGCAAGCCTTACAAAGTAATGATGAGTATTAATGAAAAAGGGTAAAAGTTCGATAGACTTTTACCCTTTTTCATTCAATTAATATCTTTCCCTTCGCTAAGTGTTTTAATCATTTTGGCGACATTATCTTTTTCTACATCACTTGGTGCAATGGCTATGGCTAATTTTGCTTGTTTCAAAGCATTTTTATAATCTCCCAAAGCCGAATATCCTCTTGCTAAACCCACCAAAGGAGTGTATTCGTTTGGGTTTTTACTTGCATTGAGTTTAAATGCCTCAAAAGCTTCTTGTGTTTTTTTCTCTTTCAATAAAGCTCTGGCATATTGATGGATTTCCAGCATATTTCCTTTGGGTAAAGCTTCTTTCATGACTGTTTCGGCTTCGGCTGTTCTGCCCAATAGTTTCAAGATTTCAGCTTTTGTACTTAATGTGGTAAAATTAGCTTCGCCAATATATCGCTCTTTGATTGAACGTTCTGCCCACGACAGTCCTTCTTCCAAATTTACTTTATTGGTTAAACAATAGTTGGCTGCTTGGTTAAATGCTCTCCAATCAAAAACTTTTTCTCCTCTGACTTCATTTCTCATAGAAGCAAAAACGGTTTCGTGCAAATCTACTTCTACTTTAAAAGGAATTTTCCATTTTTCCCAAAGCAAAGCAATCGTTGCAGAAGCTTCTGTTTGGTCTAAAAATTCAAATTTCAATCTTTCTACAAAAGCTTGCTCTTTTTGTGGCTTTACTTTTACTCTTAAAGCATCTTCTTTTTCATCATAATAATAGCTTCCCCAAGAAGTTGTATTTTTAGTGAATATCACCGTAACTTCATTTTCTTGCACAGCCATCATCAAACCATACTTTCCTGCTGGCAAAGCTTGTCCTTCAATTTTCACTGGTGTTGAAAAACTTATCGTCGTGTTTTCATTAGCGCCTGCTCGCCAAGGTGCCGCCAACGAAGTACCAAAACCCAAATCTGCAAAACCATAATGCACTAATTGTCCCCAAATTTTACCTTCACGCCCTTTTACTCCCGGACGATGATAATTAATCGTTACATCTGTTAAACCAATTCGTTCACTTACCGATGCCATTTTGTTGCCACCATTCGGCGGTACGGTCAATTGAGCAGTGATGTCAAACATCAAAAACGTTGACAAGAGAAATGATAAGAAGACTTTTTTCATGTTTTCTAGCTTTAAATTTTTCGACAAAAAAAGAGAATATTTGAGACTGAAATTTTTATTTATGATAGATGGTACCGACCAAACATATTTTACGTAGGTATTTGGGTTGAGAATCTTATTTTTAAAATAATTTAAAATAAATTTCTTAGATTAATACATTTTAATTAAAGATTATTTATAAATTCGTAGCGATAGATTAAATCGTTCATTTATGAGAACAAATCGTTACCTAATCATTCTGCTTACATTAGTATCACTCCTTAGCTGCGAGATGAACGATTATGTACAGCCAGAAGCATTACCAGCGGTTACTCAGATTGGCAAGCAAACTTTTGGTGCAAAAATTAATGGTACTATCTGGACGCCCTTCCAACGATATAAAGCTAATCCGAATTTCAAGCCTGTTCCTGTAGTGTGGGGAAAATATCAAAACGCTACGCTCAGGTTGTCTGTAACTAATCAGAATACTTTGGAGTCGATGAGCTTTATGATTAATAATGTGAAGGATACTGGCAGATACCAATTCATGCGATATTTTCCTAAAAATGCTGTTGAATTTACTCCTTTTGCGAGCGTCTATCAAAAATGTATTAACGGCAATTGCTCGCAATACGCTATTTGCCAAACCTGTGAAAACGAAGTGAACATTACCCGTTTTGACCCTGTTTCAAAAATTTATTCGGGTACTTTTAGCGTAACTTTTCAGAACAAAGAAAAGCCTTCTGAAATTTTGGCTTTGAAAGATGGTCGGTTTGACATCAAGGAGTAATCTAAAAATGTATTATTTTCAATCAAAAACAATTTATATTTTACGTTCATGCTAGGTTGTTCGGTGTTTCACTGAACAACCTTTTTTTATTGTCAAAGGGTTTTCGTTTGTATATTTGTCGCATCTTAAAGTTTTAAAATTTACGTTTAATCATTCAAAAAATGCCTTTAATAAAACCTGTAAAAGGAGTATCGCCTAGTTTAGGTGAAAATTGTTGGCTGGCAGAAAACGCCACTGTCGTCGGAGATGTGAAGTTTGGGAAAAACTGTACCGTTTGGTTTAATGCTGTGGTAAGAGGCGACGTAAATTCGGTAATCGTTGGTGATAATTCGAATATTCAAGACGGAGCAATTATTCATTGTACTTATCAAAAAACGAAAACGACTATCGGCAATTATGTTTCTATCGCACACAATGCTATCGTTCACGGTTGTACGATTGAGGACAAAGTATTAATTGGAATGGGTGCTATCGTAATGGATGGTGCTGTGATAGAAACTGGTTCAATCATTGCCGCTGGCGCTATCGTTACCCAAAACACTCGTGTTCCTGCTGGGACAATCTATGCAGGAAATCCTGCTAAATTCTTGAAAAATGTTTCTCCAGATGCCGCTGAAGTATTTATGAGAACTGCCAATAATTATATCATGTACGCCGAATGGTTTAAATAGCTTTTTAGCTATGAGCTTTGAGCCGTGAGCTTTGAGCTTTTCTAAATTGCTATAAAGATTCGTTATTACAAAATATCATATATTATTCATTAAAAATCTCAAAGCTAGTGGCTCAAAGCTGATAGCTGATACCTAAACAAATTTTTCCATGCCAACTATATTCACAAAAATTGTTAATGGCGAAATTCCTTGCCATAAAATTGCAGAAGACGAAAACTATCTTGCTTTCTTAGATATTACGCCACTTGCCGAAGGACATACTTTGGTGATTCCGAAAAAAGAAATTGATTATATCTTTGATTTAGATGATGATTTATTGGCTGGATTAATGATTTTCGCTAAGAAAATTGCGCCTGCTTTACAACAAGCGGTGCCTTGTAGAAGAATCGGTGTTTCGGTAATTGGTTTGGAAGTACCGCACACACATGTTCATTTAATTCCTTTGAATTCTATGAACGACATTAATTTTACAAGAGAAAAGATGAAGGTTAGTCAAGAAGAATTGAAGGCAACAGCGGAGAAAATTACGAGCTTTTTATAATTTGAAAATTGGTTGATTTGAAGATTTGAAAATGAAAGAATTGTTAATCATTTTCAAATCTTCAAACTTTCAAATCTACTTCAAATGTGTCTTCAATATATTGATTTCGGCTACTGGGGCAGCTTTTTCGTATAAAATTCTATAAACGGCATCAATGATTGGCATATCTACGCCATATTTTTCATTGATTTGATGAATACTTTTTACAGCATAATATCCTTCTGCCACCATATTCATTTCTATTTGCGCTGATTTTACTGAATAACCACGCCCAATCATATTTCCGAAAGTACGGTTTCTTGAAAATTGTGAATAAGCCGTCACTAATAAATCACCTAAGTATCCAGAATTATTCAAATCACGAGATGCCTGTGGATAAGCGTAATCTAAAAAACGCTTGATTTCCTGCATTGCATTTGAAACCATTACCGCTTGAAAGTTATCACCAAAACCCAAACCATGGGTAATTCCGCAAGCCATTGCTACGATATTTTTAATAACAGCACAGTATTCCACGCCATATAAATCGGCAATTGGGTTCGCTTGAATGTACCTACAACTTAATAAATTCGAAAATTCTTGCGCTAAATTAATGTTTGGCGAGCCAATCGTTAAATAAGACTGCTTTTCTAAGGCAACTTCTTCGGCATGACAAGGACCAGCAATCACACACATCTGTGTTAATGGCACGCCAAATACCTTTTCCATCCAGTCGGTCACCAACATGTTTTCATCAGGAATCATCCCTTTGATAGCCGATACTACTTTCTTTCCTGCAAAATGGTTACGAGTAAGATTTTTCAAAGCATCAGGCACAAAGGCTGCTGGCACAGCCAAAATCACATAATCTACCCCATAAAGAGCGTCATACATTTTGTAATATGCCTTTACTTTTCTTGGATTCAGTAATGCGTCTGTCAGATAACTAGGATTATGATTATACTTTTTGATAAAATCTACATCCGATTTACGGCGAAGCCACCACTTCACTTTAACATTATTTTCAGTTAAAATTTTAATGATAGCCGTTGCCCAACTACCACCGCCCAATACAGCAATTTGTGTGGGTAAACCTTTTTTGAAAGCAGGTATTTCTGTCATATTAAATTTAAGGGAAGAAAAACTCTTCAAAATACTTTTACTAAGACAATTAGCGCAAGTATCAATTATTATTCTTAGCTATCTAGGTCGATGTTGGCAAACATCTGATTGAGATGCAAAGGTTGATTTACAAATCTAACAAGGCTCTGAGCAAAAAGAAAACAAAAGCAAACAATATTTTGAAGAGTTTAGCCTAATAGGCTTGTAAAGCGTTTATTTGTCTCAAAGATTCTCCAGATTTTTCGATACTCTTTCCTTCTTGAAAAGTGTACAATTCTAAAATAATTTTCCACAATGACTATTTCATCTTCCGCAATTCAGTTTGAAAAGCACACAATCCTAAAATAATTTTCCGCAATGGCTATTTCATTTTCCGCAATTCAGTTTGAAATGTACACAATCCTAAAATAATTTTCCGCAATGACCATTTCATCTTCCGCAATTCAATTTGAAATTACACAATCCTAAAATAATTTTCCGCAATGGCTATTTCATCTTCCGCAATTCAATTTGAAAAATACACAATCCTAAAATAATTTTCCTCTAAAGCATTTACCACATACTCTTTTCTAATCTCATTATTAGTAATACAGATAAAACAAAAAAGCCTCAAGCAATGGAGAAACGCCATTATCTGAGACTTCTTGTAAAAATGGTTTGTCGATGCCTGTGTAAAAATTAGCGTCAAAACTTTCTAAGCTCCATTCGAAACAGGACTTAGGTTTTTTAATTCTTCTTCTGTATAAACTTGTGAACGAATGATAAAGCGTAAACCCAAAGGAATTTCTAATGAAAAACTAGCTCCTCTTCCCTCCACTACATCCAAAGTCAGTTGAGTATATTGCCAATATTCAAATTGGAAGGCACTCATATAAAACTCGCAACCATAAATTTCACCCAACAAAACATCATTTTCCCCAGTTTTGAACTCCCCTACTGGAAAACACATCGGTGCCGAGCCATCACAACAACCACCACTTTGGTGAAACATGATTGAACCATGTTCAGCACGAAGTCTATCAATCAGTTCCTCTGCCGCAGCAGTGAGTAATACTCTTAGGGTTTTGTCCATGATTTTTTGATTTGGGATATGGGATTTCGGACGTCGGATGTCAGCTTTCAGTCATCGGCTTTTTTGCATTTAGCAAATAGCTATTTATCTAAATTTCCGATAGCCGATGACCGATAGCTGACAGCTGATAACGTCTAAAAGAATCCTAATGCCTTTTTATCATAAGAAATCAACATGTTTTTGCAAGAACGATAATGGTCAAGCATCATTTTATGGTTCTCACGACCAAAGCCTGATTTTTTGTATCCACCAAAAGGCGCATGAGCAGGATAAGCATGGTAACAATTCACCCAAACACGACCCGCTTGGATAGCTCTTGGTACTTGATACAATTCATGCGCATCACGAGTCCACACACCAGCACCTAAGCCATAAAGAGTATCGTTAGCAATTTCAATCGCCTCCTCCACTGTTTTGAAAGTCGTTAAAGCTGCCACTGGTCCAAAGATTTCTTCTTGGAAAACACGCATTTTGTTATGTCCTTTCAAAATAGTTGGTTGAATATAATAACCATTAGCAGCATCACCCTCTTGTAAATGTGCCGCACCACCACAAAGTGTTTCAGCACCTTCATCTGCACCGATTTTCAAGTACGATAAGATTTTTTCGTATTGGTCATTAGAAGCTTGCGCACCAATCATCGTCGTCATATCCAATGGATGACCTTTTTTGATAGCATTTACTCTGGCAATTAATCTTTCAATAAAAGCATCGGCAATAGATTCATGTACAAGAATTCTTGAAGGACAAGTACAAATTTCACCTTGGTTCAAAGCAAACATTGCTGCACCTTCCAGACATTTATCAAAGAATTCATCATCAGCCTCCATTACACTTGGGAAGAAAATATTCGGAGATTTTCCACCTAATTCCATCGTCACAGGAATGATATTTTCAGAAGCGTACTGCATAATCAAACGTCCAGTAGTGGTTTCACCCGTAAACGAAACCTTTGCAATTCTAGTAGAACTTGCCAAAGGTTTGCCAGCTTCTAAACCAAAACCATTAACGATGTTCACAACACCCGCTGGTAAAACATCTTGCAATAATTCCATCAAACACATGATGCCTACTGGTGTTTGTTCGGCTGGTTTCATCACAATGGTACATCCTGCTGCTAAAGCTGGCGCCATTTTCCAAGTAGCCATTAAAAGTGGGAAATTCCAAGGGATAATCTGACCAACCACACCAAGTGGTTCATGGATAATTAGAGAAAGAGTATTTGGGTCATGTTCAGACGCTGTTCCTTCATCTGTTCTGATACATGCAGCAAAGTAACGGAAGTGGTCAACGACTAAAGGTAAATCTGCTAAAATCGTTTCTCTGATTGGCTTACCATTATCCACCGTTTCAACAACAGCCAAGTAATTGAGATTTTGTTCAATAATATCTGCAATTTTCAGGAGGATATTACTTCGGGTTGTAGCAGAAGTTTTCGACCAAGTTTTAAAAGCTTCATGTGCTGCATCCAAGGCTAACTCTACATCTTCTTTGGTAGAACGAGCAACTTTTGTAAATACTCTACCATCAATTGGCGAAGGATTTTCGAAGTATTGACCCTTCACAGGAGCAACCCACTGACCACCGATAAAGTTTTCGTATTGATTTCTAAAGATTGGTCTTGCTACAAGATTGTCGGTATTTGAGCTCTCTACAAGAGGAGCATCTATTTCAAGATTTTCCATAATAAAAATTAAATTCGTTTTGAGTGATTTATTTTTTACAAATTTATCTTGAATTATTACCATAAGTATTTACTTTTATATCACAAAACTTGATGATAGTATCATTATCATTAAATGCTGTAACTCAATAAGATGGCTAATAAATTGATGATACTCTCATAAAAATTGACAATCGTATCATTAGAGATTGGCACAATTGCATCGGTAATTTAGCTATTGTATTATTGTAAGAAAGTCTTAAAGAATTTGAATCCTAATAAAACACAAAGTACAAAATCAACATGAGACAAATCCATAAACCCCAGTCGCCCACTTTAAAGCCGATAAAGGATTTACTGACACTCGTCGAGAACCGTACTGTATATTCATTAGATAATTTTGAATTGAATATTTTTGAAACGCATCAAAAGAGTGAAGATGTTCATTTGAAGTTCAATAGTTTTGTATTGACGACGATGTTCAGAGGAAAGAAAGTAATGCACCTTTTTGATAAGCAAGGTTTTGAATACCTTCCGGGGGAATCTGTCATTGTGCCAGCGAATGAAGAAATGAAGATAGATTTTCCAGAAGCTGATTTTTCAAATCCGACACAATGTATGGCTTTGGCAATCAAAAGCGAGCAAATTAAGGAGACTGTAAATTTATTAAATGAAAAATATGCCAAAGTAGAAGAGCACGAATCTTGGCAAATAGATTTAGACACTTTCCATTTAAAGAATTCTTTAGAAGTAACCAACACGATTGACCGTCTGGTAAAAGTTTCAACAGAAACCAATTCGGCAAAAGATTTATTTGCCAATTTTATGATTAATGAATTGTTAATCAGATTGATGCAGACACAAGCAAGAGTTTTAATTGTAGATAATTATAAAAAATATGCCAATACCAATCGTTTTGCTTTTGTGATTCAATACATCAAAGAACACATTACTGAAAAATTGAGTATTGAAAAATTATGTGATTTAGCTTGTATGAGTAAACCCAATTTCTTTCGTCAATTCAAAAGAGAATTAGGCATTACACCGATTGATTTTATTAATCAAGAAAGGATTAAAATTGCCAAAGAATTATTGGCAGAAACTAGAAATGATATTAGCGACGCTTGTTTCAAAGCAGGTTTTGGAAGTACCAATTACTTCTTTATCATTTTCAAAAAGCATGTTGGCATTACGCCAGGGAAGTTTAAGGAAATGTGTATGTTATCGGGTGGAAAAAATATTTTAAAACTTACTTAGTAGAATTTTTAGGTTAGAGAAAAGCAAAAAGCCCTCACTCGTTAAAGTGAAGGCTTTTTTTATTGTTATTCTGAATGATTATTACAAACCTTTCGCTTTTTTCACGATTTCTTCAGCCAAGTTTTGTGGCACGAATTCATAGTGAGAGAAAGTTAAGTTTGCAGTAGCACGTCCAGAAGACATAGTACGTAAATCAGTTACATAACCGAACAATTCAGATAAAGGAATATCTGCTTTCAAGATTACAGCACCTTGTTTAGAATCCATACCTTTCATCATACCACGACGACGGTTCATGTCACCAGTGATAGGTCCAGTGTATTCGTCAGGAGTAACAACTTCTACTGCCATGATTGGTTCCATGATTTTAGCACCAGCTTGTTTAGCAGCTTCTTTGTAACCCATACGAGCAGCCATTTCGAATGACAACGCATCTGAATCGACATCGTGGAAAGAACCGTGGAATAAACGAACTTTCATTGAATCCATTGGGTATCCAGCCAAAGCACCATTTTTCATTGCAGCTTCGAAACCTTTTTGGATTGAAGGGATAAATTCTCTTGGAATCACACCACCAACGATACCGTTAACGAATTCCAAACCTTCTTTACCATCTTCTCTTGGTCCCATTTCGAATACGATATCGGCAAATTTACCTTTACCACCTGATTGTTTTTTGTAAACTTCACGGTGTTCAGTAGATTTCGTCAATGATTCTTTATAAGCCACTTGAGGAGCACCTTGGTTTACTTCTACTTTGAATTCACGACGCATACGGTCGATGATGATTTCAAGGTGAAGCTCACCCATACCTTTGATAATAGTCTGTCCTGTTTCTTCGTTAGATTCTACTTGTAAAGTTGGATCTTCTTCGATTAACTTACCAATAGCTTTAGAGAAGTTATCTTGGTCAGCAGATTTCTTAGGCTCGATAGCATAACCGATAACTGGATCAGGGAATACCATTGATTCAAGAACGATTGGGTTTTTCTCATCAGATAAAGTATCACCAGTTTTGATGTCTTTAAATCCTACTACCGCAGCGATATCACCAGCTTCTAATCTTTCGATAGAATTTTGCTTGTTAGCGTGCATTTGGAAGATACGAGAGATACGTTCTTTGTTTCCAGAACGGTTGTTCAAGATATAAGAACCAGCTTCTAACACACCTGAATAAGCACGAACAAAACATAAACGACCTACGTAAGGGTCAGTTGCAATTTTGAATGCTAATGCAGAGAAAGGTTCTTTAGTCGAAGGTTGACGAATTACTTCAGCATCAGTACGTGGGTCAGTTCCTACGATATTATCTTTATCCAAAGGAGACGGTAATAATGCCATCACATAGTCAAGCATTGTTTGAACACCTTTGTTTTTGAATGAAGAACCACATAACATTGGAACGATTTTCATCGCAATCGTAGCAGCACGAAGAGCAGCTAAGATTTCATCCTCAGAAATTGATTCTGGATCTTCGAAGTATTTTTCCATCAAAGACTCATCAAATTCAGCTACTGCTTCCAATAATTTCTCACGGTATTCAGTTGCTTCATCAATCATATCTTCAGGAATAGGCACAACTTCAAAAGTCATTCCTTTATCGTGCTCGTTCCATTTGATACCACGGAAGTTAACTAAGTCAACAACACCTTCAAATTTATCTTCAGCACCGATTGGTAATTGTAAAGGCACTGCATAAGAACCTAACATTTCTTTTACTTGACGACAAACGTTCAAGAAGTCAGCACCAGAACGGTCCATTTTGTTAACAAAACCTAAACGAGCTACGTTATAGTTGTTTGCCAAACGCCAGTTAGTTTCAGATTGAGGCTCAACACCATCAACAGCACTAAATAAGAACACAAGACCATCTAATACACGTAAAGAACGGTTTACCTCAACGGTAAAGTCAACGTGACCAGGAGTATCGATAATGTTAATGTGGTAATCTTGTTCTCTGTATTTCCAGCTTACAGTAGTTGCAGCTGAAGTAATGGTAATACCTCTTTCTTGCTCCTGCTCCATCCAGTCCATTGTTGCTGCACCATCGTGTACCTCACCAATTTTGTGGCTTACGCCAGCATAGTAAAGAATACGTTCAGTGGTTGTTGTTTTACCCGCATCAATGTGAGCAGCAATACCAATGTTTCTTGTGTACTTTAAATCACGTGCCATTGTTAATATGTTGATTATTTGTTTTTTATCGTTTTTCTTAGGTTAATTATGACCAACAAAATATAATTTAAAAACTCTTTTTTAAATATGTTCGCCTTTATCCTAATAAATTAGGGTGCAAAATTACGCAATCTTAGTTAAATACAAAAACTTTGTGTGTTTTGTTTTGATTATCAGTCACATCTAAGCCCTTAAAAAAACAAAAAACGTCTGATGCAATTGCTACAGACGTTTTAGTATCACCTAACCACTAAATATAATATTGTTAAATGAGCGATATTAGTACTCATTATATGCTAAATCTTCGCTTTAAACCTTGCAGATTCTAATTGAGCTTGTTTTCCATCAGAATTATTACCGATAATTATCAGTTCTCCTTCTATTTCAGAATCAGTCAATTTTGTAATATTTACTCTACCTACTCCGTTTTTCAAACCCTCATCATTTGATAATGTTGTTTGATAAAAATTATTCAATTCTCTAAAACGGTTAACGTCTTTTATCAAATTCCCTATATTTTGTACTTTACCTTCACCCGGAATAAAAAACGTGCCTTTCTCTTGAACATCATAAAGCTTAACAAAAACGGATTCTGATGTTTTTTCATCAATTATTGCAATTGATAAAGTTTTTAAACCTCTTTCTGTCCCTTTTTTTACTTCTACTTTATCAGAGTAAATAACATGTTTATAGCTATCTCCAAAATTGATTTTTCCGGAGAAAAAACCTTTGTTAGCATTATTCAAGGCTTCAATATTTCTACTGTAGGTAATAACAGTTGCTATTGAAAGCAACAAAATTGAGATTACTACGATAGGATTGTTTTTTAAAATTCGTTTCATAGGTTTTATTGAAATCAATTGTTTTTACAAGCTATTAATTTCTTTTTTCAATAAATGTTAATTGTACTTTTCTTATATTTCAGCCACAAAATTACAAATTAATTTCCGAAAGTTACAAAAGACTTAACATTATGTCTTGTTTAATTTATTATGCGGTCATTATTTTGTTTAACGCTGTATTCAACAGTTAACTGCTTATAATTTTAAATTAACTATTCTACTCAGTACTAACAGTAAAGACGTGTAAAATTCCCAAATGGTTGTCTCAACACTTTACTTTTTCTTAAATACTTATTTCATATATGACGCAGACTCATACACTTTGGTCACTCCATTAGTTGTTAAAGTATAATTGAATCCCGGTTGGATGGCATAAGCACCGTATTCACCTTTTTTATTTAATGCCAAATAACCAATTTGGAATTCTTTGTAATTATATCTTTTTACAATTCTCATGATAGCTTCTTCACAAGCTTGCTGAGGCGTCTTTCCATTACGCATCAATTCTACGATTAGAAATGAACCAAGTGTTTTTAACACAAATTCACCAAGACCTGTTGCACAAGCGCCTCCAACTTCGTCATCACAAAAAACGGCAGCACCAATTACTGGTGAATCCCCTACTCTACCGTGCATCTTAAAAGCTAATCCACTTGTTGTACAAGCGCCTGAAATTTCTCCTTGATTTCCCAAAGCAAGTAAGCCAATGGTATCGTGGCGTTCAATGTTAATTTTGGGTTCATATTTAGATGTTTTCTTCCACTCTTCCCAAGCTTTTTTGGCGGTTTCAGTTAAGAGATTTTCTTTTTTGAAGCCTTGAGAAAGTGCAAACTGTAAAGCACCTTCACCCGAAAGCATTACGTGTGGTGTTTTTTCCATTACTGCTCTTGCTACAGAAATTGGGTGCATGATATGCTGTAAAAAAGTAACCGAACCAGCATTCCCTTTTTCGTCCATAATACAGGCGTCTAAAGTAACATTGCCATCTCTGTCAGGAAAACCACCGTATCCTACCGAAGTATCATTGGGATCAGCTTCAGGGATTCTTGCACCAGCTTCAACAGCATCTAAAGCTCTTCCTGTTTTTTGGAGTGATTCCCAAGCGGCAGTATTGGCTTTTTCATTTTTCCATGTTGAAATAACGACAGGAAATTTAGCCACATTTTGACTATTGGAAGCTTTAGCACTTACTGAGGCAATTGCCGACAAAGCGGTAGTTTGTTTAATAAAGGTTCTGCGTTGCATGAAGTATTTGTTGATTAAAGGTAGTTTTTATTTCTACCAAAGATTTTAAAAGATAAGGATAATAATGCTACAAAGATAGCTCATCAATTTATCAAAAAATCTAATCATTTAAAACTCTTTCGCTTTGAAATATACAAATTCTATGCCTGATTATTGATTTCAAAATCTTACATAGCTCATAAAGCATTTATTGAGATACTTAATCGTGCATTTGTTTACTCAACCTTCCAAAATGGCACAATCAATTGATTTTCAGAGATAAAAATTAAGAAAGATATTCTATAAATATTTTTTTTGATTATTTTAGTGTAGAAAATCTACAAAGTCAAAACCAGTTCTCTTCATGAAATCAACACTTATATTACTTATTTGGGGATTTTTTTTCTCAATCTGTCAAGCACAAACTATTTACTTTAGTCAAAACTTCAATACTGCTACCACTAGCTCGCAAACTCCATTTGAAAATGCCACAGCTCCAACAGTTGGTCAATTCAATTACATTACCAATGCTTTGATTACACCAACTGGCGAGAAGTTTTTAAAATTCATTGGTAATAATTCTATTTGCAGAGCTACTAGAAGTACCGAATTTTCTCCCATTCCTTCCACATTATATGTACAGTTTTCAGTTAGAGCCAGTAGTATTGGTGCAGAAAACGCCGATGCTGTAGAATTCTATTTCGGAAACGGTGCTAATTTTGATAATACTACGGCGGCTCCAAGTACTCCTGTGATGAGTATCAAATTTGGCGTCAATACTCCTTCAAACTTGATTATTCAAGGCAGTAGCCAACTGGCTACCCAATTTTTGACGGTTACTTTATTCATTAACAATGATAATCGTTCGATGACTTACAACGATGGAACAAGAAGTGGAACAGTTGCTGCAAAAAAGTATGATTTGTATGTTGGAACAGCACTAATCAGTAATGACGTATCAGTCAATAATACCTTGGGTAACTTAAGCCAATTCAAGATTTTAACGAAAAGTATTACAGGTTCACCTACTTTAGATTTTGATAATTTCATCATTAAAAATGATTTCGTGGTACTTCCAATCGAGCTGATTTTTTTCAAAGCTCAACACTCAGGAAATCAGCAAGTAGCACTTACTTGGGCAACTGCCACTGAAATTAATAGCGATTTTTTTGTTGTGGAAAGAAGTAGAAACGCCATTGATTACAGCGAAATCAGCAAAATAAATGCTGTTGGAAACTCTTCAAAAACGGTTAACTATCAATTTGTTGATGAAAGTCCTTTGTTCGGAACAAATTATTATCGTTTAAAACAAGTAGATAAAGATGGGAAAGAGCAAATTTTTCGTCCTCAATCTGTCATTATTTCAGATGAAAAAATTCCTTTCGGAGTATTTCCCAATCCAACAAATACCTCAGAATTTTATGTAAAAGTGGAAGATGTTGATGAAGCTACACTTGTTCTTTTTGATTTGCATGGCAAAAATATCAACTTTGAAAGAATCAATGTCACACAAACTTTAGTTAAAATGATCCCTTCGTCTGTACTTCCAGAAGGTACTTATTTGCTAAAAGTAAAAACCTTTGGTGACATCAAAGAACATAAATTGGTAGTTTCGAAGTAGTTGTAAATATTTCGTCCAGTTAAAACAATTTCAACTGGACGAAATATCAATATTCTACTTCATACAAAAATTTATACTGCTTTTCGCTAAGGCTTTCTGGTGTGTAACGGACAATCAAATTCCTTAACTTTATCAAGGTTGGGTTTTCGAGTTGAGCCATTTTCCCAATACTCCAAGAACGATTCACGACTTCGGTTGTTCTTGGTAAACGATTGGCTTCAAAATCAGTGAAGACGCTTTCAATGGGTTTTACATTGCTAATGTATTTTCTTAAAATCATTGCATCCTCAATCGCCTGACATGCTCCTTGTCCCATGTTTGGAGTGGTAGCATGAGCGGCATCTCCAGCTAAGAGTACTTTCCCAAAAGCAAATTGTTTAATTGGTTTTAAATCAACAATATCATTCAAAAGTATATTTTCATCCTTGGTTGCGCCCAATACTTGTGGAATCGGAAAGGCATATTGTTTGAATCTTTCCTGTAAATCTTGAGCTTTTAAGCGTTTAAAATCTTCATTTTGCTCGCTTGTATTCACACAAAGAAACCAATAAATATGTGTGTCGGAAATAGGTACAAAGCCGAATCTACCTTTGGCACCCCAACATTCGAAAGCCTTTTTAAAATCACAATCAATATCACGAACATCTGTTATTGCTCGCCAGCAAGTATAACCAGCGTAACGTTTCTGAGCATTAGGCAATAATTTTTGACGAATTTTAGAGTTAATCCCATCCGTAGCAATGATGGCATCACAAATTTCAGTTGAGCCATCTATAAAAGTAACAGAACACGATTTTTCATCTTGTTCAAAATCTATTACTTGTTTTCCTAAAAACAAGGTTTCGGGCTTTAGTTTATTGGCTAAAATATGGTGTAAATCATAACGAGCAATGGTGAAATTACCAATTCCGTATCGTTCAAAAAAACGTTTGGCATATACTTCACTAAGCGTATTGAGTTTTTCATCGACAATGCTAAAAGTATCAACAATATGTCCTTTCGCCATAATTTCTTCTTGCAAACCTAATATTTGCAATCCTTTCATCGCATTGGCGGCAAGTACAATGCCAGCACCTACAGGACGAATCTCTGAAGCGCTTTCAAATATTTTTACGTCAAATCCTTTTTGTTGAAGAGCTATCGCTGTCGTGAGTCCACCGATTCCAGCTCCAATAATGGCAATCTTCATAAGTTTTAAGGTTTAATGATTAAATAAATTGAAAAGGCAATGCCCGCTATCAGCAAACACAAAGGCGAGAAAAAGTAAGTATCATTTTTAGCAAAAAGAGTACCTTTTACCTGCTTGAAAAATCCTACATAATTAAAATCTCCGATGGCACGCAAGCAAAACACAATGGCAATTCCCAAATTTCCATAAACTAAAACCGTAGCATTATTTGTAAGAAGGGGCATCCACGAAAAAAAAGATGCCAGTAACATGGCAATTGCTACAGTTATCGTAGCGATGGGCGATGGTGAAAAAAGTGCTTTATCTTTAATGGATGGAATAACGGATGTTCCTCCAAATTTTCCACCAAAAGCCCAATAAAAATGAAAGCACGCAATCACTACAAAAATAAAAGTATTAATAAATTTAAGTACGAAGAAAAGTGTATCCATGATTTCAAGGTTTAGTAACAACAAAAGCCTAAGTAAATGTACTTATTCTATCCTAATTCTTGTTAAAACACAAAATATAAACAGCCAAGAAACGGTAAAATATGTTATATTTGATTAAACAACCGCCGATGAAATCCATTTAAATAATCACAACTATGGCACTACAATACTTATCAGACACCCACGGGAAAACGACCGCTGTTGTTATACCAATAAAAATCTGGGAAATTATAACAGATAAACACCAAGATTTGAAAAAACTGGAAGGTGCTTTTACACAAAATAAAGAAACCGAACCACTTGAAGATATTGAGAAAAGTTTCAAAGAAATGCAAAGAGTGAAAAAAGGTAAATTACTCAAGAAAACCTTCGTTGATTCTTTTCACAAATAGTCCGTCTGTAATTTTTTGAAAATTAAGAAGCCACAACTTTTGCTGTGGCTTCTTTGTATTTTATACTTCTGGAACTACTGGTTTTCCAAAGTATTTTTGTCTGATTCTTTCGTTGATGTAATACATACAAGGAACGATAACAAGGGTAAGAATCGTAGAGAACGTAAGTCCGTAGATAATTGTCCAAGCCAAGATATTCCAGAATGCAGCACTGTCAGAACCCGTATGAATATGCGGATTTAGTTCAGTAAACATCGCCACAAAGTCGATACTTAAACCAATCGCCAAAGGTACTAAACCTAAAACTGCGGCAGCAGCTGTTAAGATTACTGGTGTTAAACGAGTACTTCCAGCTTCGATAATGGCTTTTTTCAATGGATAACCTCTGTGAACTAGCTCATCAGTAAATTCGATAAGAAGAATACCATTTTTTACAACAATACCAGCCAGTGCGATAATACCAACACCCGACATGATGATTGAGAAAGTTTGACCAAATGCCATGAAACCCAATAATACTCCAATGAACGAAAGTAAGATGGTTACAAAAATGATAATTGGTTTCGAGATAGAGTTAAACTGCATCACCAATACCAAGAAAATCAATAATACCGCAGCGATAAGTGCTCCACCCAAGAAGTCTCCTGTTTCTTTTTGGTCTTCTTGCTCACCACCCATACGAAGAGTATAACCACTTTTTACTTCCATATCGTCAATTAAAGTCTGAATCTCCGCTACAATTTCATTAGCATTATATCCTTGAACAACGTTTGAACTTAAAGTAACAACACGCTCTTGGTTCTTACGGTTAATCTGACTGTATGATGTTGAATATGAAATATTAGCAATAGAATTCAAAGGTACTTGTCGCAAAGCTCCGTTCATTACCATATCTCTGTAAGTAATGTTCAAACTCAATAGCTTTTCAATCTGATTTCTGTCTTCAGATTTGATTCTTAATTGAATTGGATACTCATCTTTATCATCTCTGAATTTAGAAATCTCAGTACCAAACAAGGCTGTACGAACTGCCATCGCTACTTGTGCTGACGATATTCCTTCACGTTGTGCTTTTTCTTTGTCAACGTCAATAATAATTTCAGGCTTGTTCGTAATTAAATCAGATTTTAATTCTTCAATTCCTTTGATACCAGATTTATCAATAGCTAGACGAACTTCTTTTTCCAATTTCACCAATTCGTTGAAATCATCACCAGCAATTTCAATGGCAATTGGTGCACCAGTTGGTGGTCCATTATTTTCTCTATCAACCGAAATGACTGAACCCGGCAAAGGCAATGCTTTGATTTCTTTGCGTACTTTATCTAAAATTACTTCTGAAGAAATTCCTCCACGATTAATTTTACTGACAAAAGCAATCGTAACTTTTGATTTATGTGGCGTTGGCGCTCTATCTGGATTAAAAGGGTCACCAGCATTTTTACCAACGTTTGAAATCACCGAGTTAACAATTCCTTCGGCATTTTCTTTTTTCAATACTTCAAAAACCTTTTTCTCAATTACTTTAGTGACAGAATCTGTTACTCTAGCATCTGTACCAATTGGCATATTGTTGTAGATATAAACATAGTCAGGGTCGCCACTTGGGAAGAAAATCACTTTAGGCTGTACAATTCCCATCAACACAAAAGTAAAAATCAATAAAGCCACCATTCCGATTACCGCAAAAACTGGACGATAACCTGTAATTACCCAAGAAATCAATTTTTGATAATTATTCTTGAAAGCAGGTAATGATTTTTCTTGGAAAGGAATAATAATTCTTGGCGTAAGGATAAAGTGGTTGAAAGCATACAAAAGAATTATCAACACAAAGAAATTACCCAAACCAACATTTACTAAATAACCCAACAATGCACAAACACCCAATATAATTAAAGGCTTTTTCAAGGAAGCCACGCTTGTATCAACGTGTTCGTTTTCGTCATGACGTACCATGAATGAAACAGCAAAAACAGGGTTCATTACATAAGCAACAATCAAAGAAGCAATCAAAGTACAAATCAAAGTAATTGGTAAGAATTTCATGAATTCACCAACAATACCCGGCCAAAAAAGTAATGGTACAAAAGGCATTACCGTTGTAGTTGTTCCTGATAATACAGGAATAAATACTTCAGAAGCTGCTAATTTCACCGCATCTACAATTGAAATATGACGATAGCGATTGAAAATACGGTGCGAGTTTTCGATAACCACAATGGCATCATCCACTACAATTCCTAATCCGAGTAAGAATGCAAAAAGTACGATTGTATTCAAAGTAAAGCCCATGAAATACAATGGAATAAATGCTAACAAAGCCGACAAAGGAACTGATAAGCCTACGAAAATAGCATCACGAACGCCCATGAAGAACATCAAAACCAATACTACGAAGATAAAACCTAGAATTACAGTATTAATCAAATCGTTAATATCACCTTTTGTTCTTTCAGATGAATCGGCAGTGATTTTTACTTCTAAACCTTGTGGTAAACGGCTTTCTTTCGCTTCTTCAATAATTTTTTCAATTCTTTCAGACGCTGCAATCAAGTTAGCTCCACCACGTTTGATGACGTTCAATGTAACAACTTTTTTGTTGTTCAAGCGAGCGAAATCTTGTTGTTCTTCACTACTGTCGATTATTTCGGCAACATCACCCAAACGTACTGTAGCACCTAAAGAAGAGCGAAGACGAATGTTTTGGATTTGCTCCATCGACTTAAATTCACCTTTTACTCTTAGCGTTCTACGAATACCTTCTACACTGAGTTCACCGCCTGAAATGTTCACGTTTTCACCTTGAATCGCCATTTGAACATCATTAAATGTAAGTCCAGCAGATTGCGTTTTGTATAAATCAAGGTTAATTTGAATTTCACGAGTTAATGCTCCAACAATATCTACACGAGTAATTTCTGGTAAACCTTCAATCTCATCTTGTAAATCTTCGGCAAAATCTTTCAACTTCGACAATGGAAAATTCCCCGCCAAGTTGATGTTCATAATCGGAAATTCTGAAAAGTTAACATCCTGAACAACAGGCTTTTTTGTTAAATCTTTTGGTAATTCTACAATATCAACTTTATCTTTTACTTTTCTTAAAGCATCGTCAACTTTTACATCAGGATTGAATTCTACAAGAATAATTGAGAAATCTTGTAAGGAGTTTGACTTTACTTTTTTCACCCCCGCAATCGTCTTGATTTGCTTTTCAATGGGTTTAGTAATGGTATTTTCAATATCTCCAGGCGTTGTACCAGCATAAATTGTTTGAACATAAATTTGCGGTACTTTAATATCTGGAAATTGTTCTTTCGGTAAAATATTATAAATCACTATACCGACGACGAACAACACTACGGTGAATAAGTACACCGTTTTTTGATTAGTTGCTAACCAACCAATCATGTCATATATAGCACCTGAACCGTGTTTCTCGTTGGTGAGGGCTTCGTTTTCTTCTTGTTCTTTCATGATAAAACTTGAGTGATAGTATTGTTAATGGTGGTTCAGACAATTGTTATTGTTAATAAGCCACAGGAGTACCATCTACTAGTTCTTGATAACCTTGTGTAATTACCAAATCACCAGCAGTAAGTCCTTCTAAAATTTCAATACTTCCGTTGTATGCAATACCTTTCTTAACAACTTTACTACGAGCTACTTTTTTGCCGTTTTCAGTCACTGCTACATATACAATATCACCCAATTCTGTTTTTTGAATAATGTTTTGATTCACAACCAATGAATTCGCTTTTGTTAAATCATTAATATTTACAATAGCTACTTGGTTTGGTTTTAAACTTCCTCCTAAACTTGGAATATTAGCTTCGATGCCAAATGTTCTTGTTAAAGGGTCAACCAAAGCATTTACCACTGAAATTCTTGTGCTCAGCTCTTTATTAATGTCTGGAAATTTCACTGTCATACTAGCACCTTGTTTCACAGAACCCACATAAGTATCTGCAATTTTAGCAGTGATTTTCAAGTCACCTACATTAACAATTTGAGCAATTGCTGCACCCGGAGCACCCATCTCTCCTGCTTTCTGATTAATTTTTTCAACTGTTCCAGAAATCGGCGCATATACTTTGCTCATTGCCAATTGTGCTTCCATCGTTACAATACGTTTCTCCAAAGCTTCCTTATTTGCCTTTGCTTGAAGATATTGTACTTCTGTACCAATTTGTTGATCCCAAAGTGTTTTTTGCTTGTTGTATAAAGTAACTGCCAATTCTAACTGATGCTTGATTTCAGCCAAAGATTCTTTCAATACATTATTATCAATTGTTGCGACCAGTTGTCCTTTTTTAACAGCTTGACCTTCTACAATCAATAAACTTGTAATTGTACCACCCATTTGTGGTGTAACTTGAAGAATATTTTTAGAAGTAACCACACCTTGTACTTCTACAAAATGTTTGAAGCTTTCGGCTTGAATTGGCGTTACAGCCACTGTAATCACCTTAGCTTCTGCTTTTTCTGTACTTAAGCCTACTTCTTTTTCAAGGGCTTTGATTTTAACATCAAGTTCTTTTTGTTCAGCTTTCAATGCTGCCAATTCAGCTTTTTTATCAACTGGTTTGCTACAAGACGTCAAGAATAAAGTACTTGTTAACATACTCCCCACCAATAATAATTGAAGCCCAGCGAGCTTAGAGGTATTTGGTTTATTCAATAAAGATTTCATGTTGATATGAGGGTAAATTTCTTTTATAATCTAAATTATTTAATGTTTTTGTTGAATTTATTCACTGTAAAGACGACCAAGTGCTTTATCTAAATCTACTTTTGCAACCAAGGCATCATAGAAAGTAGTGAAGTAATTGATTTGAGATTCTTTGTAGGCAATCTCAGCATTCACAACTTCCAAGTTTGAACCTACACCTTGTTGGTATTTTATTTTAGAAACTCTTACAACTTCTTTCGCCAATTCCATATTAGATTTCTGCTCTTGGAGAGTTTCGTAAGCATTTTTCAAAGTAATATGTCCTTGTTTTGTTTGTAAGTCGATTGTGTTTTCATACAACTCAAAAGTATTTTTTATTTTCTGCAAACTATTCTGAGCTTGAACAATCCTGTATTTTCTTTGGAAACCATCAAAAATTGGCACTTGTATCGACAAACCAAGTGTTGCGGCATTGAACCAAGGTTTAGTTACTAAATCGGAAAACTTCGGGCGACCAGCCGAATAACTGTAACTACCATTAAGCATAACTCTTGGCAAATAACCTACCTTTTGGTTTTTCAAATCCAATTCCGCCAAACGATTTTGGGTTTCCAAGATAGAGTACTCAATTCGATTAGCATATTTAAAATCCTGTGGTTTTTCGGGTAGTACTTCAGAAAGCTTAATGTCTGCTAATTTATCCGTCAGGACAATTTCTTCTTCTATTTTCTTACCCATTTGAAACTTCAAAAGATTGTACGTTAAGTCTTGTAAACGATTTACATTCTTCGTTTCAATTTTCAAATTATTCAACTGTACTTCAAGGCGTTGAACGTCAATTTTCTCTACAAAACCTTGTGCATTCAATGCTTTTGTATCACGCAATAACGAATCTAAACGACCAACATTTAAACTAAACAATTTAATTCTTTCGTCATTCACCAAAATTGCATAATAAGTTTTTGTCACACTTTCTGCCGCTTGTTGTTTTGATTGCACCAAGCTTTTCTTAGATAATTCCTTGTAAACATCAGCTGCTTTCAAACCTAATAAGTATGACCCATCAAATAAAATTTGGTTAAGGTTTACGCCTGCTTGTCCGCTGTTAGCAACACCAAATTCAGCCGCTATCACATCTCCTTCTTTAGCACTTGGGTCAAATGTTTTAGCAGGAATAAATACTTTCTGAATGATTAAGTTGTTGGTATAACCAAAATTACCATTTACTTGAGGTAAACCAATCCCCTTTAACTCACTTACTCTTGCTTCAGCAGTCAGAATATCAATTTGAGCATTTTTAATAGAGGTATGATTCTTAACAGCATAATCTACTGCTTCACGAAGAGAGTAGCTTTGCTGAGCTTTTACGATTTGCGAAGTAATTAAGATGCTAAATAACAGCAAATTACCTCTTAGAAATTTTCTCATTGGAAGTTTACTTGGGTTGGTATTCATTATAAATTTGTGTTCCTTTATTCGTTAAAACGCCTCGAATAAAATGGTCTAAAAGTTCTAATTGTACTTCTACTAAAGTATGTTGGGTAATGGAAAAAATATGAGGATCAAAACCCATTTCAATTTGTTCTAACCTCATTTTTGCCAGAATATCTATTTTGATTTCTGGTCTAAAATAACCTTGTTCAATACCTTCAACTAAGTCTTTTTTAAGGTTTTCAAAAATAAAGCGTTGCTTATGTTCTTGAAAAATATTCCATGATCTGGGATGATACTTCTTGATGTCAAACAATGTTGTAGGATTTACCTCAGAAAATGCCTGCTTCATTAACTCCATTGATTTTACCATTCTTTCAATGACATTGCTGGTATTATTGTATAAATCGTCCCATTCGCATTTATCTTCTTTCATTTCACCCAGAAACAATTGATACACAATATCATCTTTGTCTTCAAAATGTAGATAAATTGTTTTTTTGGAGATTCCCAATTCGTTTGCAATATCATCCATCGTAACGGACTTCACCCCGTAACGGAAAAAAAGTTCTTTCGACTTTTTGATGATTCTTTCTTTAATTTCCAATTGATATAAAAATTTGGTACGGAAACTTTAGAAACATTAAAAGTTTCTTATTGCAAAGCTATGGAAACTTTCATCTGTCGCAAAGTTTTTTATGATTTTTTTTAGAAAAGGCGAATGACTATGATAAACGGCTACAACATTCTGGAATCACTATAGATTTAATATGTGTAGGTTATGTTAAATAATTGTAAAGTAAAGTACTTTAATCACTCGAAAATTATTTGTATTTTTTTTATATCCCTCTCTGTCCTGATTATAAATATTTTCTCCAAAATGTATTTTTTCAAAATTTTAATTTCAAA
Source organism: Arcicella rosea (assembly GCF_040543805.1). Taxonomy (NCBI): domain Bacteria; kingdom Pseudomonadati; phylum Bacteroidota; class Cytophagia; order Cytophagales; family Flectobacillaceae; genus Arcicella; species Arcicella rosea. The sequence goes on from NZ_JBEUMS010000003.1 coordinate 97,307, forward strand.
AAACGTACCAATTTTATCATATCTCGCTTTCTTTTTTAAAAGCTTAGAACACAAAAAAGACCGTCAGAAAACTTCATGTTCTTGACGGTCTTTTTTATTGTTGGTTTATTACTCTGATAAATCAGTGACGTAATTTATGAAATAATGGTTGGAATTATCTTCCAAAATCATCTTGTAATCTAACAATATCGTCTTCATCAGAAGGTTTTTCAGGGTCAGTATGTTGCCAAATTTCTGCAACAATACCCCAACCAGATAAACCGATTAAACGGTGGCGTTCACCAGTATCCATTTGAATAAAACTTCCAGATTCTAACACTTTTACTTCTTCTGATTCTTCGTCGGTATCACTAATTTTTACTCCGACAGTTGTGCCAGCAATTACTTTCCAGATTTCAGCACGACGGAAATGGTATTGCCAAGACAAACGTTTCTCTGGTGCTACTACCAAAATTTTAGGTGATAATTTATTAGTAATTTGAATTTCAGACATTTCCAAATGTGGAAAATACTTCGCTGCAAAAGCTGGTGCTTGTGCTTCATCAATCACAAAAAAACCTCCCCAAGGACGAGTTTGGTCTTGCTTTACAACAGTAAAATTATCCTCCGCCAAAGCAGCAGCAATTTGTTCAAAGATAGATGCCTTATCAGCATCTTGAGAAAGGGTAAGATTCATAAGGTTTGACAGTTTTTTGAGCCACAAAGTTAAACGTTTTGAATAAATTCCTTTTCAAAGGGAAAAACTATTTGCAGATTCTGGGCTTATCTTTGTTGAAGACTTCTATCAAATAAGAATAATAAATTATTAAATAGTATTTTAATATGAATGGATTACTGATTGTGATGGCTGATACTAATACTTACGATGGTAATCTTTCTCCGATTGCGATTGATAGAGTATTGGGTGCTTTAAAATTCCTGAAAAATAATCCTGAATTTCATGTGCTTTGTACGGGTGGCTTTGGGAGTCATTTTAATACTTCAGAATATCCTCACGCACAATATTTGCAAAACTTCTTGTTAGAAGAAGGCATTGCGCATAATCGTTTTGTAGAATTTGCTCTTGGCGAAAATGTGATGGATGACATTCAACTTTGCCAAAGAATTATCAATCGATATGAGCCAGACATTGTTGCTGTTATTACTTCGGATTTTCAAGTAGAAAGAATCCGTTTTACTTTCCAAAAGTATTCAGATTACCAATTCTTTATTTTCTTAGAAGTAAAATCAAATTTGTATGAAGAAGAAATGGAAAGATTAGTCAGACTTGAACAACAAGCCTTAAATCGTTTGAGGTTTTTGCCATAAAAAAGAGAGGTTTGTCGATGCAAACCTCTCTTCATTTTAACTAATAAAATTATTACTTCGAAGCATACTTTGCTTTCCCTTCATCCAAAAACTTTACAAAGTTTTCAACATTCAAATCAAATGCTTTTGGTGCAGCCAAAGTACCTTTTTCATCATTAGGATTGACCAAACAATAATATGGCTGTGCATTTCCGTTGAATCTTACAATCTGAAAATCTAAATTCTGGTCACCCATCGACGTTTTTTCTTGTCCGTCATCTTTAGAAGTGTACCATTTTTCTTTGGCTAATTCTGTTTTATCGTCCACATACAAAGCCACCACTACGTAATCTTCTTTCAAACGTTTCAACACTGCTGGGTCTGACCAAACGTTTTCTTCCATTTTTCTACAGTTCACACAACCGTGACCTGTAAAATCTATAAAGATTGGTTTATTTACTTTTTTAGAATATGCTACAGCTTCTTCATAATCAAAAAAACCTTGAAGTCCATGTGGCAAAGTAAGGAACTCACTATACTTCGGTTTCGGAAAATTTGCATCGCCTTCAGTTTTTACCGATGCACCTGACGAAACAAAATCTTGCGTAGTAAGCGGAGGCAACCAACCAGCCAAAGCCTTTAGAGGCGCTCCGAACATTCCGGGAATCATATAAACGACAAAAGAAAAAACTAAAATTGCCATCAACATCTTTGGAACACTTACTTTTTCAGTTTTATCGTCATGAGGTAATTGGATTTTTCCTAATAAATAGAAGCCAATCAAAGCGAAAATCACAATCCATAAAGCCAAATATACTTCTCTATCTAAAATTCCCCAGTGATATACTTGGTCGGCTGTACTTAAAAATTTAAGGGCTAAAGCCAATTCTAAAAAGCCTAAAATTACTTTCACTGAATTCATCCAACCGCCAGATTTTGGCAAGTTTTTCAACCATTGTGGAAAAATAGCAAACAAAGTAAATGGAATAGCAAAGGCTAATGAAAAGCCCAACATTCCGATAACAGGCTTAATAATTTCGCCTTGGGCTGAAGCAATCAAAATCGAGCCAGCCACAGGACCAGTACAAGAGAAAGAAACTAAAACCAAAGTAAATGCCATGAAGAAAACCCCGATGATTCCACCTCTATCTGACTGAGCATCTATTTTATTGACAAAATTGGAAGGCAAAACAATTTCAAACCAGCCCAAAAATGAGATTCCAAAGAAAACAAAAATGACAAAAAACAGCATATTAGGAATCCAATGCGTACTTAGCCAATTGGCAAAGCCCGGACCAGCCAAGGCAGCGATTAATGTACCGAATAATACATAAATGGCTACAATCGAAAAGCCATACAAAAATGCTAATTTTCTACCTCCTTTTTGTTTAGTGAAAAAACTCACTGTCATCGGAATAAGCGGATACACACATGGCGTTAATAATGCCAATAAACCTGCCCCAAAAGCTACCCAGAAAAAAGTAAAAAGTGATTCTTGTACTACAGGCGTTTCTTCAACGCTTGTTTCAACTATCGCATCGGTTTTGGCAGAAGTCAAAGTATCAGCTTTAGCGACAGAATCTGTTTTTGCTAAAACCGTATCTTTACTAATAACGGGCGGAACAACAGTAGTTTCAGTTGGCTTTACAAGCTTTTCTTCGACTTCATTACTGTTTTTTTTTTCAGCTCCAGCTAAAGAGAAAACACCTTTTACAGGTACACATTGACCTGAAGCATCTGAACACGACTGGCTATCGTAAGCACCTTCAATCAGAAATTTCGCTTTTAAAATCTTTACGCTTTGGCGAAAGGTTGCTTTGTGCTTGAAGTAAGTATATTCTCCATTCCAGATTTCCTTGTCGAATTTCTTTATGGGATTAATAGCTTTCAAGCCACCAACGGCCTCATAAGTATCGTTCGCTTTTAATTTAATCGTCGTAACGGTTGGGCCTAAATCTTCACTAAAATCTGAAGAATACAAATACCAATCATCTTGAATATTGACTGTAAAAACGATGTCAACCGTTTCTCCAACAGCAGGATTTGCTTTTGATAAAGCCCAAGACCATTTGGCAGGTGTAATTTTTTGAGCAGAAATTGCTACTGAACAAATAAGTAAAATAAATAAACTAAAAAGTAACTTTTTCATCTGTTGATGGATTGTATAATATGCTTAATTTTCTAAACAGTAATTTGTGGCTGTGAGTTCTATCTTTTAAAAATACAATTTATTAACGCTTTGTATTCATTCAAACTCAAATTTAAAGTATATCAATATTGATAAATGTCTTATTAATGGCTTTCTTAATTTTTATTCAAAATAAAAAAGGCTAAATTTTCTCAAATTTAACCTTTTAAATAATTGTCTCTGTTGAACTAGTTCATTTTCTTCAAATTCTCTTTGAAGACCTTCGTAAATTTTTCCAATTTTGGTTTTATCACTACTTGACAATATGGATTATGCCCATTCAGTTCATAATAATCTTGGTGATAATCTTCAGCAGGATAAAATACTGTAAAAGCAGTAATTTCTGTAACAATTGGATTCGGAAAAACATGTTCAGCATTCAATTTTGCTTTCCAAATTTCTGCTGTTTTCTTCTGAGCTTCGTTATGATAAAAAACCGCCGAACGATATTGCGGCCCTTCATCAGCACCTTGGCGGTTCAAGGTAGTTGGGTCATGTGTTTTCCAGAAAATTTCTAAAATTTTATCGAAAGAAATTTTCTTTGGGTCGAATGTTACTTGCACAACTTCTGCATGACCAGTAAGTCCCGTACAAACTTCTTTATAAGTTGGGTTTTTAACTTTTCCGCCAGAATAGCCAGACTCTACTTTTACAACACCTTCTACTTGTTGAAAAATGGCTTCTACGCACCAAAAACATCCCGCTCCGAACGTCACTACTTCTGTTCCTTCAAGATTGACTTTTTCATTGTTCATTTTTTCTGTATTTTTCTGATTATCAGAACCTTTAGCACATGATATATTTACTAGCAATGTAAATATTCCAAGAAGTACGACATTAATTTTCGATTTCATTGTTGATAACGTTTAAAACTTGATGTAAGTTTGTATTTTTTATGAAAGAATTCTTTCGATGAAGATTCAAATCGATAAAGAACACTTTAATCTAAAAGAATATCCAAAGATAATACCAATTAAAAATTAGATTGTCTGATGAATGACATACTTACGAATACAAAACCACCAAAGATGCCAAAAAGTTATCTTCAAGTTGTTCAACAACGTTGGCAAGATGCTTTAAAAACGAATGGATTTATTATTAAATTACTGACAACCCTTGGTATAGCTACTTTGGCTGCCCCACAATTTCCTTCATTTTTTATCAATATTCAAAAGCGTGATGGCGCTTATCTTTCCGATTTTGTATTAAATCATCTTCCAGCGATTGATGTTTCAACACCGATTTTTGCTCTTATTTATGGAATGTTGGTTTTCTTGCTTTGTAGAGTATTGGTCAAACCAAAGTTATTTCTACTTTTTACGATAACGTTTGTGATTGAAACCGTATTGAGGATGTCAACCATTTATTTTTTTCCATTGAATCCTCCACTAGATTTAGTTCCACTTCACGATACTTTTGCCGAATTACTCATTTATGGAGATACAGAACCTATCACAAAAGATTTATTTTTTTCGGGGCATACTGCAACGATGGTGATGATTTGGTTGTTTCTTGAAAAACCTTGGGAAAAAGCTTTAGCGGCTGTTACAGGCGTTTCAATTGCTATTTTATTATTAATTCAGCACGTTCATTATACAGCAGATGTAATCGGTGCCTTTTTCTTTACTGCACTTTCTTATGTAATTGCTCGTTATCTCAACAAACAGCAATGGCAAATTACTTGTAGTATGTTATTATTGTTTTTATTACTTTTAGAAACACTTTTCTGGTTTAGCCAGAAAATCGTTTAAGTCCAAAAATCATAATCCTTTGTATTTTAAGGAAATGATAGAAAATATATTAATTAATCCTTTAATTTTGCAAGTCATAAATTAGTACATTCTGGAGAGTTATTCATCTTGAAACTAATGATTGTGAATTATCAGAGGTAAATTGTAAATTTTCTAATGAAAAATTTACAATTTCATTACATTCAATTAATTTGCATTGTTTTACCAGAAAAAAGGAAACTTTTTCTTTTTTCTAAAACTAAGTAAAGGTGGTTCTGCCCAACTACGTTTACGAAGCGATTGTCAAAATCGTTTAACTTTATTTTGTACAATTTTTCATAAAACTGGTTTGGTTGAACAAATTAGTTTTGTACCAGGAACTTTTTATCAAATATAGTTCTTGCAAACCACTTTAATTCAGGGTAAAAATATGGTAAAGTTTGAGTCGAAAACCTTCCAATTGGGAGAGAAACTAACACAAGAGCAGAAAGAGTATTTCCGCAAGTATGGTGTAATTCAATTTAAAAATTTCATTAATGCTGAAACGATTCAAACGTTTATCAGCGAATTAGATAAAATTGAAAAGCAATGGTTGGCTGATGGCATTGAGAAAATCAATGGTATTCCGTTGAAGTTTGGTAAAGACGAACACGGCAACAAGATGATTCAAAGAATGTGCTTTACAAACAAGTACAGTACTTTCTTGGGTGAATTTTTGAAAGACCCACGTTTACAATTATTGGTTGAATTATTAGCTCCTTATGACGGTCGTATTAGCGATAACGAAAAAGATGGACTGGTTTTTAACCACTATGTAAATGCACCAAATAGTAAATTCACACAAATGGGATGGCATACAGACAGCCCACGTGATTTATTTTTAGGGCAAAAAATTCTTCCGATGTTAAACGTTGGTGTACACTTAGATAATTGCCCAAGCACAAATGGTGGCTTGAGAGTATTGCCAGGTACACAAAACCAAAGTGTTTTAAAACTTTTATTTGGTAAAAAACAGTTTATCGATCATACTCCAGATGCGAGAGAAGTAGGTTTTGAAATTGAAGCTGGTGATTTAACGGTACATGATGGTCGTTTATGGCACCGAGTAGAAGTTTCTCCTAATTTCGGAGAAAAGTCTCGTCGTAGAGTAATGTATGTACCAATTATTACTGGTAAATACATGCCGAAAAACGAAAACAGCAAAACACCATTTTATCACCGTTTTGCAAAAGTAGTTCAGAAATAAGGAATTGTTTGAATATAAAAAAGCCTGCGAAAATCAAATTTCGCAGGCTTTTTTGATGTATTGTTATCAATGAAGCTTTACTTACTTCGATAGCTTTGATTTCACAAAAGCAAAAATCATTGGTAAAACAGAAACCGCAATAATGCCTAAAACTACTTTTTCAAAATTGTGTTTTACCCATTCGTTATTTCCTAAAAAATAGCCCAATAAAGTAATTGAAGTAACCCAAAGCACAGCTCCTAAAACACAAAAAGTAATATAAGTACTGTATTTCATACTTCCAGCTCCTGCTACAAATGGCGCTACTGTACGAACAATCGGAACAAAACGAGCCATAATAACAGTTTGTCCGCCATGTTTTGCATAAAATTCTTCAGTCTGAGTAATATGTTCACGTTTCAGAAATAGAATTTTATCTTTCGACTTCACAAATTCACTAAAGTACTTTCCAATAAAATAATTCACATTATCGCCCAAAAGTGCGGCGCCAATCAAAAGAGGAATCACAAACGTAATTTCAATTTTACCCGTTGCTGCTGCCAAAACACCTACCGCAAAAAGTAGAGAATCTCCCGGCAACAAAGGCATTACGATTAATCCAGTTTCAACAAAAATAATCAAAAAAAGTAATCCGTAAGTAACTGTTCCGTGTTCGCTGATAAAATCAGAAAGTGCGGTTAATGGGTCTTTGAGGAGTTGTAAAAAAAAGTTGATAATTTCCATTGTGTTCGTTGGGTTTGTTAGTAAGTATTATACATTAAAAATCAGTTATGAGAAAAGGGACTTCTTGAACTCGCCTTGACTGATAACTGATTCTACATGTTTGTCGATGTGATGTGTTTACTTATCTAAGAAATGAGTGAAAGTATCACCTCTTAAGCCCAAACGAATGGTTTCTAAAGAAATTACTTCGTGTGGTGCAATGTTTCCAACGTTTACGTTAGCTCCTACTAATTTCACAAACCAAACTTGTTGAGATTTTTGTGGAGCTTCCCAAATGATTTTTTCTTCAGGAATTTCAGTTAGAATTTCTTCTACCAATCCTTGACGAACTTCACCAGATGCACGGAACAAACCAACGTTTCCGCCTTCACGAGCTTCGCCAATTACTTTCCAAGCACCAGCTTCTAATTCAGCTTTCATCAATTTAATCCATTTGTATGGAGGAATGATTTTCGCCTCATCTTTAGAACCTACTTCTGAAAGTACAGTTACTTGTTTAGCTAAAGTTCTGATATATTCACATTTATCATCTTGTTCCATTTCTAAAGAACCATCAGAAACTTCGGCATACTCCATTCCGAATTCGTCTAAAATACGACGGTACTCATCAAATTGTTTACGAATAATAAAAGCTTCAAATAAAGTACCGCCAAAGTAAACTGGAATACCTGCAGACTTGTAAACGGCTAATTTTTCCTTCAAGTTTGGTGTAACGAACGAAGTAGCCCAACCCAACTTAACGATGTCGGTATAAGCAGCACTCGTTTCCAAAAAATCCTCTATTTGTCTGATACTTAGACCTTTATCCATCACCATTGTGTATCCTTTTTGGCGTGGCTTAGTAGTTCTCTCAGGAATTTGAGTAAGTGGATAATTCATATTTTTGCTATCGGTTATCAGTTGTCACCTATCGTTTTTCTTACCTTAATTCCTCCATAAATCCTTTTAAAAAAGCATATTATTGAATCAAGACAAGAACGTGAATTGCAAAATTAAATATATCCTTTTTATCCCGCAAATTAGAATGTTAATATATTGTGTTAATTCAATACCTATAGCACATAAACCACTCAATAACAGATACTTAATATTTTTTGAAAAATAATTTTTCTTAGATTTATTAAATTTAAACAAAAAGGTGTTTTTTTAATGAACAGTGTTCATTACTTTTGCAATGACTAATCTTTAACTTATCTAAAAATGAAAAAAATCATCAATACACTTGCCATGTTCCTTTTAATAATAAGTGTGGGAAATGCGCAGTCTATCACGAAAGACGCCATCTTAGGTGAATGGCTATCGCAAGAGAAAGACGGAAAAGTATTAATTTTCAAACAAGGTGAGAAATATTTCGGAAAAGTAATTTGGGGGAAAGCGACTGGCAGAAAAGATGAAAAAAATCCAGATGCTTCCTTAAGGCATAGAGACATCATTGGTTCTACTATTTTAAAAGACTTTGTTTTTAAAGGAAAAGCTTGGGAAGACGGCAGTGTTTACGACCCCAACAATGGCAAGACGTACTCTTGCAATATGAAATTAAAAAGTATTGACGAATTAGAAATAAGAGGTTTCATCGGTTTTTCTTTGCTAGGAAGAACAACCGTCTGGACAAAAGTTAAATGATTTTTGTGGAAATTGTATCCACATTTTAATCGAAATTGAAAATATGGGTATTACCGAGAGAAAAGAAAGAGAAAGACAAGAAGTTCGGTCTTTGATTTTAGAAGCCGCACAGCAAGCCTTTATTGAAGATGGTTATGAGAAGGCTTCTATTCGTGCCATTGCCGACCGTGTGGAGTACAGTCCAGCGACGATATATCTTTATTTTAAAGACAAAAGTGAAATTTTCTTTGCTGTACATGAATTAGGTTTTGAAAAATTAATAAATCAACTGTTGGATGCGGTTGAAGGAATTGAAAATCCAATCGAAAAACTTCGACAACAAGGTTATGCTTACATGAACTTTGCTTTGGAAAACCCAGAAATGTACGATTTGATGTTTATTCAAAATGCACCGATGGAAGCCATTTTTGAAAACGAAGAATGGGTTTGCGGACATAGATGTTTTGAGCATTTATGCGATACAGTACAACAATGTATTGATAAAAAACTCATTAAAATTTCAGTATTAGGAGTAGCAACGATGTCAATCTGGTCGTTTATGCACGGCTTGGTTTCATTGAAAATCAGAAATAGATTTAAAACTTTTCCACAAGAACATATACAAAATTTAATGTCGGCATCTGTAGAACAAATGATCGCACTTTTACAAAATGACTAATCCAGCATTTGAGTTTTTTAAAAATAATCTTGGAAAACCTATCGCCGAAAATAGTCCATCGCCTGTTTCAAAATGGTTAGATGGTGTTTTAGTAGCATTAGAAGAAGATTCTCTTTCGGTAGAATACATTATCAGAAAAGATATGTGTAATCCAGCCCACATCCTTCACGGAGGCGTTGCCGCTACCATGATGGATGACATCATTGGAATGACAATTTTCAGCATGGGTCACACTGCTTTTTACGCTACCGTTAATCTTTCTATTGATTACTTATTTTCAGCCAAAATAGGCGAAAAAGTAATTGCTAAATCAAAGATTATCAGGGTTGGTAAAAAAATTGCACATGCCGAAGGGGAAATCAGAAACGAACAAGGCAAAATTATCGCAAAATGTACCACCAACTTGGTATCAACCAGCAACGAGATAAAATCTTTATAAAACATTACCCCAAAGCACTAATAAACCTTTCGAGACTAAGTGCTTTTTATTTTGCTTAACAACTAAACACTGTTTATATTTTAAATAACGTTTATGAAAACCCTCAGAAACTTCAAAAAAATGCTTCAATTTTCCCATCATGCTTATTCAAAATTAGCGATGATGCTACTGTTAGCAATGTGCTTTTTCACTGATACTTTGGCACAGTCAGATATTTTAAATCGATATGTTCAAGAAGGTTTAAGCAATAGCCAGACACTCAAGCAACAGCAATTTTCTTTGCAAAAAGCCGTGTATGCACTCGAAGAAGCCAAAGCGATGTTCAAACCCAATGTGAGTTTCAACACCACCATTTCGGCAGCTCAAGGCGGTAGAAAAATTGAAATTCCAGTCGGAGATTTGGTTAATCCAGTTTACACAACGCTAAACGCTTTGACGAACTCGACAAAATTTCCACAAATCTCAAATACTTCTGAGCAACTTGTTCCTAAAGATTTCTATGATTTACGTTTCAAAACAACCATGCCTATTTTGAATGCAGAAATCAGGTACAATCAAGCCATCAAAAAAGAACAAATCAGCGTGCAACAAACTGAAATTCAAGTTTATAAACGTGAGTTAGTACGTGACATTAAAATTGCCTACTTCAATTATTTGAAAGCAACAGAAGCCGTAAAAGTATATGAAAATGCTTTGAAAATTCTGCAAGAAAGCGAAAGAGTCAATGAAAGTTTGATAAAAAACGGTTCGGCAAATCCAACGGTTTTAGTACGTACTCGCAATGAAATTTCAAAAATTGATGCTGAAATCAGCAATGCCAAAGGCAATCAGCTGAACGCTTCGGCTTACTTCAATTTCCTTTTGAATAAAGATTTCAATGCCAAAATTGAGATTGACAATTTAGACACTTCAGTCCTGAACTTAAATTTAGAAGAAGGACATCGAGAAGAATTAGACAAAATTCAAGCAGGAATTAATATCAATAAACAACTTGTAGGCTTGAGTCAGTCTTATAAAAAACTAAAAGTGGGAGCTTCTTTAGACCTCGGCTCACAAGGTAGATTCAATCAAATTGCGAATAGTGATAAAAACTTTTTCAATCCAAATGCTTTTGTTTTACTCGGCGTTTCTTTCGATTTACCCGTTTACTCTTTCGGCAGAAATCAATTGAAAGTAAAACAAGCTGAAATGGATTTAGCAGCTTTAGACACGCAAGCGCAACAAGTAAAAAATCAATTAGCCTTACAAGCTGAAACGGCTCAAAATTCCCTGAACTCAGCCAAAAAAGTATTTGAATCAAAAGCTTCGCAGATTTCAACGGCGGAACGCTATTACCGTGATATGTTGCGCAGATACAAAGAAGGAAACTTAAATTTCATCGAACTTTTAGACGCTCAAACGCAAATCACGACTGCACAATTACAGCAATCCATTTCTTTATTTGATGTTTGGCAAAAATGGGTGGAAGTAGAAAGAGCCAAAGCCAGTTATGAACTAAAATAATCCTTAAAAAACGAAATCATGTTTAAGACCATTAAAAGCCTTTATAGAAATATTACCGAAAAAGATAATATCATCACCAAACCAAGTAATTCAAAACCTGCTAAAAAATCATTTTACGATTTAAAAATCAGCAATTTAACAGGAAAACAAGAAATCAACTTTGCTGATTTTGTAGGAAAAAAAGTACTCTTAATCAACACGGCATCAAAATGTGGCTACACACCACAGTATGAAGATTGGCAACAATTCCACGAAAAATTTGGTGATAAAGTAATTGTAATCGGTTTGCCTGCCAACAATTTCTTATCGCAGGAATCTGGAAGTGCCTCTGAAATTGAAGAATTCTGCCAAGTAAATTATGGTGTTTCGTTCACAATTACCGAAAAAGTAAGTGTTTCGGGCAAAGACAAACATCCAATTTATCAATGGCTTTCGGAAGAACAAAAAAATGGCTGGAACAATATAGAACCAAGCTGGAATTTCTGTAAATATTTAATCAACGAAAAAGGAGAATTGACACATTTTTTTGGCTCGAATATCAAGCCAGAACATCCTTCTTTCAAAAAAGCAGTAGGAATCTAAATCAATATTTAAAAGAATAAATACGCTAAAGAAATGAAAAAAATTATCTCTTATTCTCTTGGCTTCTCGTTCATGTTTTCCTTGCTGATGGCTTGTGGAAAAAAGGCGGAAGAAAAAAAATCACTGGCTGATGAAGACGTAATTGCCGTAAAAGTAATCAACGTTAGTCAAGCAAATTCTAACGAAGTAATCAAAGCTTCGGGCTTGGTGGCTTCTTTGCAGGAAGCTCGTTTATCTTTCAAAACGGGAGGAATCATCGCCAAAATTTATGTAAAAGAAGGTCAGAATGTTTCAAAAGGGCAATTATTGGCTTCTTTGAATCTGACAGAAATCAACGCACAAGTACAGCAAGCTACCGAAGGCGTACAAAAAGCAGAGCGTGATTTACGACGTGTAACCAATCTTTACAAAGATTCAGTTGCTACTTTAGAACAAGTACAAAACCTCACGACGGCACTGAACGTAGCTAAACAAAACTTGGAAATTGCGAATTACAACCAAGGCTTCTCAAAAATCTACGCTACTTCAAATGGTGTAATTGTTAAAAAATTAATGAACGAGGGCGAATTGGCAGGGCCAGGAACACCCGTATTTTTCATGAATGCAACGGGTGCAAACGACTGGGTTTTGAAAGTTGGTGTTGCCGATAAAGATTGGACTCGCCTGCATTTAGGCGACAAAGCTACGGTTCAATTAGACGCTTTTCCTGATACTCCTTTTACGGCTTCGGTTTCCAATCTTTCGCAAGGTGCTGACCAAAGTTCAGGTTTGTACCAAGCAGAATTGAAGTTGAATACACAAGGCAAAAAAATGGCTACTGGGCTTTTTGGTAATGCTTTGATTACTCCTAATCTTACCCAGCAAAATACTTCAGTCCCCGTTGATGCCGTGATTGAAGGTAACGGAAACGATGCTTTTGTCTATGTAATTGAAAATGGCAAAGCACATAAAGTAGCGATAAAAATTCTTTCGATTGATAACGACAAAGTATTTATCCAAAATTCTTCAACAGCTATCACGCAAGTAATTACAGACGGTTCGGCTTATTTGGTAGAAGGAAGTAAAGTAAAAATCATTCAATAAAATGTTGAGTTGTGAGTGATGAATTGTGAATTAGTGAATTTTGTGTACGGGTAGAAAATTATTAATTAAAATTATAAAAATCTTCACTCAAAAACTCCAAATTCACAACTCCCAAAACTCCTCACTCACAATTCACAACTCAGCATTTAAAAGATATTAATATGAAAATCTCTGAATTCTCAGTTAAAAATTATCAATTCACGCTGGTCGTGTTTTTAGGTATTCTTTCAATAGGGATTTACTCTTTATTGAATATGCCTCGTGGAGAAGACCCTGAGTTTTCTTCTCCTCAGTTTGGCGTTACGGTGATTTATCCCGGTGCATCGCCCAAAGATGTAGAGCAATTAGTAGCGGATGTGGTTGAAAAACGCATCAACGAATTAGATAATATTGAACGAATCAGAACAAGTATTTTTGATGGTGCTGCCATTTTTCAGGTAGAGTACGCTTTTGAGTCTGACCCAGAAGAGAAGTACCAAGAAATTGTGCGGGAAATGAATGCCGTTAGAAAGGAATTGCCTGCCGACGTGTTGGATGTTCGTATCGAAAGATATCAGCCCGATGGTGTCAATATTTATCAATTTGCTTTAGTTTCTGAAACCCTCCCCTACTCTAAATTAGAAAAGTATGCCGACGATTTAGAGAAAACTTTAGAAAAAAACCGTTCGCTCAAAAACATTAAAAGTTGGGGTTTTCCAGAGCGTAAAATTTCGATTGAGCTGAATCAAGCGAAATTGGCGCAAGATAAAATTCCTGTAAACAGAGTTTTAGGAGCGATTCAATCTGAAAATGTGAATATTCCTGGCGGTTCTTTGAATCTTTCAAACAAAAAATTCAATGTAAAAACTTCTGGAAATTTTAAAGATATTGAAGAAATCAAAAATGTAATCGTCTTTACAAACGGCACAAAAATCGTTTATTTAAAAGACATTGCCGAAGTAAAATACGCCTACGAAGACGAAACGCATAAAACTCGTTTGAACGGACATAGAAGTGTTTTTGTAACGGCTTGCCAGAAATTCGGTCAAAACATTATTAAAGTAAGAGCCCAAACCGACCCAAAAATTGAAGAATTTAAAAAGACTTTACCAAAATCGGTCGATTTAGTAAAAGTATTCGACCAAGCAGAATCTGTAGATAAACGTTTGATGCGTTTTGCTAAAGATTTCGGCATTGCCATTCTATTGGTTTTGATTACGCTTTTGCCTTTAGGTTCAAGAGCAAGTTTGGTCGTAATGATTTCAATTCCACTTTCCTTGGCGATTGGTTTAGCTTTACTTTATGCTTTGGGCTTTACGATTAACCAACTTTCAATCGTTGGGATGATTGTCGCTCTGGGGATTTTGGTGGACGATTCTATCGTGGTCGTCGAAAATATTGAACGTTTTATGCGGATGGGCATTCCGAAAAAACAAGCCGCTATTGATGCGACCAAACAAATTAGTATGGCGGTTGTAGGCTGTACTGTATTATTAATTTTCGCCTTTTTACCCGTTGCCAATTTACCAGAAGCCGCTGGAAAATTCATCCGAAGTTTGCCGATGGCAGTAAGTGTTACTGTACTGGCTTCAATGTTTGTGGCTTTGACGATTGTGCCGTTTTTATCAAGCGTCATCTTGAAAAATCATGAGAATGCTGACGGAAATTTTATTTTAAGAGGTATGAAACGTTTAATTTCAGCCACTTATGGAAAATTGATGGATTGGTGTTTACAACATCCAAAAACTACACTTGCAGGAGGAATGGGGATTTTTGTCGGAGTAATGTTGATTGCTAAATTCTTTTTGGGCTTCTCACTTTTCCCAACTTCCGAAAAACCAATGTTTTTGGTAAACGTTTCAACACCCGTTGGAACAAACCTAAAAGCAACCGACGAAGTAGTGCATTTTGTAGAAAATGAACTTAAGAAAGAGCCAGAAATCAAAAATATTGCTGCCAATATCGGTAGAGGAAATCCAAGAATCTATTATAACGTAATCGGCGGAGCAGAAGCTGAAAACTTTGGTCAACTTTTCGTGCTTTTGCAAGATGTTGAAACTAAGGAGAAAAAAGCAATTATCGACCGATTGAGAGGAAAATTAACGAATTATCCAAATGCCAAAATTGAAGTAAAGGATTTTGAACAAGGTCCGCCTTTGGAAGCTCCAATTGCCTATCGTGTTTTCGGAAATAATTTAGATAGTTTAAGAATCATTGCTGGACAAATTGAAAATATTTTGTCTGCTCAGGAAGGTGCTATTTATACAGACAATCCATTAAAAGTACAGCCAACCGACCTAAGAGTACACATCAACAAAGAAAAAGCAGGTTTAATGGCTGTCAATATTTCCGACATCGACCGTACTGTTCGTATGGGAATTGCAGGGTTGAACGTAGGTACTTATCGTGAAGAAGGACAAATTGATGACTATAACATTAATGTTTCGATTCCGAGAATTGGAGCAAAACAAGGTTTTGAAGTATTTGATAATTTGTACGTAAACAATACTTTAGGAACAGCCATTCCTTTAAAGCAATTGATTGAAGTAAAATTTGAAACTTCTCCAAATCAGATAAAGCATTATAATAAAGACCGTTACGTAATGATTTCTACTTTCTTGAAATCAGGTTATAACACTGCGAAAGTAAACCAAGAGTTGATTCAGAAGTTGAATAAATTCAAATTTCCGAAAGGATTTTACTACACCGTTTCTGGTGAAGCAGAAAATGCAGAAAAATCTTTTGGAGGCATAGGGGTAATTATCCTGATAACTGTCTTTGGCATGATTGCGATTCTTATCCTTGAATTTAGGAATTTCAAATCAACGCTTATTGTACTTTCTGTGATTCCTTTGGGGATTGTTGGTGCGATTGTCGGACTGTTAATTGCCGGAGAAAATTTATCTTTTACAGCCGTAATTGGTTTTATCGCCTTAATTGGTATCGAAATCAAAAACTCGCTTTTACTCGTAGATTTTACCAATCAGTTAAGAGAAGATGGAATGGAATTAGATGAAGCCATTCACCAAGCAGGTGAAATTCGTTTTGTACCTATTTTATTAACTTCTTTCACGGCTATCGGAGGCTTAATTCCATTAGTCATTGAATATTCTGATTTGTATTCACCTTTAGCAATTGTATTAATTGGCGGTATTACAAGTTCTACTTTATTGGCTCGTTTGGTTACACCAGTAATGTATAAATTGCTCCCACCAACTATTCATAAAAAAACAGCGCTGGCATAATTATTTTCACAATCATTCGAGGAATACTATTTCAATATCATTGAGCGTTCTAACAGAGAGAATTTTATCTATTAAATTAAAATTTAAAATCAATGAAATTCAGCACGAGTAAACTAATTCAATTTTTATCACGGCATTTCTATATTAATCCGAGATTAATTGCACCACAGAAACGCTTTTATGCAGATTTGGGTATGAACTCGTTGGAGTTCCTTGAATTGATTGTGCATTTAGAAAATACTTACGGAATTGTTTTGCCAGACAATGAAGTGGATAAAATTCAGACGATAAAACAACTCTCTGAAGTAATGGAAGCGAATCTTGTTCGTGTAGAAGCTTAATCAGCTAAGTATTAAGCAAATTACATGTGTTTTGGAATAGTTTAATATAAATTTAATCTTATCCAAAATCATTCAATAATCATCAAAAAGGGTTAGCGATTCATTCGTTAACCCTTTTTTGATAATAAAACTTACCCCGCTATTTCGTTCAACGCTTTCACAAAAGCGTCTAATTCCGCTGTTGTTGTATATAAATGCGGTGTCACTCTTACACCCATTACATTGGCTTTTTGATTGGCAATCGCTACGGTGAAGATTTTGTATTTCTCAAAAAGTAATTTAGATAATTCCGAAGGCGTTTTTCCTTTTACGCCCACATTGGCAATGCCACAACAACGAAAAGCTTCTTTTGGAGTATTCAGAATAATATTCGGATTATCACGTACTTTATCTGTCCAGTATTTTTGAAGGAATCTCAAGCGTGCTTCTTTGCGTTGAATACCAATTTTTTGGTGAAATTTAATCGCATCTTGTATCGCCAAATCCGTTGCTACGGGAATTGTTCCTGTGTGATTTAGTTTACGAATATCATCATCAGCAAAACCCATATCGCCGTACAGTTGCCAAATTTGTTTGATTTTATCTTTCCTCACATATAAAATTCCAGCTCCAAGCGGATTTCCCAGCCATTTATGCAAACTACTTCCATAATAATCGCAACCGCCCAGTTCTTCAATTTTAAAATCTAAATGCCCGAAAGCATGAGCTCCATCCACCATTACTTCTACACCGTGGCGATGTGCCATTTCTACGATTTTTTTTACTGGCAAAATTTGTCCTGTAATATTGATTAGATGACAAATCATCAACAAACGAGTTTTGGGCGTAATGGCTTTTTCATAAACCTCCACAATTTCTTCATCTGATTTGGGATGATTCGGAACAGAAACCATTTTATTGACGATGCCAAATCTGCGAGCCTGCAACTTGAACATATCCAACATTGCACCATAATCTTGTTCAGCCATGATGGCTTCGTCGCCTTCTTTCCAAGAAAATCCTGCGATAATCGTGTCCAAAGATTCAGTGGTGTTTCTGGTAATAATCAATTCTTCATGCGAACAGCCCAATAATTCCGCCAATTGTTTTCTGGAAACCAATTTATCATCAAACTGACGAGTACGCATATAATAAGAAGAAACCTTATTTACATCACGAATATGCTGAATGTAAGCCTCTAATACTTCATTAGAAGCCAAAGAATAATAGCCATTTTCGAGATGAATAAAATCATGCGTGAAATTATAGGCAGTTCTGATTTGTTGCCAAAAAGCCTCATCTTCCGCCAATTTTTGGGCTGGAATCTTTGCTGTTTTGGCTAAAAGGTTTTCAATATCAAGCATTGAAACCGCAGAAATGCCTGTGAATGTTTTGAGAAACTGACGTTTGGAGAAATTTGGCATTGTTTGAAGTGAAGGATTTTGGGAGTTATGAATTTTGAATGATGAATTATGAAATTAATGTATTAGGATATAATGCTTCTCTTGAAATTACAGAATTTATGCAAGAAGACAAAATAAGTAATCTATGTAAAATGACTTGATTATATTGATTCAGCATTTTGTAGAGATACCTAAATTCATAACCTCAACGGCGGACTGCTCATAATTCATAACTCATCTTTCATAATTAGCATAAGCTTTCAATAAAAGCGTCGTAAATTGCAGGAATATTTTGTAATCTTATTCTGAATGTCCCAAGAATTTCCGCCACTTCCCATACTTTTTCAAGACGAGCATTTTGTTGCTATTAACAAACCGCATAATTTATTAGTCCATCGTTCTTCTATCGCTGCTGATGAAAGTGTTTTTGCCTTGCAATTACTCCGAGACCAGTTGAATTGTTGGGTAAGTCCATGCCATAGATTAGACCGCAAAACTTCGGGCGTTTTACTTTTTGCGCTTTCTTCCGAAGCCGACAAAGAAGTTAAAAAGCAGTTTGAAGCCCATACCATTCAGAAAAAATACTTGGCTTTGGTGAGAGGTTATTTGCCAGCATCGGGCATGACCGACCGACCATTGGAGCGAGAAAAAGGAGGTTTTCAGGATGCCATTACACATTTTAAATGTTTACAACAAGTAGAATTGCCGATTATGGTAAGTAGATACCCTACTTCTCGGTATTCATTGGCAGAAATTTCGCCAGAAACGGGAAGAATGCACCAAATCAGAAGGCATTTTGCACAATTGAGGCATTATTTAATTGGTGATAAAACTTACGGCGAATGCAAGCAAAATAAAATGTTTGAAGAGAAATTTGATTTACACACCATGCTTTTACACGCCAGAGAATTGGTTTTTGAACATCCATTTACGCAAGAAAGTACCCGAATTGTTGCTCCGATGAACGAAGAATTTATCCAAATACTTTCTGAAATTGGTATGAATACAGCAGGACTGTAGCGAAAATTTAGATATTTCCGCTTATTTCTTGAACGGTTGCAGCCAAACGAGTATAATATAAAGTCGTTGTAGCCTCAAAGCCAGAATCCGTTCCTAAAATCAACCAAAGGTTACCATTTGCATCAGTTTTACCTGTAGCTACTCCTGTTTTTCTGATTAATTTGTACTCGCTTTTTTCTGTACCATTGGCAATATTTCCATACACTTTCATATCGTCACCACTAGTGGCTTGTTGCATTTTTTTAATATTCATGGTATAATGATTTGAAGTACTGTCAAGCACTTTTTTAGGTTCAATACCTGTAAAACCTAAACCAAAATAAACACTTTCGCCCGGAGCACCGCCCACACCAACAGCATTTGAAGGAGCATTTGAAGCAAGTTCTACTTCAAAGCTAATCGTATATTTTTGATTAGCTTTCAGCCCTGAATATTTTCGGCTCAGGAACATAAACAAGTCGTCGCTATGGTTATTTCCCGAAATTCTGAGTGCTTTTTTAGTCGTATCTAAAGGCAATGGCAAATTGGCTCTACTGTACGATAATTGGTAAAAATTCTCTTCCCCAACAGGATAATCAGCGAAGTCACCCTTCCATCCTTCTATAGAAGTATTGAAGTTTTCATTGATATAAAACGTCGGAATGTAAGGTGTACTTTCCAAGGCACATGAAGATAGAATAGAGGCTACGAATAAACTTAAAATGATTTTTTTCATGATATTTTTTTAAAGTTTGTTTCACCAATGACCCTCCTCTTGTTCAAATAGTTGGAAAATATTTTTATATTTTTTAGAGGAAACAGCTATCATTCTGATAGTCAATACCATAAAATTTCTCACCCTAATTTTAAAAACAGTTTCAATTGTATTAATCATTTGAATGATATCCTTCCTTTATCTATTGAGAAAATAGGTAGTTAAAAGAAGATAATCTTTCATATAAAGAATATTTTTTACCGTTATCGTTCTGAATATTAATAAATTCACTAATTTTGCAGTCCCGAAAATGAAGCTAATGGTACTTTCGTTGCGGGAATTACAAATTTTAACGTACCAATACAATGAATCAAAAAATCAGAATTAAATTGAAGTCATTTGACCACACTTTAGTGGACAAATCGGCTGAGAAAATCGTGAAAGCGGTTAAAGCTACAGGTGCAGTAGTTTCAGGTCCAATTCCTTTGCCTACTAAAATTGAAAAATTCACAGTTTTGCGTTCACCACACGTTAACAAAAAAGCTCGTGAGCAATTCCAATTATGTACTTATAAGCGTTTAATTGACATTTTCTCATCATCTCCAAAAACAGTTGATGCGTTAATGAAATTAGAATTGCCTTCAGGTGTTGATGTTGAAATCAAGGTGTAGTTTTCCTTGCTTAGAACATAAAAAAATCCCTTTTAACCTTGTTAGAAGGGATTTTTTAGTTTTAGTCGGTTCTTACTTCTTCAAAATTACTAATTCAGCTTGAACGAAATTCATCAAAGACGCAATATGTTCTTTCGAGAAATCAAAAGGAATATTGGCTGCTGCATAAATTTCTTTCATCGGCTTGGTATAACCCAGTTTCAAAGCGTTTAAATAACCTTCCAAACCTTTTTGAGGATTTTCTTTATAATTTTTCCACACGCCAATCGCTCCTAATTGAGCAATTCCGTACTCGATATAATAGAAAGGCAATTCAAAAATATGCAATTGACGATGCCACATCCAAGATTTATAATTTTCTAAACCAGACCAATCTGTTACAGAATCAGCAAATTTCTCGTAAATACTTACCCAAGCAGTTGTACGTTCTTCTACGCTATGCGTTGGGTTTTCGTAAATCCAATGTTGGAATTTATCCACCGTTGCTACCCACGGAAGTGTACTGAGAATATCCTCTAAATGTTGAATTTTAGCACGTTTTAATTCATCTTCGTTATCAAAATACACATTCCAGAAATCCATCGAAATCAATTCCATCGACATTGAAGCCAATTCTGCTACTTCCGAAGGAAAATTACGGAAAGTATTCAACATCAAATCTTTCGTTACGATTGAATGCACCGCATGACCGCCCTCGTGAAGCATCGTAATTACATCACGCATCAGCGATGAAGCATTCATAAAAATGAATGGGAAACCTGTTTCTTCTAAAGGATAATTGTATCCGCCGGGTGCTTTGCCTACTCTTGATTCCAAATCCAAACGACCCATTTCTTTCATAATACTTAGGCATTCACCTAAAAATGGATCTAACTGAGTGAAACATTCAATGGTTTTATTCAATAAATCTTCGCCACCATTGAAAGGATGCAAAGCCGCACGACCTTGCGCATCCACAGATTTATCCCACGGACGTAGCTCGCTTACTTGTAAAGCATTTTTACGCTCAGTTGCTACATTATTTAAAATCGGAACAATGGTTTCAGCCACCGCTTCGTGGAAATTGAAACAATCGGCAGGAGTATAATCGAAGCGTTTTAAAGCAGCAAAAGAGTAATCACGATAATTTTCAAAACCTGCATTCAAAGCAATTTGATGACGCAAAGCAGTCAATTTATTGAAAACTTCGTCCATCTTTTCATGGTCTTGAAAACGACGTTCCTGAATTTTTCTATAAACAGATTCTCTTAAAGCACGGTCGGTATTTTCCAAGAAAACACCTGCTTGTTGAAGTGTTTTAGTTTGTCCGTCCAATTCAACCGTCATTGCTCCTACCGTTGCTTGGTATTGGCTTGACAGGTTTTGGATTTCCGTAAAAAGAGCAATGTTTTCATTTCTAAAAATCTCAGTCGATTTTTTCATTCCTCTAATCGTGATGTCAAAACCTGTTTCGGTTAATTCATCCAAGAACGGACTTTCAAGTGTTTTTTTGTTCAACACATCGTCGTACTCAGCCAAATGTGGTTGAATTTCCGTCACAAATTGATCAAAATGAGCTTTAATTTCTTTATCGCCCGTATCGCAAGTCATTTTGATATAGCGCCAAGCAAAGTTTTCAGAAAGGTAACTTTCTAATTCAGAGCGGTCGGTAAAAAATTTGCGTAAATCTTCTGCATTATTCAGTGTACGCTCTACTAAATTATCGAATAAAGGTTTTACACTTTCCCAAGTACTTAATTGGAAATCTGCCGTTAAAAACTTTCGAACTGGTGGATTAATGTTTATCGTTTTTGTCATTGTATTTTATAAAGAAATAGGCAGCTTTTTCATCACCTTTCAAGCTACTCTTGTTTTAAATTTTGTTTCTCAAAAGTAATAGAACTTTGTTTGATTGCCCCAATCTTAACCAAAAATCACCCGAAAAATGTAAATTGCATAAAAATGAGATTTAAAACAATTCCTACGTTTCGATAAAATTCATGTCACTCACCAAAGAACAAGTTCTTAAACAATATTACGGCTACAATGCCTTTCGTCCGCTACAAGCTGATATTATCGATTGGGTACTTTATGGGCAAGATGCGATGGTGTTGATGCCAACGGGTGGTGGGAAATCACTCTGCTTTCAGATTCCAGCTTTGGTTATGCAAGGTTTAACCTTGGTTATTTCTCCGTTGATTGCCTTGATGCACGACCAAGTTCAAGCCCTGAAAGCCAATGGTATTGCAGCAGAATATGTTAATTCATCACTTACTTCACAAGAACAAAGTACTATAGAACGCCAATGCAGAAATGGCGAGCTAAAACTTTTATATATTTCGCCTGAAAAGCTTTTTACACAGGGATATTTAGAGTGGATTCTTACTTTAAATATTAGTCTTTTTGCGATTGATGAATCGCACTGTGTTTCTACTTGGGGACATGATTTCCGCCCAGAATATACCAAGCTGAGTGTTTTAAAGAAAGCACTTCCAAACGTTCCGATGATTGCTTTAACAGCTACTGCCGACAAAGTAACTCGTAAAGATATTCTGACTCAACTGGGAATTCCAGAAGCTAAAATTTTTATTTCTTCTTTTGATAGACCCAACCTTTCGCTTTCCGTACAAGCTGGGCGAAATCGTATTAAAATCATTCAAAATTTCATTGCAGAACGCCCACGACAATGCGGAATTATTTACTGCTTGAGTCGAAAAAATACTGAAACAGTAGCAGAAGCACTTCGAAAAGTAGGCATCAATGCCAAGTATTATCATGCAGGAATGCCAGCACAAGAGCGTTCGGAAGTACAAAATCAATTTATTCAAGATGATATTCAAGTAATTGTAGCCACGATTGCCTTCGGAATGGGTATTGATAAATCGAATGTTCGTTGGGTGATTCATTATTCGATGCCCTCGAATGTAGAAAGTTTTTATCAAGAAATTGGTCGTGCTGGTCGTGATGGCGTAAAATCAGACACTTTGCTTTTTTATACTTACAATGATTTGTTGGTCAGGAAAGATATGATTGCGAATTCTGAACTTCCAGTGGAAATGAAAGAAGTACAAGTAGCCAAACTCGACCGCATGAAGCAATATTCTGAAGCAGAAATTTGTCGCAGACGCATCCTTTTGAGCTATTTTAACGAAGAGGTTACAAACGACTGTGGTAATTGTGATGTGTGTAAAAACCCTCCAATACGTTTTGATGCTACGCTGATTGCCCAAAAAGCCCTTTCTGCCATTGCCAGAACAGGCGAAAACGTAGCGATGAGTATGTTGATTGATATTCTGAGAGGTTCGAACAATAGACGCATCATTGAACATAAGTATCACGAAATCAAAACCTTTGGTGCTGGTAAAGAGTTAAAAGCAGACGAATGGGCAGACTATTTACAGCAAATGTTGAATTCGGGCGTGATGGACATTGCCTACGATGAAGCCCATGCTTATAAACTCAACAATGCGTCTTGGGCGATTTTGAAAGAAGGCAGAAAAGTGCAGTTGGTGCGTTACAGACCTTTTGAAGAAAAACAAGCCGAACGAGAAGCCAATATTCCAAAAGAAAAATCGAAAAGAGAAATCATCAAAGATGAACTTTTTGAAAGATTGCGAGTACTCAGAAAACAAATTGCTGATGAAAAAAACATTCCGCCTTTTGTGGTTTTCTCGGATGCTACGCTTTCGGACATGGCACAGAAAAAGCCATTGAATCAATTAGAAATGTTCAATGTTTCGGGCGTTGGTGAACAAAAATATCGACAATTCGGAGAAGCATTTTTAAAAGAAATTCGAGACTTTTTGAAAACAGTTGCCAAGAGTAGTTCAGCTACTGGCATTGATACTTTTCATTATACTTATCAGTTGTACAAAGAAGGTTTATCGGTAGAAGAAATTGCTGAACAGCGAAGTTTGAATCCAGTTACAATTTTTTCACACCTTGCAAAATTATATGAAGACGGCGAAGATATTAATATTTCAGCATTTATAACTGAAATGGAGTATCAGCAAATTATAGGTGCTGCAAAAATAATGAATGTAAAAAAAGGAGATCCTATCAAACCACTCTTTGAAGCTATGGATGCTAGGTTCGAATACCACAAAATAAGAATTGCTCTTTTAATTGCAGAAAAGAAAAAATAAAACTTTAATATTATATTTATACAATTATTGTTGCTACACATTTTTTTATCAAAAAAAATGTTAAATTTCATCAAATTTTTAGCTTGATAAAACCATTAATATTAAACTTGTATCTTTTTCAAATAATCTCAAAGATTCACTAATAGCAAGTGTTTCACTCTTAAGCCAAAAGCAGGTTTCGTTATTTTATGTTTTCAACTTTTGAAAGCAGTTTAACTGCAAAGCAAGATTTACTTATTTGAATTATCATCATTTTATACAAACAAAACATCATTGATGTACTTGCTTATTCGGTAAAATGCGAAATATTCACAAAATTCATCTTCCTACAAAAGCTTCAACTATAAAACTTAGAAAACATTAAATGGATAACCTTGTGTTTATCCTGAAGCCTTTTTTACTCCTAAAATATTTTGTTTATATAAATAATCTTTTGACCCCAAATAGTTTAGTACAAAAAAGCATTAACCATTTATAATTCATTATAAAAGAGTGAGTAAAAACTTCAACTTATGGCCTAAGTGAAGAAAAGTATCAGAAAATCATCAAAATGATATTTTGGAATAATTTATGATGTGTTGATACCTAATTAAGTAAGTTGAAGAAAAACTTTTGATTGTGTAAAAATTAATATGGAAGAAATAGAAAAGCTCAAACGTCAAATAGAGCTAGAGAAACAAGCTCACCAGCAAACCGAGATTATCTTGGAGAAAAAGGCTTTGGAACTCTACGAGACCAGCGAACAATTGCAACTGCTTAACCAAAATCTTGAACAACAAGTAAAAAATGCTGTTGATGAACTAAAAAAGACAGAAAAAAGATACCGCTACTTAATAGAATCAGTTCAAGATATTATTTATAAAATTTCTACTGATGGCATTTTTACATACGTCAATCCAGTTATCAAAGAAAGATTAGGCTTTTCTGAAGACGAAATTATTGGTCGTCATTTCTCTACTTTAGTTTTACCAAACTATCAGGAAGCTCTCATTAATTTTTATGCTGAAATGGTTCAGAATAAGGAAGAAAGTACTTATAATGAATTTCCGATTAAAGCAAAAAATGGTAATATCGTTTGGATTGGGCAAAATGTAAGACGCATCGAAAACGATGACGAATCTATTGAATTGGTAGCAGTAGCCCGTGATATTACTGAACGCAAAATAACAGAGGATACCCTCAGAGCTACTCAAGCCAGATTTAGCAACTTTATTTCTAATCTTCAAAAAGGAATACTTGTTGAAGACGAAAACCATACCATCATTTTAGCGAATCAGCTTTTTTGTGATTTATTCAATATTGATTTATCTCCTTCTGATCTTATAGGAATTAATTGTCTTTCATTAGCTGACGAAATCCAAGGGCACTTCAAAGACCCTGAAAATTTCCTTAGCAGAGTTAATGAAGTACTAGAAAAAAGGGAAATTGTTGTTGAGGAACAACTTGAAATGGTCGATGGAAGAATCATTGAAAGAGACTATATTCCAATTTTTATTGAAGGACAATACAGAGGTCATTTATATAACTTTTCGGATGTAACCGATAAATACTTTGCTCATGAGCGTCTTCGTAAAAGCGAAGAAAAGTATAGAGGTATTCTGGATAATATGACCTTGGGTTTATTGGAAGTTGACAATAACCATAAAATTCTAAGAGCTTACGATCGTTTCTGCGAAATGTTGGGCTATACCAACGAAGAACTTGTTGGGCAAAATGCTAAGGAGCTATTTTTACCCGAAGCTGAAACCGACATTGTTGATGAAAGACAAGAAGAACGAGAAAAAGGAGAAGCAAGCTCTTACGAGGTATGTCTTATCAAAAAAGATGGTACTCCTATTTGGGTATTGATTAGCGGTGCGCCAATTATTGATGAACATGGCGATACAGTTGCCTCGATGGGTATTCATTATGACATTACCGAAAGAAAATTACTAGAACAAGAACTAGAAAAAGCGAAAGAAGTTGCAGAAGAAGCTAGACAGGCTGAAAAGCAATTCTTGGCAAACATGAGTCATGAGATTCGTACTCCGCTGAATGCTATTATCGGGATGACACACTTGATGTTTGATACTCGTCCAACAAATGAACAATTTGAATACTTGGACATCTTGAAAACATCAGCTGACTTTTTACACAGTCTTATTTCAGATTTACTTGATATGGCAAAGATAGAAGCAGGACGAATAGAAATTCACAAGCATCCATTCGATTTAGTTGGTTTGCTTCGTACCATTCAAAGAGTTTTCCAGATAAAACTTGATAGTAGTCCTGTTGAAATTAATCTATTAACAGATGTCAAAATCACTGGTAATTATTTAGGAGATGATTTACTCCTAAACCAAATTCTATTGAACATTATAGGCAATGCTGAGAAGTTTACAGAACATGGAAGCATTGATGTAATGGTTAAACTTTTAAAAGAAGAAGATGAAACTTGCTGGATTGAATTCAAAATTTCAGATACGGGTATTGGTATTCCAGCTGATAAATTGGATTTAATCTTCCAAAAATTCAAGCAAGTAGATTCTGAACAAGGTCATAAACACAAAGGAACTGGACTAGGGCTTGCCATTACCAAGCAATTAGTTGAGCTTCAAGGCGGTAGTATTCTTGTAAAAAGTAGAGAAGGTGATGGTACTACTTTTACGGTTACCTTGCCTTTCCAAAGATCTAAGAATGAAGTTGTTAAAAATAACCATGTAATTAAAGAGGCTGATCGTAGCTTAGAATCTTGCAAAATACTTGTTGCAGAAGACAATGCGATGAACCAAAAATACATCAGTAGTTTATTAAACAAATGGCATTTTACTTATGCAATAGCTTCTGATGGTAAAAAAGCAGTCGATAAAGCATCAAAAGAACGTTTTGATATTATTTTGATGGACATACAAATGCCAAATATGGATGGATATGAAGCGACGATTACGATACGAAATACCAAAAATCCTAATCAAGATACGCCAATTATCGCCTTGACGGCATCCGCCATGCTCGACCAAAAGAACAAGGCTTTTGAAGTAGGGATGGATAATTTCGTTACTAAACCATTTTCACCTAACCATTTATTAAGTGTTATTCAGAATTATGTAAATACAAAATCTGAATATGCTGTAATGGTTACAGAAGAAGAAAGTACTGTTACGAAAACTTACGAAAACAATATTTTCCTTGATAACGAACGACTAACTGACCTTTATGGTGATGACAGAGAATATGCTGCTGATATTTTTCAGACTTTCCTAGAAGATGTTTTGCCTGATTTTCAAGAAATATCTAACTTAATTCATCAACAAAATTGGGAAGCATTAAGAAAGCTGGCACATAAACTCAAACCAACATTAGGAATGGTGGGGCTTACTGAACTGGAGCAATTATTGATTGGCATTGAAAATCAAGCAAAAGAAAAACCAGAGTACGAAAGTTTACAATACATGTGGAGCTTGTTTCAAATAAAATTAGACGAAAGTGTTCCTGTACTGAGAGCCGAATTAGACAAACTATTAGCGCAATAAAATTAAAAGGCTCAACGAATATTTCGTTGAGCCTTTTAATTTTATTAGCATTTCTATTATCTATCGATAACTATATTTTGCAATTTTTTGGAATAATTCGTTAGGGTTGAAAGGCTTAGTTACATAATCGTTCATCCCAACTAAAAATGCTCTATCTTGGTTATTGAGTGTTGCAGAGGCTGTCAAAGCAATAATTGGAGTGTCTGTATCTGTTTCTCTGATTCTTGCTGTAGCCGAGTAACCATCTAATACTGGCATCTGAATATCCATTAAAATCAAATCGTATTTTCCTTTTTCGTATTTATCCAAAGCGATTTGTCCATTTTCGGCTACATCAATTACAATTTGCCAACGCTCTAAGAATTTAGTAGCGACCTTGATATTCATTGGATAATCTTCTACCAGAAGTACTTTTACGCCTTTCAACGTGTTTTCATTCAATAATTCTGTATGTGCTTCGTTTACTTTCGTTCTTAGTTCTGTTCCTATTTCAAGGTCTAAAGTAAAATAAAACGTCGAACCTTTGCCTTCTTCACTTTCAAGATGAATATCACTATTATGCAATTGCAATAAACTTCTTGTGATAACCAAACCAAGACCAGTACCACCAAACTGACGAGTTGTTTCTGAATTTGCCTGCGTAAATTTATCAAAAATCATCGCTTGTTTCTCTAAAGGAATACCAATTCCTGTATCCGTTACAGAGACGTCAATCGTAACATGGGTTGCAGTACGGTGTCGTTGAGAAAGTTCTATCGTAATGCTTCCGTCTTTAGTAAATTTTACTGCATTTGAAATCAAGTTAGTGATGATTTGCCCTAAACGTAGCGCATCGCCCAATAAAACATTCGGCACATCATCATCAATCATTAATCTTACTTTGTTACCTTTCTCTTCAGCCTTTATCTGATTTGCTTTCTTGATGTTTGAGACCAATTGTTTAATATCAAAAGGCACTCGTTCAAGCTCAACTTTTCCTGCTTCAATTTTACTAAAATCTAAAATATCGTTGATAAGTACGTGCAAATTATTTGTTGAGAATTGAAGTATTTTCAAATTCTCAGCCAAAGATTCTGATACTTCTTCTTGTTGCATCAAATAAGTAAGTCCCACAATCGCATTCAAAGGCGTGCGAATTTCATGACTCATCATCGAAAGGAATTCCGATTTTGCTTGCGTAGCTGCTTCAGCCAATTCTTTCGATTTTCTTAAATCTGTTTCAAGCTGCTTGCGATTATCAATTTGAACTTTCAAGAAATCCATCAATCCTAACATATCATCAGGATTTAAAGGTTTTTCTTCTGTTTCTTCGCTTACCTCTAAAGAATAAATCGCTTCAATCAATTTTTCCACAGAAAGACGTCTTTGTTTAATTTCATCTTTGAGTTTATTATTGATTTCGGCATAATCTCTTTCATTCAATTGAGATGAATGTTCAAACAGTTCTTTATCTCTATCAAAGCTCAAGTAAGATTCATTAACCGCTTTAATAAAATTTTGAAAGTTTTCATTTTCCAGACATTCGTCTGTCAAATGTTTTTTGATTTGCTTGCCAAGTAATCTGTGAAATGTTGTGTTATTCAT
This sequence comes from Arcicella rosea, assembly GCF_040543805.1. Lineage (NCBI taxonomy): Bacteria > Pseudomonadati > Bacteroidota > Cytophagia > Cytophagales > Flectobacillaceae > Arcicella > Arcicella rosea. Next base: position 126,921 of record NZ_JBEUMS010000003.1, read on the forward strand.
TCTAATCAATTTTCAGAAAGTGTGGTAATTGTCATGGTTTGGTTATGCAAGCCACAACGAGCATTTGGGTTTAATGGTGAAATTTCGCCATAAGAATAAAAACCTGTTATTACAGTTTCATCGCCCATTATTTCACGAGCCGCTTCTACTTCTTCTTCAGTTCTTTGTCCAAGTACTAATTTTCTACCCACGCAACTCACTAAAATGGCCAATTCTGGTGAATCTTCAAAAGGTTGGATAGAATCTTGGGCAGCTTTTGCCGAAGCGTCAATGAGTCGGTCGAAATTGGCTTTCATAAAACGAACCAAAGAGCCTTTGGGTAATTCTCCTGCAAAAGTCATACTTTTCTTTTCTTCATCAATAGAAAGTATGGTTCTTACAACGGGTTCAGCATCTTCGGTTTCACGCATTGATAAAGGAAAAAGTAAAGCCGCACCCGGAAGTCCTTCTACATATTTCCCTAAGTATTCTTTGTATAAATCCAAAGCGGCAACATCGCCAATTTTGTATAATATATTGTATTCAGATTCTGTTACTTCACGTTCCGGACCAAAACCATCCCAACCTCCCATTGTGCCATGCCCAACGCTCAGATTTTTACTGTACAAACCTATTGCAACAATTTTTCCTTCTTCTGGATTACGATTCAACCCAACTAAAGTTTTTTCAAATCTTGCTGCATCACCAGCCAAACCTCCAGAAATCAAAATCCTTTCGTCTGTCTTTTTATTCAAACTGGCAATCAACTCACTTCCATTTACTCTTCCTCCATCCGAAATGACAAAAATTGTTCTCAAATCGTCTCCAGTCAAAGCTTCAGCTATTTTTTCACCCGCAATACCGCTTTCATAATGCGAATTAATGTCTATTTCAACACTTTTGATTGATGTTTTTTCAAATTCAATGGCTGTTACAATGATTGAACCATCGTGTACAGAATCTTGGTAGATTTCACCCGAAGTTGAATTAATGACAATATCCGCATTAGGATAAAGATTTTTGAGATAATCAAAAGGTTTGATAGTCTCTAAAACAATTCTTTCCCCAAATGCCAATACCCAATTAGCATTTGAAGCAACAAAACCCTCATTTTCAGAGATAGTTTTCCATTGATTGTTAGTGAATACAGTTTGTTGGGTTTTCATAGTGAGCAAAGCTTAGGAATTTATCGAGATTATGAAATTGTATAATTTACTTCAAATCAATTCTTTAGATATCGACGAATAAATTGGGATTTACTCATCACAAATTTTCCATTTTCAGATAAAACCTTAGGCTAATTTCAACTGTAATTGGATAAAAAATTTGTCCTTTTACTCAAAGATACTACTATTATTAAAAAAAAAATATTTGACGCATTTCATATTTAAATAAATATTAACGTATAATATCCTTCATTCATCAGAACAAATAAATCAAATAGCATACCAATTTTAATCAAAAAAAATATTTGCCTTAAAAAAAGACATTTATCAAAATTTTTCATCGTTTAGTACAAACTTATATTATCACAAGATAATATTTTGGCATAAAAAAAGGGGCATCAAATTTTTCAATCTGATGCCCCTTTTTTTATATTTTTTATTTTTTTAACCTTTCAAAGAGTTGCCATAACCCACAATTAATACCGAAAGTACAATCGTTAAGATTCCGACGATGATTGTCGTTAAAGTCTTCTTAGAAACACCTTTCCATTCATTTAATACTAAACCCCATGAATTAGCTACTAAAATAATAAATGCCATGTGGAGAATCCAAGAACTAGGTCCATTTCCTAATTTACTCTCTCCCATTCCGTAAAAGAAGAATTGTAGAAACCATGTTGTTCCAGCAATGGCACTAAATACATAGTTTTTCAATAAAGGAGTTTCAGCATTGGTATAATCACCAAAAGATTTATTCTTGAAGTTCAAGTACATACACCAAATCAAATTAGTTGTTAAACCGCCCCAAAGAATAACGATATACACAACGTTGTTACGATAAAGAAATTCGCCTTGTCCGGGATTACTTGCTACCCAAATTTCATTCGCTACATTCGACATCGCCGAACCTGCTTCAATACCAAAACTAAAACAAGCACTCAACAAACCAGAAATAATCGAAAAAGTAAGTCCTTTCACAATATCAAACTCTTGGTTTTCAGCACTTGCTTGTCCTGCCAAATCTTTGTCTTTACTTCCACCTGCTTTTCCACAAATCACAATTCCTAACACACAAACAGCCAAACCAAGTAAAACCATTTGTCCCCAATTGGTAGATACTAAATCATAGATGGTATCTTTTCCAGGAGTTTTGGTGAAGTAATAATAAACTGAGGGAATCAAAGAACCAAAAACTGAACAAAGCCCAAGAATGATTGAACTACCCAATGAAATACCCAAATAACGTACTCCTAAACCGTAAGTTAAACCACCAATTCCCCACAAAACGCCCATGCCGTAAGTCCAAAACAATACGCTTCCTTCACTACTAGCAATAATTGAAGTAAAATCTGGAATGGTAAGATACGCTGCTAAAGGTGGAACAATTAACCATGAAAAAACACCTCCTGTAATCCAATAACTTTCCCATGACCAACCTCTAACTTTCTTGTAAGGAATATAAAAACTCCCTGATGCAAAGCCGCCGATAAAGTGAAAAATAACACCTAAAATTGCTCCCATAATCAATTATCTATTTGAATTTTGCTTGGCAAACACTTCTCTTTTATGTTTGCTTTTTTGTTAGAATGAATATTTTGTATCTAAGCGAAACCTAAGAATTGCCCCCAAACATCATCTTAAAAATTGAATAACATTTTTAGAGTAATTATTATAAATCTAGTTCTTTGAAAGAATAGTTTGTAAATTTGTTTCTTGGAATCGTATAAAATTTTACAAGGATAAACCAAAAACAAAAGGGAACTATCATGCACTTCCCTGCTCAAAAGATTTAAATTAAAAGAATGTATAGCAAAATTAATTCTCAGCCTTAACGCTTCTTACTAGAGAAAATGTGTGAAGCTGAGTTTCCAAAGAATCATGTACCAGCTCAAACTCAATCCAAACGATAAAACACCAAAGTACAAGCAGATAATCCAGTCGGTTATTTCGGATATTGAACGCAATGTCTTGAAGAAAAACGAACAGCTTCCATCTATCAGTGAACTCAGCGAAGAGTATTATTTAGCCCGTGACACCGTGGAAAAAGCTTATCGTGAATTAAAAGAAAGAGGCTTCATTACTTCTGTACAAGGAAAAGGATATTATGTAAACAGCGGAGAAAGTAGAAAAATGAGGATTTTGTTAATCTTCAATAAACTAAGCTCTTATAAAAAGTTGATTTACTATGCTTTTTTGAAAGTATTGGGCGATAAAGCTTCGGTTGATTTACAGATTCATCATTATAATGCTCGTCTTTTCGATGAAATCATTGATAAAAATCTTGGTAAGTATAACTATTATGTAGTAATGCCGCATTTTTTCCCTGATTCAGAAAAAGCTATTGCCATGAAGGCTTTGGAAAAAATCCCTTCGGATGAATTGGTTTTACTTGATAAAGATTTACCCGAATATAAAAACGAATGTTTGTCGGTCTATCAAGATTTTGAGCGTGATGTTGCAGAAGCTTTAGAAAGTGCTAATGATTTATTTGCTAAGTATCAACGAGTTGTGTTGGTTTTTCCGAGTGATGGCAATTATCCTGCTGATATTGTAAGAGGTGTTCGTTACTTTTGTGTAAATGCCCACAAAGAATTTATCATCAGAGAGAACGTTGATGAAGAATTACTCACTCCACATACTGCTTATGTAGTTGTTGAAGAACACGATTTGGCTGAATTAGTTAAAAAGGTTCGTCAATCAAGTTATACTTTGGGTGATGAAATCGGCGTGGTTTCTTTCAACGAAACAACTTTAAAAGAACTCTTAGGCATTACCGTTATCACAACTGACTTTGAAACAATGGGCAGAACGGCGGCGGCTTTGTTGTTAGATAAAAAGAAAATTAAAGTAAAGAATCCTTTTTATATGATTCGGAGAGAAACGCTTTGATAGCTTTGAGCTGTGAGCTATGAGCTATGAGCAGTGAGCTTTTTAGAAATTAAGCTCACAACTCAAAGTATAAAAAGTTAGACAAAAAGCTCAAAGCTAATAGCTCACGGCTCAAAGCTAAAAAAACATGAAACAAAAGATTGTCGATTATATTAATAATTTTTTAGACCAAAGAATACAAACTTCCTACGATGCCATGCAGGCGGCTCAGGCTTCTGCCAATGAAGAATCAAAATCGTCTGCGGGTGATAAGTACGAAACTTCCAGAGCAATGGGGCAACTCGACCGAGACATGCACGGTTTAATGCACGAACAAGCCAAAAGAGAAAAAGCCATTGTTGAAAGAATTGATATGAATCTTACTTTCAAAAAAGGAGCCGTTGGTGCTTTTCTGAAAACTTCTACTGGAAATTACTTCTTGGCTGTGAGTGTGGGTATTTGTAAAATCGATGGAGAAAATATCATGATTATTTCGCCACAATCGCCCATCGGAGCATTGTTGATGGGAAAAGGCAAAGGCGATACTTTTAATTTCAGAGGAAAAGAGGCTAAGATTGAGGAGATTTTTTAAAAGTTGTATCGCCAAAAGCAAGCCTAAATTGCGAAGGCGTTTGTCCTTTCAAATCCTTAAATTGTTTATTGAAATTCGATAAAGTATTAAAACCACTTTCATAGCAAACTTGCGTCACACTTAATTTATCTTCCATCAACAATTTGCAGGCATAACCAACCCGCAATTCACTGACAAAATCCGAGAAGGTTTTATTCGTTCTTGCCTTAAAGTAACGGCAAAAAGCCGCCGTAGCCATACCTGCCAACGAAGCTACTTCTGTTAAGTTGATTGAAGTACGATAATTGTTCAGCACGTACTCGTGAACTTTGTGCATTCGTTCGGTTTCAGAAGTTTTGAAAGGATTGGTATAACCAACGCTACTGATAAAATCATATTCGTTGGAGTTGGCTAATAAATTCAGCATTTCTAATAATTTCAAAATCCCTTCAAATCCCTGTAATGGCAATAACTCTTTCATAAAAGTAAGAATCTTGTCATGTAATTCTCCACTGATTTCTAATCCACGACTGGCATTTAAAAAGAAATGTTTGAGCTTCGTCATTTCATATTTCTCAAAGAAATCTTTTCCCAAAAAATCTTCTGTAAAATACACCACAATTCCATGCGTTTTTAATTCAGGATTACCCTGAAAGTAAATCTCATCACTCCGCCAAAGATGTGGCAAATCTGGTCCAACAAAAACCATATCTCCTGCTTCAAAATGTTTGATATTATCTCCAATAAAGCGGGTGCCTGTTCCTTCCAACACCACAAATAATTGATAATGCGGGTGAAAATGCCAGTTGGGGTCGAAGTATGGTTCTTTCAACTCTTTCATGGTGAAAGAATGATTTGGCGATTCTATACTTTTATTTAATGGACTTTTCAAAACCTATTTTTTTACTTTAATTACTGATACTAATCTAAAAAATATCAAAATACAGTCAAAACTAATCAAAACAGCGGAAATTTTTATGACTTTTTTTAGATTATTTTGTATTGTCAAAAATCCTTATCTGTTTGATTAAAATTAAACCCAAAACCAAATTTGGTTTGACGAACTCTGAAAATTAACAATTGAACACAATTAATAATTTATACACAAAATCAATCAAAAAAACCTTACGATAAAGATAAAATGAAAAAATACGGAATGAATTTGCTCTTATGGGGGACTGAGATTAACGAAGACCTTTTCCCAGTGTTAGAGCAGATTAAAGCGATTGGTTTTACGGGCGTTGAAGTACCCATTTTTGATGTTGACCCTGCGCATTGGAAATCTTGGCGTACAAAATTGGATGAATTAGGTTTAGATAGAATTGCGGTAACGATTTGTGGACCAGATTTCAATCAAATCAGTCCAGACCCAGCAATGAGAGCCACTACTTTAGAAAGAAACAAAAGAGCTATCGACTGTGCCGTGGTTTTAGGAGCAGATTTATTGACAGGCCCATATCATTCAGCATTAAGTCATTTTACAGGAAAACCTGCTACTCAAGAAGAATGGAATTGGGCGGTAGAAAACTTGAGAGAATTAGCAGATTATGCCCAAGAAAAAGGAATTGTTTTAGGCTTAGAATACCTCAATCGTTTTGAAAGTTACTTGGTTTCTTGTGCAGATGAATTATTTCAATTGGTTGAAGACATCAATCATCCACATTGTAAAATCATGTTTGATACTTTCCACGCTAATATTGAAGAGAAAAGTTTGGGCGATGCCATCAAAAAATTAAGTAAACATTTGGTGCATGTACAAGTATCTGAAAATGATAGAAGTACCGTTGGCAAAGGAAATGTAAACTGGACAGATGTTTTTACGGCTTTAGAAGAAATTAAATACGATGCTTATTTATCAGTAGAAGCATTTAGTTCAAAATTAGCAGTAGCCAATATTTGGAGAAAAATGTTTGACAACGAAGAAACATTGATGAAAGAAAGCTTGGAGTTTATTAGAGCTATGAGCTTTAAGCCTTGAGCTGTGAGCTAACATACTTATATATAGTTAATTATCGCTTTTTCATAAACTAACAAAGTACAAAACTCAAAGCTCAAGGCTCACAGCTGATAGCTTCTTAATAAATTAAACAAAATGAAACTAAACATTGCCATTGTCGGCTTAGGATTTGGAGCTGAATTTATTCCCATTTATCAACGTCACCCGAACACGAATATGTACGCTATTTGTCAGCGTACTGAAGAGAAACTCAATGCCATTGGCGATGCTTTCGGAATCGAAAAGCGTTATACCAGCTTTGAAGATTTATTGGCAGACCCAGCTGTAGATGTTGTACACATCAATTCTCCGATTCATAATCATGCAGAACAAAGCTTAAAAGCCTTGAATGCAGGCAAACACGTAGCTTGTACCGTTCCGATGGCAACTTCTGTAGAAGAATGTAAAGCAATCGTTGAAGCGACAAGAAGAACAGGCAAAAAATACATGATGATGGAAACCGTAGTTTACAGTCGTGAATTTTTGTATGTAAAAGAATTATACGAAAAAGGAGAATTAGGAAAAGTACAATTCTTGAAAGCTTCGCACCAACAAGACATGGACGGATGGCCGGGTTATTGGCCAGGTTTACCGCCAATGCACTATGCTACGCACTGTGTGGGTCCTGTAGCTGGTTTGTTGAAATTACAAGCAGAGTACGTTTCATGCTTTGGTTCAGGAACAATTCGTGAAGAATTACACCAACATTATAACTCTCCTTTTGCTATTGAATCTGCTCATATCAAATTCAAAGATTCAGATTTAAGTGCTTTGGTATATCGTTCATTATTTGATGTAGCTCGTCAATATCGTGAGAGCTTTGAAGTATATGGTTCAAAAAAATCTTTTGAATGGTCGTTGATTGAACACGAAGAGCATGTTGTTCATACCGCTAAAAAACCTGAACCAGAAATTCCTGAGAAAGTAACTGTGCCAGATTACGCACATTATTTACCAGAAGAAATTCAAGTATTTACGACTGGTGGAGTATATGATACCGACGAAAACCAACACCTTTCTTTCTTGCAAGGTTCTGGTCATGGAGGTTCGCATCCGCATCTTGTGCATGAATTTGTTTCGGCAATTGTTGAAGACCGTGACCCATTCCCAAATGCTGAACAATCTGCCAACTGGACATCAGTAGGTATTTTATCACATGAATCTGCTTTAAAAGGAGGCGAAATTATTTATATCCCTGATTTTTGATTTGCATAATAATGAGGCTGTCCTAAAAAATTTTGTGACCAAACATTATTCTGCGCAAGACCTCACCCCCAACCCCTCTCCTGTTGAGAGGGGAGCTTTGGGGACTAAAAAAAGCCCCCTCTCTGCGGGAGAGGGGGTTGGGGCTGAGGTTGAGTGTAGAAAAATATTCAATACCCAATTTTAAATTATCCATGAATTTATACTATCAAAAGAAATGAAAAAATCATTGCTTAGTCTTTGCTTATTGCTGACTTGCCTCGTAGGTTTTTCTCAGAAAAAAGCGAAAAAAAACAACAAAGCAGCTATTCAAACAGCGGTGAAAGCTCGTCGTTTGGAAGTACTGTTTCTTGGTGACAATGGTCATCATAAACCTGTAGAACGTGTGCCAACATTGATGTCTGCACTCGGAAATAAAGGTATCAATATTACTTATACTGATAAATTAGAAGACATCAATACTACTAATTTGAATAAGTATGATGCCTTAATGATTTATGCCAATTGGGATAAAATTACTCCTGAAGCTGAAAAAGACCTTTTGGCTTATGTGGCTTCTGGCAAAGGAATTTTACCTATTCACTGTGCTTCTTATTGTTTTAGAAATTCTGAAGAATACGTTAAAATGGTAGGCGGACAGTTCTGGAGACACACAATGGATACTATTCAAGCGAATATTGTTCAACCTCAAAACCCAATATTAAAAGATATTTCTGGCATTAAAGCCTTCGATGAAACGTATTTACACAGTCATTTACAAGCAGATAATAATGTTTTGATGACTCGTGACATTAAAGCTGACCAAACAAAAGATCGTCCAGATGCTAAAACTGAACCTTATACTTGGACTCGCCAGTATGGTCAGGGAAGAGTATTTTATACCGCTTACGGACATGATGAGCGTACTTGGACAAATCCTGATTTCTTGAAATTATTAGAAAATGGAATCATTTGGTCAGTTGACGAGCAAGCTCGTTTAGCACATGCAGCTTTAACCCCAGAACCTTTTTCTTACAGCGAAGCAAAATTGCCCAATTATGAAAAACGCCCTGGTCCACAATTATTACAAGCAGCGCTTTCTCCAGAAGAAACACTGAAACATATACAAGTACCCGTTGAATTTAATTTAGAAGTATTTGCGCATGAACCAAACGTAATGCACCCAATTGCGATGTCGTGGGATGAGCGTGGTCGTTTGTATGTTTTAATCACGAAAGATTATCCAAACGAACGCAAAGAAACTGGCGGTAGCGATTATATCTTGATTTGTGAAGATACCGACAAAGATGGAAAAGCAGATAAATTCACTCGCTTTGCCGATGGCTTGAGTATTCCTACAGGTTTGGTTTTTGCCAATGGCGGAGTAATTGTAGCCCAAGCTCCACACATGTTATTCTTGAAAGATACCGATGGCGACGATAAAGCAGATGTAAAGAAAATCTTGTTCTCTGGTTTTGGTACTTCTGATACGCACGCTGGGCCATCAAACTTACATTATGGTTTTGATAACTGGATTTGGGGTTCTTTAGGTTATGCAGGTTTTCAAGGGAAATTTGCTGAAAAAGATTCAGTAAAATTCGGTCAAGGTTTCTTTAGATTCAAAGCTGATGGTTCAGATTTTGAACATATCACCAGTACTTCAAACAATACTTGGGGCTTTGCTTTCAACGAAACGGGCGATGTTTTTGGTTCAACTGCCAACAATTCACATGGCTGGTACATGGCGATTCCACATAGAAATATTCTTTCGCCAACTGCCACAAACGGTAGCCGAAGTACAGATACGCACAAAGACATGAAAACCATCACGCCAAGAATTCGTCAGGTGGATGTTTTCGGTGGATATACTGCGGCGGCTGGTCATAATTTTTATACTGCAAGAGCATTCCCTAAAAAATATTGGAATCAAATCGCTTTTGTTTGTGAACCAACAGGACACGTAGTTCACCAAAACGTAATGACCAAAAACGGAACAGATTATAGCGACGTAGAAGGTTTCAACCTTTTGGCAGGTGCAGATGAATGGGTTTCTCCAGTTTTTGCAGAAGTTGGTCCAGACGGTGCGGTGTGGATTGCCGATTGGTACTCTTTCATTATTCAGCACAATCCAAAACCAAATGGTTTTGAGATGGGTCAAGGAAATGCTTATGAAACCGATTTAAGAAACTTTACACATGGTAGAATTTACCGTGTAAGTGCGAAAGATGCACCAAACTATACTCCTTTGAATTTATCAAAAGACCGTCCACAAGAATTATTGTCGGCTCTTAAAAATTCAAATATGTTCTGGAGAATGAACGCACAACGTTTGTTAGTAGAACGTGGACAAAAAGACGTAGTGCCAGCATTGATTGAAATCACGAAAGACCAGTCTTTAGACGAAGCAGGTATCAATCCAAGTGTGATTCATGCACTTCGTACTTTAGAAGGTTTGGGCGTATTGAACGATGCCGAAGTACAAAAAGCTTTAATCGCTTCTTTATCGCATCCATGTTCGGGTGTTCGTAAAACGGCAGTTCAATTGTTGCCTCGTAACGAAGCTTCAGTAAAAGTTTTATTGGAACAAAATTCATTGAATGATAAAGAGCCTTTGGTGGTGTTAAATACACTTTTGGCTTTATCTGAAATGCCTTTAACGGCTGAATCTGAAAAAGCTTTGTTGACTCGTATGGAACAATCAACAGAAATTAACGACCGTTGGTTGCCAGATGGTTTCGCTTCTGTATTGACAAGCCACAAACAAGCTTTATTGAAAAAGCATTTACAAAACCTTACTAAAAATGCTTCGCCAGTAAAAGCTAAAACAGAAGAAATGCCTGCTCATCACGACCATGCGGCCATGATGAAAGAAGAGAAAGCTACCGCTGTTTCGGCAAGCAACAAGCCTGATTTAGTGATTAGCAAAATCAACTTCACACCAGCAAATCCTGCTGTTCTTGAACCTGTACTTTTCAATATTGAGGTAAAAAACCAAGGCGGAGTAGCGATTGCAAAAGGAGAAGTAATCAATCTTAATGTTAGAATTGAAGGTGTAGGTAGAAAATATGATTTGGTAAGCCATACTTTTAATGACGGTATTCCAGCCAATGAAAGCGTTAAAATTAGTACTTACAATAATGGCGCATGGACAGGAAATCTTGGTTTAACATCTGATATGCCGGGTACTTATACCGTTTCTGTTGAAATAGACAAAGCCAATACCATTGCAGAAGAGAACGAGAAAAACAATGCTTATAGCCAAAAAGTGACTTTCAATGTTCCTAAAAGTATGTCGAATTATGCGATGGAGAAAGCCGTTAAAGGTTATGCCAATGTTAGCTCGGCTGATTCAGTAATTGCTTTATTGAAATTAAGCCAGAAGTTGGATGAAACTAGCGCTTCTTCCCTGATTAAAGGCATCACAGATGGTTGGAATTATAGAAAGAAAGTACAGGTAAAAGACAGCGACAAAGTATTCTTAGCAGGCTTAAACAAAACACTTTCAGCAGATAACAAAGCGAAATTAACTCGTTTGTTCCAAGCTTGGGAAGTCAAAGCCGAAGAAGCAACAGATCCAAACAAAGTAATTATTGTGATAAAATCTGTGAAAGAAGAAATGAAGTATGATAAAAAGGAATTCACGGTAAAAGCAGGAACTAAAGTAGAATTAGTTTTTGAAAACCCTGATGCGATGCAACATAATTTGGTAATCGGCAAACCGAAATCTTTAGAAATTATCGGAAAAGCCGCTAACAAAATGATTACGCAAAAGGATGCTTTGGATAAAAATTATGTACCAAACATTCCTCAAATCATCGCTTCAACACCTTTAGTAAACCCAGAAGAATCTTATAGATTAAGCTTCACCGTACCAGAACAAATAGGAGATTATCCATTTGTCTGTACCTTCCCGGGTCACTGGAGTATCATGAATGGAATAATGAAAGTAATAAAATAATTTTTTTGATTGAAAAGAATGCTAAACCTCCGCAGGCTTGTTTTTGCGGAGGTTTTTTTTGTAGATTATTGCTCCATCACTCTTAATGAATCTAGTGCCGTTGCGTGTGTCTTCACACGCAATCCTATTACAAAAAAAATCGCTCGTGATGACACGAGCGACGGTATAAGCGTACTTCCCATTTCCCTTTAATTCGCATAAGTGCGATGAAATGAGGGAATAAGAAATTTCTATTGAATGGGTACAAGTACTCAATAAGCCAGCCAATGGCTGGCTTATTGCAAAACCTTCAAATTGGGTAGCCACTTGTTGCCAAAGTTTAGAATAAGTATTACCAGATTTTATACCCTCATTAGAGAATTTTGCTTGGCATCGAGAGAAGGTTTTTAATAGGTAAGTGTATTAAATTTTTCTTAAATGTCTCTTCAACGCTTGATTAAATATTCCTTTATGCTTCTTTCCAATCTGTTTTGAAATAGCATCTTCGTCCATTATTTTACTTGCTCTTTTAATATAAGACAGATAATTACTTCTAAAACTCTTCTCACTTTTGCTTGATTCAATTCTGTATTCTCCTAAGTTATTTTGCGTAAAAATCTTTCGACGTAAATGAACTTTAACTTTATTAAGATTTGAATTCATATAGAGTTTATACAATCTTCTTTTATATAAAACAGGCTTTTCTTTACCTTCTCTTTCAGCAATCTTAATGGCTAATTTGCTTTTTCTCTTAACTGTCGAAATCATTCTTCTATAAAACTTAGCCAAGTTCGCAGACTTTATTAAAGTTTTACTTCCATAAAACTCAAATCCTAAATAAGTAAAAGGAGCTTCAATAATACATCTATCTTCTGTAATTTTTATTGATGTTAATCTTTTTTCTTTCTTGCCTAATTGGATACTTTTGAATAAAAAAGTTTCTGTTTTATTTCTACTAATTTCTACTAAACTATTTTCAATTTCAGACTCAACAAAAACTTTTAATTTGTCTGCGTTTTCTTGATTGCAAATAACAATCATATCATCTGAATAGCGTCTATAAAACCCACCTAAATCTGTTACCCGTTCAAAAACAAGTTTATCAAATTCTAATAAATAAAGATTTGCTAAACCAGCACTAATAGGTAGCCCTTGGGGAATACCCATTGGCTTATTATCTTTTTTATCTCTAAATGGGAAACGATGAAGTTTAATTTTTCTGTCTTTAAGTTGATTTCTAAAGTCTTCCGGTGATTCAAAAAAAGCATTAAATCCCTTTTCATTTCTTATCTTGGCTAATTTCTTTTCATCAAATCCTGCTTTTCTACCCCTATTTTTTTGAGTAAGCCGAAGGTCATCCAAAAGAATATAAGAAAATCTTGTCGCCGCTTTAAAAACATTATAGTGGTCATCTGGCAACTTATCTTTTTGAATGAGTTTTGCCCAAGCTTGTTTTAATAAATGATGGTTTAGACTTGAAAAAAAGCTTTTAATATCAAATGTTAGAACAATACAATCTTCGTTTTGACTTCTTCTTTGAATTTCAGAAAATACTTCATCTGCAAAATGAATAGTGCTTTTGCATTTACTATCTTTTTCTTCAGAAATTTTTATTTTACGATACGCCAAAATACATTTTGAAAATTCTTCATTACGTAGTAATTCTTTTTCGTATTCTGTTTGTAGTAACTCAGCATAATAGCCAAATATTAAGGCATCCATGTGAGTTGCATAATGAAGAGGTCTTTTCTTAATGTGCCTTTGAGTAAGCCCATTCTCATCTTTGTATGAATGACAATGTTTATTGAATGGATTACGCTTATACCTACGTTCGTCTATTGAAGCATGAATTAATGGGAAGAAAGCATATTTAGCAACATAATTGCTATTATATATCTTTGATAATAGCCTTTGGGGATTGTCGTAAACGTTTATTTGTTGAGTGATATGTAGGTATCCTCTATTTTTTAGCCAAGTAGGAAATTCTTTAATCTTCATAGAATAAATAAACCTTGATAAGAATACATGAGTGGTGTAATAGATATAAAATTAGACATATACCTCCGAAGAGTAAGACCAGTACCCAAGTTCTTGAGTCACACTTAATTTGAATTGTATAAATTTGAGTCAATTAATATTTACAGTTATGAAAATATACTTTATGTTCATATTTATTACAGAAGACATCAATGAAATCATAAATCTATTGCAGAAAGTTATGAGCATTGAATGTAATCATTCACCTGCATAATCTACATATACAGTAAATTTCTATTTAAAATAGAAACTTTATAGTCCATACCAGATGTCTAAAATCTTTCATAATTATCCTTAACAAGGTTTAGCCAAAGATACAGATTTTCAGTATGTTTGTCAAAAAAATAAACTTACTATGGAAACATCTTCTACTCCAGTTACACACTCATTTAAAATTGGTGATATTGTAGCCTTAACCTCCCACCCTTTTACCGCATTAAGTCAAGACGTTCTTATTGGAGGAGACCCTCTACTAATTTCTCCATTAATGGTAATTGTTGAAATTATTGGAGACTCTCAAAACTTGTATGATGAAAATACAGGTCTATTACTACAAGAAAAAAGTCATAAAACTGCTCAATGTAAATGTATTTGGTATTCTTCCAAATCTTTTCAATTTGAAGAAGCTTGGCTTTCAACAAAGCTTTTAAAGAGAATTAAAGAAAAAAATAGTAATTCTGTTTTAAAAGAAAAAGATAATAGCGACAATTATCAAAATATTCAAATTGGGACAAAAGTCACTCTCTCCACAGCAGAAATGGAGTTAAAAAAACTAAAAAGTTCATACAAAAGTGAAGGAGAAAATGAACGAATGAGTATAAATCCACTACTATCTTTTGTAAGCCCTATTATGCAGATTATTGGCACTGCTAAAAATGATTTAAAAGAACCTTCTTACGATACAAAAACAGGGAAAAAGAAACGAGAAGTATCTGACCTATTAATTAAATGTAAATGGTTTAATCCATCGTCTGAAAAAATGTCAGAAAAGTTACTTCCGATTGATGCTTTGACTTTAATTCCAGATGTTGATGAAGAGAAACTAAATGAAATACAAGCTTTTATTAAAAATAAAAAACATATATTAATAGCTTACAAAGGAGTTCAAACTATACTTCAACCAGAACGTATTATTTGTGTTCATGGGTTTTATAGACTTTCTGGATATGACTATATAAAAAATACTTTAAACACATTCCCCATAAATAAAAATCTATCATTACCTATAGAAGGATGTCAACCATATTCAATTAAGCATTCAAATTTTAAAGAAGAAAATACTGATTATGTAACACAATTAGAAGAAGTAATAATTAATGCAATTCAAAATAAAAATTACTTGAGAATAAAATATTGTGACAGGCATGGAAATGTGACTACACGAAGCGTCAGTAACTTTAAACATTCCAGAACAGAGAATGGCAATTATCTTGAAGGAATGTGCATGCTACGCAAAGCAGAAAGACAATTTCATCTTGATAGAATTCAGTTCTTAGAAGTGCTTAATGTTAAGTTTGGTACAAAGTAATTCGTGTCATTTTAACATTTTACAAAAACTCTTTTCAAACTACTAAGTCTCTAAATCATTCTTATCCTTTTGAATCTCCAACCATATCCCGACATACTTCAAGTATCTCACGAGATATTTTTTTGCGGTATTTTGCGGGATTTAGTATCTCTCGACATACTTGAAGTGTCTCATGAGATACTTTTTTGCGGTATTTTGCGGTAATTAGTATCTCACGACATACTTGAAGTATCTCGTGAGATACTTCAAGTATGTATTTTGGCTCCAAAACCGCAAAATGCCGCATTTTATTACTTTTCAAATACCGTTTTTGTATTTATCAAATTTTTTAGACCGTTAACTAAATAACAAACAGCACTTTAAGATATTTTCTATATTTTCAAAACGTTAAATATTTCTACTCCTTGTAAGATGAAAATCATTCTACAAGGTCTTCTTTTAAACCGCAGTAGCATTATTTAGCTTCAATATTTTATTTCTACTTTTAAACAACCAATCAAATGGAAAATCGCATTTCTTTTTCGCTTACCGAAGCTGAACAAACTCAGCTAAACCAACATCTCAACAGTATTATTGCTATTCTTCAACCCAAAGCCATTGTCTTGGATGCCGAAGACAGACTAGAACTCATCAAGATGGCTGATGGCAACTTACCTTTTACCGAAAAAGCTATTGGTTACATGGACAGTAACCCTAATTTCAAACCTGATTTTGTCAGTAAAGAAGAGGCAGAAGTCGATTTAGATGCCTTTAAATTGGGGAAGCAATTTTTGACCGTCGCCCAACAGGTAGAAAGTATCTTAGAAAACATTTGCGTATTGTCGGGTTCAGAAGCTTATACTGCAGCTTTGATTTATTATAAAAATGTTAAGATGCAGGCACAATTAAAACAGCCTGGCGCACAAGAAATATATGAAGAATTAGCCAAACGATTCATCAAAAAAAGTAGTAAAAAGAAAGAATAGTTAACCAAAAACCCTAGAAGGTCAGGCATAGCACCTGACCTTTTTTTATTGGTGATAACAAGTGATTTGTTTCATTGTGTATATCTCCACAAACAATCCAATTACTACTAAAAATTCGCTCGTGATGACACCGAGCGATGGCATAGATTTACATCCATCTTAATTTTTCCTTTTGAATATGCAATTAGAACAACAATTCAGTCATATTTCTAACCTGATTAAAGAGGCAAAACAAAGAGCTTTTCAGGCTGTTAATAATGAGCTAGTTAACCTTTACTGGCAAATTGGAATGTATGTCAGTCAGCAAGTGACATCAAATGTCTGGGGGAAATCTGTCGTGAAAGAATTGTCTGAATTTATCCTTCAATCAGACCCTAATATTATTGGCTTTTCATCGCAAAATATTTGGCGAATGAAGCAATTTTATGAAAGCTACAAGGATTTCCCAAAACTCTCGGCAGTGCTGAGAGAAATTTCGTGGACTAATAACACAATCGTTTTTTCAAGATGTAAAAGTGCTGATGAAAGGGAATTTTATTTACAAACAATAATAAAAGAAAGATGGTCGTCAAGAGAATTAGAAAGACAAATTAATTCTTCCTATTTTGAACGTGTAATGATTGGCAATTCAAAACTTCCACCAATGGCTAAAACATTACCACAAAATATCATCGATTCTTTCAAAGATACTTATGTTGTTGAACTGCTAGACTTACCAGAAAAGCATTCGGAAAAAGACCTCAAAAAAGGAATTACACAAAATATCAGTAAATTTTTACTGGAATTTGGAAGAGATTTTGCTTTTATGGGAGAAGAATACCCTGTTCAAGTGGGTAATCAGGATTTCGCAATCGACCTTGTTTTTTATAATCGTAGTCTTAATTGCATGGTAGCTATTGAATTGAAGATAGAGAAATTTACCCCTGCTCATTTAGGACAACTTAATTTCTATCTTGAGGCTCTTGACCGTGATGTAAAAAAGTCTCATGAAAATCCTTCAATTGGTATTTTGTTGTGTAAAGGGAAAGATGATACGGTAGTTGAGTATGCCCTAAATCGTAGTCTTTCACCAACTCTTGTGGCAGATTATCAGACTAAACTTCCCGATAAAAAACTATTACAAGCAAAATGGGAGGAGTTATTGGACGGTTTAGAGGACGATTAGCTACTTCGTACAAGTTATCTGAAATCTGTTAATCGTTTGTTTTCAATCAATTGACAGATTTCAAGATTTCTGAAAACTTTTGTCTGTGCCGTTGCGTGTGTCTTCACACGCAATCCTATTACAAAAAAATCGCTCGTGATGACACGAGCGATGGTATAAATCCTTTCACGACTTGAGAATTCGTATTACTTTTTGATTAAAGAAAAGCTGTTTTTAACAGCAATTTTCTCGGCAATTTTTTCCCAAACTAATTTAGGTACGTCAATTTTATAATCTACTAAGGCGATTTCAAAATTGGTGTCGATGCTGATATTATCTTTTCCAACCGTTAGTTTTCCTGTGAGTACTTTTTCTTTGCTTACTCCGTGAATCATCATCACACCTTTGGCAGTTACATCATAAGTACCTTCTTTGGTAAAATCTATCTTTTCAGCAATTTTGCCTTTGAAAGTAGCCGCTGGAAATTTCTCTGATTCTAAATAGTTTTCGTTGAAATGCTCCTCCATTAATCTATTTGGAAATCTGAATTGATTGATGTTCATTCGCACGGCGATGTCGTTGGTTGCCGTGTTTAAAATAGAAGAAACTGTGCTGTTTACTGCTGAAATATCTTCTAAAGGTGTTTTGGAAAAGAAGCTAGTTTTACCTGTTTGGGTAAAATATAGCTGTGCAAAACTGGCTTGACTTATCAATAAAGCCCAAACCAATACTAAAATATTTTTTTTCATGTTAGTGCTTATCTTTCTTTGATTTGCCATCAAAACTGAATGTTCTGGCAATGTTAAATCCATAGAAAATATCTCCTTTACCCCATTCTCCAAGCGTTTGAGCAATAAAATGACGCTCTACCATTCCTCTTGAATTGGTAAAATGCAATTGGAAAACGTGTCCACCTGTTTCAATATCAAAGCCAACTGCTAATGAATTATGGTACTTGCCTGAAATACTGCTATTGCCGTGGTCTGCTAGGTAATATTCGGCATTTAGCGTTACTCGTTTAGAAAGCTTATATCTACCTCCAAAACCCAATGCTAACATATCGTTTTTCATATCTTCCACTTCAGTTTTGTTGAAGTGAATAACCGTTGGCATAATTTGCAAAGAAAGTTTATCGCTGAATTTACGAGCAATCAGAATTTGTGCACAGTACGTTTGGCGTTCTAGGTTATCATCAAATTTCAAGGTTGAACCAGAAGGAAGTGTATAACCTGTAGCCATTGTATTGGCTGCACCACTCAAATAACCAGTAACAGTAACAGGCACGCTATTCGACTGACGAATTGCTTTATACTTCAGATAGTAGTCGTATGTTTTTTCTTGTGAACTTCTGCCCAAACCAATGGTCAGGTTATCACTCAAACCATATTCTAAACCGAGTCTGATACGAGCTTCGTCTAAACCAAAAAAGTTATCAATAAAGCCTGAGTTTACTGCTCCAAATCGATGAGAAATCCAGAAATTAAGATGCTTTTTACTGACGGTTTCAATGGTTTGTCCATTGATTAAGCGAGTCGCTTTAAATGTTGCGGAAGTATATTCGGGTTGCGTTCCTTTTTCTTTGTTAAGCATATCCATCAGGTCGTCCTGACAAAAACTTTGGAAACTGATTAAGCAACTGAATACCAATAGATATTTTTTCATAAGTTGGATATTTTTAAACGAAATGGTTTTAAATCTTTCATAAAACCATTTCGTAATTTACTGTCGAAAAGACATACGTAATTTTCGGTTGTAGGGTCTCTAGGTTATCGTTAAAACTGTACCGCTTTGTGTAACCGTATAAGCTTTTAAACCAGCACTTCCATTGGCATTCGTTCCTTTGCCAGTATTATCATAAGTAGCGCCGTGAGCAGTACAATAAAATTTATCCGTAGCATAAGTAATTTGCTTTTGTCCTTCATGACTACAAATCAACGTTACAGCCACATAAGTACCCACATTGGTAAAGGCTACCACAATGTTGTTGGTTCTATCCACAACATATCCACCTTTTGTGAGCAAAGCAGCATTGGCTGCTAGCGATAAATCAAACGTTACTCCAGTACTTGGTAAAGGCGTTACTTCGTCGCTTTCGTTAGTACAAGAACTCATCGTTACACCACAATACACTGCCATTAAACTTGCCCCTGAAAGTCCTAGTTGTTTTAGAAAAGTAAGGCGATTCATTTTTTCTTCTGTAGTATTCATAAATTTTAAGGATTAATTGAAAAATATTTATTTGCTCGGATGAAAACGTAGAACATTATGAAAGTTATATCATCTATAAAAGATTATTGGGTATTACTTTCAAAAACCAAATACTTGGTATGCTCTAATCCTTTATACAGGATAAAACGCTAAACGGTTGCGTCTAAACATTAATTTATTTCTTAATCACTTTTTTATGCTACAAATTACTCTTCTGAACCCGTCAGCATTGCTTGTAAAATAGAAGCTCCTTGTTTTACAACCTGTTGATTACCTATATTTTTTTCAGGAATTACTTCGATATTTCCTCTTTCAGTAATGCCAATTTTTACTGGGATTTGCTGGAAAGTACTTTCTTTCGTTTTGATAAAAATAAAACCGCCATTTCCATGCAATACCACTGCTGACTCTGGCAAAGTATTAACGATTCTTTTTCCTGTTAGGATTTTCGTGTTGACGTACTGCCCAACGGTTAGTTTATCTTCCATCGCTTCATCATCAATATGCCCGTGAATATTAATGGTTTTGGTATCCGCTTCAACATTTTTTCCTACCAAAAAAACCGTTGCGGTCATGTTTTTTTCCGAGAATTTCGGATTTTCTACCATGATTTTTTGTCCTACTTTTATTTTATTGATGTCGTTTTCAAATACTTTCAATTCGATATGCTTATGGGCATCGCCAACAATTTCAAACAAAACATCAGTAGGTGCTACATTTTTCCCAATGGATAAATTAGCGATTTTCACATAGCCATCAATCGGAGAAGTAATATTAATGACAGATAAAATTTGTCCTTTTTTAAGCTTTTCCACAGAACAGCCAATCATTTCAAGTTTCAATTCAAGAGCTTTCGTCAATGCTTTTATCGACGAAACTTCCGAATCAGCCTGTTGAAGTTTTTTCTTAGCACCAACATCTTCTTTACTTAAAGTATTCTGGCGGTCGAGTTCCAGCTCTAAATACTTCAATTTACTAACAGCCTGTAAATAATCTTGCTGTAATTGAATATAATCCATGCTGTAAATCGTGGCTAAAACTCCTCCTTTACGAATGGCCGAACCGGGCAAAATATTAGTACTTTTTACATAGCCGCTAATAGGAATACTCACAGAAGCCATATTCATCGGCGGAACATCCACCATACCATTGGCTTTTACTTCATCCGAAATAGTGGTTTGGTCGAAATTCCCCAAAGTCAGCTTTGCATTTTTGATTTGTTCAGCCGATAAAGTAACGACGTCGGTTATTGTTTCAGCCTCTTTGTCTTGTTCTTCAGCTTTTGTATTTGAACAAGCAATATTGATTAATAAAGTAATACCTAATAAAAAGCCTTTTTGAAAGGAAATTATATGATTTTTTGGAAGATTATTCATTGCCAATTAAAGTTTCGATATTGATGATAATTTGATTAAAGTGCTGTAATTCAGCCAAGTAATTTTCTTTGATTTGCCAAGCTTGTGTGATATTCTGTACAAATTCCACATATTCAATTTCGCCTGATTGATAGCTTTTTGAAGCCGTTTTAGCAATCAATTCCGCTTGTGGCAAGGCTGAATTTTTGTAATAATTCAGTGACTTTTCAGCTTTATCAAACTGTATTTTCAATGAATTCAACTGACTTTGCAATTGGTTTTCAGCATACTGATATTGCTGAGTAATTACTTGCTCATTGATTTTTGAAGCAGTAATTCTAGCTTGTTGCGCTTTGGTAAAAATCGGCACATTTAGCCCAAGCTGTACAAAGTTTTGATTGAAATGATTTTCAATACTTTGGTTGGTTAACGCCAATCTCACATCTGGCTTCAAGCGTTGTTGTTCCAAATTGGTTTGCAATTTGCTTACTTCGCTTTGCTGTTTAATGATTTCTAAGAAAGGATTGGAAGCTAATTCAGCATTATTTAACACCATTGCTTTTTGTTGATTTCCTGCGTAATCAATCTCAAAGTTTTCGTTGGTATTCATCAAAAACCTTAATGTTTGATACAAATTCTGCTCATCAGCTTGGCTTTGTTGGATACGATTTTGGATTTCTCTGAGTCGAGTTTCAGAAGATACTTTTTCTAATAAATCCGTCTCTCCAGTTTTGTATCGCACCGAAGTCGCTTTGAAAGCACTCTGATAAAGGCTGTCTTGCTGGGCTAATAATTGAATAAATTGATGCGTATGTAAAATCTGAAAGTAAACACTTTTTACTTCGCCTATTAATTGTGTTTTGGTGAGTTTTGCACGTTTTTCAGCCGTCAACACATTGCCTTTTAGCAAATTTTCTTGAGCTTTATACAAACTTGGCAAAGCAAAAGATTGTCCGACCGTAAAGGTTACATCATTTCCGTTGAATACTTGTGTTCGCCCGTATTGAGCATCAAAACTGGTTTTGGGCAATTCTTTAGCCGTTTTCACCAAAGCCTGATTCCCCGAAATTTCTAAATTAGCAATCTGTACATTTTGGTTTTGACGAACCGCTTTATCAATACACATTTGCAAATTCTGTGGCGGAGTATTTTGTGCAAAAGTGGCTGTACTTATCAACAATAAAGCGATTGAAGTAACTAGGGTTTTCGAAGCTTTTGGTTTTCTACCAAAAACCAGACTGTAAATTACAGGCAAAACCACCAAAGTAAGAATGGTTGCGGTAATCAATCCACCAATTACTACCGTTGCCAAAGGTCTTTGTACTTCTGCACCGGGCGAATGGCTCAAAGCCATTGGTAAAAAACCCATTGAAGCCACAGCCGCCGTCATCATGACGGGTCTGAAACGAGTTTTTGTTCCTTCTAAAATCCGTTGTTTAATATCACTTATTCCTTCTTTTTCCAGAATTTTAAAGTAAGAAATCAGTACGATACCGTTTAAAACCGCCACACCAAAAAGAGCAATAAAACCAATTCCCGCCGAAACAGAAAAGGGCATATCACGCAACCAAAGAGATAAAATACCACCAATTGCCGAAAGTGGAATAGCTACAAAGACAATCAAGGCTTCTACAAAAGAATTGAACGTAAAGAATAAAAGCGCAAAAATTAAGAAAAGTGCCACTGGCACAGCGATAAACAATCTACTTTTCGCCGCTTGAAGATTCTCGAAAGCACCACCATATTCAACCGTATAGCCAATTGGAAGTTTTACTTGTTTGTCGATAATCGTTTGAACTTCTTTCACCAAGCTTTCTACATCACGATTTCTAACATTAATACCAATCGAAATTCTACGGCGAGCGTTATCTCTGGTAATTTCAGCGGGCGCATCTTTGTATGAAATTTCTGCTACTTCCGAGAAAGGAATTTTACCACCATTGGGTAAATCCAAGTATAAATCTCTGATATTTTGGATGTCTTTTCTGTACGAAGAATCCAATCGAATTACCAAACCAAAACGTTTTTCTCCTTCATAAACAACGCCTGCTTCTTCGCCTGCAAAAGCTGATTTCAACAAAGTATTCAGATTGCTGATTTTTAAACCATATTGAGCTATTTTCTGACGATTGTAAGTTACCACCATTTGTGGTACGCCATCAATTTGCTGTACTTTCATATCAGCGATACCATTTACTTTATGAATCTTCTTGGCTACTTCTTGGGCTTTTTCGAATAAAACATCTAAATCTTCTCCAAAAATTTTAATGGCTACATCCGACTTTACGCCTGCAATTAATTCATTAAAACGCATTTGAATAGGTTGCGTAAATTCAAAAGTGACACCCGGAATATCTTTCAAAACATCATCCATTTTTTGGGCGAGTTCTTCCATCGTTTCCGCTTTTTTCCATTCTTTGGTATCTTTCAAATCAATAATTAAATCACAGGCATTGATACCCATTGGATCAGTTGGAATTTCGGAAGAACCAATTCTGGACACTATTTGCGCTATTTCATCGGGAAATTCACGAAGTAAAAGCTTTTCTGCTTCATTGTTAGAATACACACTTTGAGACAATGAAGCATTACTGTGAAGAATGGTTTCAACAGCAAAATCACCTTCGTTTAATTCAGGAATAAATTCACCGCCTAAACTGCCGAAAAGCATCAAACTTGCTACAAAAAATGCCAATGAAGTACTTAAAATAATCGTTTTCTTATTCAACGACCAAGTGATGATGGGTTGATAGAATCTATACAGAAAGTTGATAATTTTATCAGCGATGGTTTCTGAATGGTCAATCTTTTTACTTAAACATAAAGAAGACATCATCGGCACGTAAGTCAACGACAAAATCAATGCGCCAATAATGGCAAAACTTACTGTTTCAGCCATTGGGCGAAACATTTTTCCTTCAATGCCCGTCAAGGCAAGTATTGGGAAGTAAACAATCAAAATGATGATTTCACCAAATGCAGCAGATTTCCGAATCGTAACGGCTGAATCATACACAGATTCATTCATTTCAAGCTGAGTGAGTCTGTAAGCTTGTCCGTCATGATTTTCAGGAATGGTTCTAGTATGTAATCGGTGTACAACGGCTTCTACGATAATTACTGCTCCATCGACAATCAAGCCAAAGTCAATCGCACCAAGTGACATCAAATTAGCCGACACGCCAAAGAGTTTCATCATGGCAAAAGAAAAAAGCAAGCAAAGTGGAATCACCGAAGCAACGACCAAACCTGCCCTGAAATTTCCCAAGAATAAAACCAAAATGAAAACCACGATTAAACCACCTTCAATCAAGTTTTTCTGAACCGTACCGATAGACTTATCAATCAGTTTACTCCTATCAATAAACGATTCTACTTTTACGCCTTCTGGCAAAGATTTTTGAATTTCTGCTACTCTTTTCTTAACATCTACCACTACTTTTTCGGCAGATTCACCTTTCAGTAAAAGTACAACTGCGCCAACAGCTTCACCTTCGCCATTACGAGTCATCGCTCCATATCGCACTGCATGACCAAACTGAACTTTCGCCACATCATTTACTAACACAGGAACGCCTCCACGAGTAGTAATCACAACGTTTTCAATATCTTGCAAACTATTTACTCTTCCTTCCGAACGAATAAAGTAAGCATCTGTGCCCTTCTCGATATAACTACCGCCAGAATTGGCATTGTTATCTTGTAAAGCTTGAAATACTTCTGCGACGCTCAGATTCATCGCTCTTAGTTTTTCTGGGTTAATTGAAACTTCGTATTGCTTCAAATGTCCACCAAAAGAACTTACTTCTACGACGCCTTTTATGCCTAAAAGTTGTCTTTTCACAACCCAATCTTGCAAGGTTCGTAAATCAGCTAAGGAGTATTTGTCTTTGAATTTTGGGTCAACGACCAAAGTATATTGGTAAAATTCGCCAAGACCAGTCGTAATTGGCGCCATCTCTGGGCGACCAGCACCAGCAATTAAATTAGGTTCTGCTTCTCTAATTTTTTCAGAAACTTGTTGTCTGGCTTTTTCAGTAGGCACATCGTCATCAAAAACGACAGTAATAACCGATAAACCCATTCTTGAAATTGAACGAATTTCTTTGGTATTAGGAACAGTTCTTAATGAGATTTCTAACGGATAAGTAATAAATTTTTCTACTTCAGAAGCAGGCAAAGCTGGCGACTGCGTAATTACTTGCACCTGATTGGAAGTAATATCTGGAAGGGCATCAATGGTTAATTGAGTTAGTGAAACACCACCCCAAGTCGCCAATGCCAATACCAATAAACCGATTGTCAGCTTATTGTATATGCTGAATCGAATGATTGAATCTATCATTGTATATTTTTCAAGAAGAAGAGCCCAAATTTTAAGACATAAAAATTTGTAATTCCATGACGGAAAAGCTCATTATTATAAATAAAGGTATTTTCACGAAGGAAACTTCGTGATGGAAAAATGATAAGAAATGACAAAGCGGATTTTGCCTAGAGAAATTAGAATCGAGGAGGATTGAATAGCGTCTGAACTATAGAAAAACTATAGAAATTTTTCCAAACGAAATTGGGTTCAGAAAAGACTTTGAAGATAGCATCAAAGTGGAGTACAATTTTTTTATTGAAAGTAGGTTCAAACAGCGTTGCTGTACTGTGTGAATCTAAATTTGGTAAATTTGAATGAGAATGTTTCGCTGTTTTTAAGTGTTTAGATGCGGTAGAGTAGTGCATCGTTAAAAACTCTAAAAAGCTAATGTTTTCATTCCAACTATTTTTGTGTTCTTTATAGTGTTTTACCAATTCTCCAATTTTTGCTAACTGCAAAGCATCGGCTTTGGGGAATAGGCTTCCCACAAAGATGACTAAACTTAGCAATATGGCTGTAAATTGTTTCATTGGGCAAATGTAGTTAATAAAGCCAAAATAAAAAAGGCGAAAAATCATTTTCGCCTTAGTCATTATTAATTAGCCTTCAGATGTGAGTGTTATTAGTTATCCCTCTTATTTTCAGCAGATTATCTCTAAAAATTAATTTAGAGCCACCTTAACTATTTCTGCTTTGTTCATATTCTTTTGAGTTCCAAGAATACTTCTAACCGCTTCTGCAATGCCTTCTGGGTCAAATCCGCATTCATGATGTAACTCTAATTGTTCTCCATGCTCTACAATTCTATCAGGAATACCCAAACGTTTGATTTGCGCTGCGTAATTATTGTCCAACATAAATTCTGCTACCGCTGTACCAAAACCACCTTGAATACAACCATCTTCTACCGTAATTACTTTATCGTAATTTTGGAAAATTTCATGAAGCATCGTTTCGTCTAAAGGTTTTACAAAACGCATATCATAATGTGCTGGATTGATGCCTTCGTTGGCTAATGCTTCACAAGCTTGAACGGCATAATTTCCGATATGACCGATTGTGAGTATCGCTACACTTTCACCATCTTTAATTTTTCTACCTTTACCGATTTCCATTTTCTCAAATTCGGTTTTCCAATTAGGCATAACACCTTCGCCACGTGGATAACGAATAGAGATACATTTTTTCAAGTCTTTAAATTCGTCTTGAGCAACAGTAAACATAATATCTCTCAACTCTTTTTCATTCATCGGAGCGAAAACAATCATGTTTGGAATACAACGCATATAAGCAATATCGTAAGCTCCATGATGCGTAGGACCATCAGCACCAGCAAAACCAGCACGGTCTAAACAGAAAATAACGGGTAATTCCTGAATAGCAACGTCATGAATTACTTGGTCATAAGCACGTTGCATAAAGGTTGAATAAATATTACAGAAAACCGTAAGCCCTTGCGTAGCCATACCCGCCGAGAAAGTAACTGCATGTTGTTCCGCAATTCCAACATCGAAAGCACGATTTGGCATAACTTTCATCATCAAATTCAGCGAACTTCCCGAAGGCATTGCAGGCGTTACACCCATAATTTTTGGATTTTTCTCTGCTAATTCAACAATCGTATGCCCAAAAACATCTTGATACTTTGGCGCCTGAGGCGTAGAATAATACTTTTTCTTGATTTCACCAGTAATCTTATCAAACTTACCCGGTGCATGCCATAAAGTTTGGTCTTTTTCAGCCAAGGCATAACCTTTACCTTTGGTAGTAATACAGTGAAGAATTTTAGGACCAGGAATGTTTTTCAAATCATTCAAGACCGTAACCATATATTCTACATCGTGTCCATCAATTGGTCCGAAGTATCGTAAATTCAGTGATTCAAATAAATTACTTTGTTTGAGCAAAGTAGCTTTTAAGCCATTTTCAATTTTAGAAACAATGTCTTGAGCAGATTTCCCAAATGTTGACATTTTTCCTAACAGATTCCACACTTCATCTTTTACTCGATTATAAGTATGTGAAGTAGTAATATCTGTTAAATATTCTTTCAAAGCACCTACATTGGGGTCGATTGCCATACAATTATCATTCAAAATGATAATCATATTGTTCGGAATATCTCCCGCATGGTTCATCGCTTCAAAAGCCATTCCTCCCGTCATTGAGCCATCACCAATTACTGCAATATGCTGACGGTCAGTTTCTCCTTTATAATTAGAAGCCACCGACATTCCCAAAGCCGCTGAGATAGAAGTAGAAGAATGCCCAACACCGAAGGCATCATATTTACTCTCTTTGCGTTTTGGGAAACCAGAAATACCACCATAAAGGCGATTGGTATGAAAATTATCTCTACGCCCTGTTAAGATTTTATGTCCGTAAGCTTGATGACCTACATCCCAAATTAACTGATCGTTGGGCGTATTGAAAACATAATGAAGTGCTACGGATAATTCAACCACACCAAGCGAAGCCCCAAAATGTCCGCCATACACCGATACATCATCAATAATGTATTGACGCAGTTCATCACAAATCTGCAACAATTCAGAACGATTACGTCTCCTTAAATCTTCTGGAGTATTAATCTGAGCTAATATTTTTCCGGGTATAATTTGCATGGGTTTTCCGAGTGTGAATTTGAAAGTAATAACCCTGTTAATCCTTAAAATGTTTTACTAAACTTAAATATAGAAAGAATCTTAGGTCAAACTTCGTATTGAGCTGACAAATTTACGGAAATATTTTAAGCTTGGTAACAATAAAAAAGGTCAAGCAGATTTACTACTTAACCTTTTTTTGAAAAATGAGTATATTATCTTACTTCTGAGAAGCTTTGAATAGTTTTTGTTTTTCTTCTTTTGTTAAACTTTCGTAGCCTGAGCGTGAAATTTTATCTAAAATAGCATCAACTTCATCTTCATCTGGATAGCCAACGCCTACACCTACACTTGTACTATTGTAAGAAGTTTCTTTTTGTCGGTAAGCAACTTTAATCTTCGGTTTTTCGGTACGATTGATAATTCTTTTGAAAAAATCTACCGTTACATCAATTGGTGTTCCCCAATCGTTACCTGCTTGCAATTGTTTTACGTACAAGTAACCCAATAAAGCACCGCCTAAGTGGACAATTCCTCCGCCAGCATTTACTCCAATTGCACCAGCCAATGAAATCAAAAAGAAAAAGAAGGCGATGTATTTTATTCTAACAGGACCAATCAAAAACAAGAAAAAAGTATAATCTGGAGCAAGCGTAGCGGCGGCAAACATAATTGCCATTACACTGCCAGAAGCACCAATAATGGTTGTATTAATTCCTGTTTGATAATAAGGAATAAAGTTGAAAGTAAGTAATGCAAAAACACCTCCGAAAATTGCCCCTAAAATATACAGATTAATTAATCTACGGCTACCCAAAAATTCTTGAATGATGGCTCCAAACCAGTAAAGCATCAACATGTTGGGCAATAAATGAGCAATGGGATTAACAGAGTGAAAGAAAGAGTAAGTAAGAATCGTCCACGGACGATACATAAAAACCCCTAAAGACGGTGTGAGACTTAGGTATGATAAAGCATTATCAAACAATTCAGCTTTTTTAAAGAAAATTGTTAGACTTATCAACACCAACAACATCACAACATATACAGCCACATTCAACCATATTAGCTGAATTAAGCCATTGTTTCGCTTGGAAAAAGCGTCTTTAAAGTCATCTAAAATCCCACTCATTTTTATATTCCTTTATAAACTTTAATATTACTCAAAAAACTTCAATGTTTCAATATAACAATTTGAAAAACAGAATGTTATTATTTTCAATAAAAGGAGTTTCTATTTTTACCCCAAATTTTAATTAGAATAAATGCAAATATCATTCCACCGATATGGGCAAAATGTGCGACATTATCACCCGGCATTTTATTCAAGCCAGCATACAGTTCGTATAGACCGTATAAAGCTACAAAATATTTCGCTTTTATCGGGATTGGTAATAAAAAAAGCATGAGTTCAGTATTAGGAAAAAGCAAGGCAAAACCTGCCATTACACCAAACACTGCTCCAGATGCTCCGATTAGTGGAGTATCTAAAACAGACTTCAAGCATTCTTGTGCAACTAGAACTGAATTCTGTACGGTAATATTGTTTGGATTCCCTTCAATTAGTGCATAAGCATTATGCGGTATTCCGTCTGGAAAATACTGATACAAAAATTTACTAAACTGATTTAAGTCTGGATGTTCAATATATGCTCTTGTGGCTGATTCAAGCATTGAATAATCATAATACTTTAAACCCATATATAGTAAACCAGAGCCCATTCCTGTTACTAAAAAGAAAGTCAAAAAACGCTTGTCTCCCCAATACATTTCTAACATTGGTCCAAGAAAAAACAAGCCCAACATATTGTTAAATAAATGATGAAGATCTGCATGAACAAAAAGAGATGTTAAAAACTGAAAAGGTAAAAACTTATCAGAAGTAAAGTAATGAAGCCCCATTACCGACACAATCATATCTTTATGACCAAAATACTCTACACCAAATACGATAATATTAATCGCCATCAATGCCTTCACAACAGGCGTTATACTGGGAGTTCTCATTTGAATTCGTTAAAAATTGAATAAAATAGTTAAGGTTACTCTTCGTAAGCCCAATCAATTTTTGTTTTCATGTCTTTGATGACTAAACCATTCGCCTTAAAATAACCTCTGATTTCATCTACTTTATCGTATTGCTTTGCTTCTTTGTATTCACGATAAAGCGATAACATTCCTTTCGCAAAAGCTTCTACATTCTCGTTTGGTTCTTCAATTAAGCCAAGTACATTTTCAATAATAGCAACGAATGATTCTTTCAACAAAGTAAAAGTACTTTCGCCTAATTGGGCGGTTTGTACTTGTCCCATATAAAGCTGGTTGATTTTCTTGACCAAATTAAACAAGCCTGCAATAGCGACAGCCGTATTCAAATCATCATTCAAACCATCGTAGCAGTTTTGAATACCTTTCTCTACTTCAGATACTTGTTTTTCATCAACGGCGATAGCATCATCAGCAATGTATTCAAGATTTTTGACGATTCTTAATCCATTAATCAAACGTTTATAACCTTTCTGAGCAGCTTTCAAAGCATCGTTTGAAAAATCCAAAGTACTTCTATATTGCGATTGCAACATAAAGAAACGAACTGTCATTGGACTAAAAGCTTGTTCCAACAATGGATGCGAACCAGCAAATAATTCAGCAGGCAAGAATGAATTGCCCAAAGATTTAGACATTTTTTGTCCGTTCACGGTAAGCATATTCGAGTGCATCCAATAGCGAACAGGCTCAACACCATTCGCACCTTTTGCCTGAGCAATTTCGCATTCATGATGTGGAAATTTTAAATCCATTCCTCCGCCATGAATATCGAAAGTATCACCTAAATATTTGGTACTCATGCAAGTACATTCTAAATGCCAACCTGGAAAACCATCGCCCCAAGGCGAAGTCCAACGCATTAAATGTTCTGGAGCGGCTTTTTTCCAAAGAGCAAAATCTAATGGATTACGTTTTTCGCCAACACCATCCAAATCACGAGTTTCGGTTAATAAATCTTCCAGTACTCTTCCCGAAAGTTTACCATAATTTCCTCCTTCTGCATTATAACGAGCAATATCAAAATATACAGAACCTTGCGATTCGTAAGCTAAACCTTTGTCAATTAAAGATTTTGTAGTTTCGATTTGCTCTACAATATGACCCGTAGCCGAAGGTTCGATACTTGGCGGAAGTAAATTAAATTGTTCGAGTACTTTATGAAAATCGTTGGTATAACGCTGAACAATTTCCATCGGCTCAAGTTTTTCAAGCTTCGCCATTTTACCGATTTTATCTTCGCCTTCGTCGCCATCGCCCACCAAGTGACCAACGTCTGTAATATTTCTTACATAACGCACTTTGTAGCCAATATGAGTAAGGTAACGATTGAGAATATCGAAAGTTAAAAAAGTACGGACATTTCCAAGGTGAACGTAATTATAAACCGTTGGTCCACAAACATACATTCCCACATGCGGGACGTTGATGGGCGTAAAAAGTTCTTTTTCTCGGCTGAGGGTATTGTATATTTTTAGGGGTTGCATTAATTTTTTGATTAATATTATTTTTGGTTCTCTTTATATGTATTTAAAAGAGTTTATTAATAATTGATTAAATTTTTGAGTGATTTTCTTTGATGAATTCTATAAATTTTTTAACCATTTCAATGGCTTTATCAATATCTACATCATCTATATTTTCTTCTAAATCATAGTCTGCGGTTTGTCTCTGGTCAAATAAGAAAGCAAGTGCATCGCTAAATTCTTTTGGAATGATAGCTGTTTTAATAAACACCTTACTAAACTCACTATAAAGTCCAGAATGTGTTTTGGTAAAGACTCCTCTTGCAAGTAACAAACTCCTGATTAAATAAAAATACGCATAATAACAACGATTAATAGCTACCCTATTTCTGTGATCCTCAGCATTGTAGATTGCATCATCCAATGTGTCCTCCGCAAGAGCAAGAGCGTTTTTAATATCTTCATTCATAAACAATCACACCTTCTTGTTTTACAAATCTAAACAAAGCTTTGGTTGCGGTTTCAAACTTACTTCTCGAAGTCGCAAACATTGAAACCCAAACATCATTCTTTAAAGTTAATTCGTTTAAAAGTTGATAAGTATGCGTAATCTCTTTACTTGCTTTCACTTCTTTATCATTCAAAATCACCATAAAATCAATATCCGATTCCTCATGAAAATCTCCACGAGCATACGAACCATACAAAATTATCTTTGATAGTCGTTCACCATAATGAGCTTTCATGGTTTCTGTAAAATCTTTTATGATTTTTGCTTTGTCAGTCATGATTATCAAAAATTGATTTCTTTACAAAACTAATAAAAGTATAACGGATTGAAGTAATTTTCGTTCCAAAATGCTTATCGCATGACAAACGTAAGTCCTTCGGGTATATTTGACAATTTTTCTGTTATTTTTCTATCGGCTTCCTTCGTAACTTGCAAGCTGACTCAGTAAACATGGAGGCTCTATACAAATCCTCTATCTTTGAAAAAATATTCAACCCAACAACAATGACCATTTTAGAAGTAGCTAACCATAAACATCTCCAACAAGAATTTCTTTTATTACCTGTGAGTTTGTATGAACAGGATAAAAACTGGATTCGTCCGCTCGACCAAGATATTGAAAATACTTTCAATCCTGAGAAAAATAAATACTTCAAACACGGAGAAGCCATTCGTTGGATTTTGCAGGACGAAACAGGTAAAACAATCGGAAGAGTTGCCGCTTTTATCAATCATGAAACGGCTACAAAAGAAGAGCAACCTACTGGCGGAATGGGTTTTTTTGAATGTATCGAAGACGAAACTTCCGCTTTTTTATTATTCGATACTTGTAAAAACTGGCTAGCGTCTAAAGGTATGGAAGCAATGGACGGACCCATTAATTTTGGAGAAAGAGATTCTTTCTGGGGTTTGATGACCAAAGGTTGGCAATATGAACCTACCTACAAAATGCCTTGGACGAAAGAATATTATATTCAGTACTTTGATAAATATGGTTTCAAAGATTATTTCCAACAATATGTTTATGTATCGCCGATTCGTGCAGCATCAGTTGCGAATGCTGTAGAGGAAAAAGCTAAACGTATTTATGAAAATCCAGAGTACTCATTTAGACATATCGAAAAGAGTAAATTGGCGAAATACGGTGAAGATTTCAGAACCATTTTCAATGAAGGTTGGGCAAAATTTCCTGGCGTAAAAGCCATGACAGAAGAACAGGCAAGTAATTTGGTAAAACAAATGAAACCTATTATCGACGAAGAACTTACTTGGTTTGCCTATGCTGGCGAGCGTCCAATCGCATTTTTTATCGTGATTCCAGATATTAATCAAATTGTAAAACACCTTAACGGGAAATTTGGCGTTTGGGAAAAAGCTAAGTTTATGTTACTCCTCATGCGTGGCGTGATTACTCGTACTTGTGGCGTAATCTTTGGCGTTGTGCCAGACTTTCAAGGAAAAGGCGTTGAATCTGCTATCGCTTTGCGTTTCCGTCAGGCGGGAAGAGATAATCCGCATTATCAGTATGAAACCATTGATATGAACTGGGTGGGCGATTTTAATCCAAAAATGAATCGTTTTGTTTCTCAATTAGGAACTACTCGTGACAAAGAATATATCACTTATCGCTATTTGTTTGATAGAACGAAAGAATTTAAGCGCTGTCCGAGAGTGGGGTAGTTAGTGAATGAGTGAGTTGTGAATTGTATTAAAAATTGTACAGAAAGATACTTATTTTTTCAATCACTAAATCACAACTCACTCAATCACAATTAATTATTTAGCACTTAAAACTTCTAATCTTTCTTTCGCCAAAGTAATTAATTGACTTTTCGGATAATCGGAAATGAAATTTTCTAGTGCCGTTTTATATGCTTTTGTATCTTGTGTTTTGGCTAATAATATCGCTTTCAAAAACACTAATTTATCTTCAATTTGACTATTCGGATAATCTTTCAAGCCTGTCTCAACAATTGCTAAAGCATTTGCGAAATTATTCTGACCGAAGTAATTATAAGCTTCCGCATACAATTTCTGTACTTCCGATTCTTTGCCTGTACTTAAACTTTCATTTTGACTTCTTATCAACAATCTTGCAAAATATGAGTCTGCATATTTTGTCATCAATTGATTTTTATAAGAAGCATAAACTCCTGCGTTGTCTTCCGTTAATAAACAAAGTAAATACAATACTTCTGTTTCGTGGCTAGAATTTGGAAATTCTTTCAAGAACTTCTCGAAAGTAATAATGGCATTTTTAGGCTCGTTCAAATTGAGTTTATATACTTTCCCTAAAGCAAAAGTAGCTTCTTCTTGTCTTTTCTTTGAGGCTAAAAGTGCTTCTGGAGAAAATGGAATTTTGGCTCTTAAAGCCGCAATCCCTGCTTTCATTCCTTCAGCTCCTATGTTTTTAGCATTTAATTCACCAAGGTTATTTCCTAAAGTATTCGTCAGATTTTGATTTGAAAGTGCATTATTATCAAACGAAAGCGTGTTTTCTTTGCTACTTCTTCGCCAATTATCTTCTAAAGCTCTATTACCCCAACGAGCAGTAAAGGCTGTTTTTCCTTGTGAAATAGCAATGGGATTATTAAAATACCACATCGGTTTATTCGGGTCATTGAAAGTACTTGCTGTATTTTTATTCTGTAATTGCTTTCCTTTATTGGCAATTTCGGCTGCACGCTTTTGGCTATCTTCTTTGAATTGTTGGTCTATATAAACTTTTTCTAAAATCTTATCCAATTGTTCTGGACTCATTTTCGACAAGCGTTGTAGCGAATCTTCCGTTCTGATAATTCTTACTTGTGTTACAAAATCAGCCAAAGAACGTTGTCTATCAATTACTCTTTTATATTGGGCGTCATGCTGAGGCAATAAAGTAGCAGTACTATCATAATAAGCGGATGCCATTTCATAATCGCCCATTTGGTTATAATAAGAATCCGCCAATCTGATGTAAGTAAATGCTAATTGCTGTGGATTTTGATTCGTTCTGGCAGAAGATTGCAATAAAGTCAAACCAGATTTTGTATTCCCTTTTCTGATTTCAGCAGTTGCCATTGCTTCATAAATCTTATCTTGTAAATCTTTGTTTTTCGGGTCTTTCAATAATTTCTGAAAACTATTAGTTTGTCCTAAAGCCAAAGATTTATTGAGTTTCGCATAAAAACCCAAATTATAAGATGGTCTATTTTTACTAACTGATGAATATTTTTGAGCTGCCAATGTTGGATTATTAATCAATTCATACAATTGCCCTGCCACAAAGTATAACCTTGCTTTTTCTTCATTTTTCGGTAATAGCGGCAAAGCTTCTTCCAAAATAGCAACAGATGTTTTGTACTCTTCTTTCAGTTGGTGTAAATATGCTTTTGTCAAATAAAAATCTGCGGTATTTTCTTTATTCAAAGGTTCTTCACGAAGAATTTCGGCTACTCTTAATGCCGTTTGATATTCGCCTTGTTCGGTATAAGCACGCATCAAACCGATTAAAGCGGCGTCTCGTGCATCATCGCTCGTGGCATTGGTATTGACAAACTTAAACGTTTCGATAGCGTTTTTATAATCTTCTTTCAACAAACGAGCTTGACCGATAATCACATAGGCATCGTCGAGCCATTTAGAATTTTGATGGCGTTCGGCAACTAAAGAAGCTTTTTTAATCACAGAAGCGAGTTGTTCATTGACCGTTTGAGCGGACATAGAATCTATCGGAAGTAATATGGGAAGAAGTTGAGAAAAATTATCTTGACGAGCATCAAAAATTAAGGTTTCGGCTTCTTTAAATTTAATCTTTGCTTGAAACAACGCATTGTACTTGGCATTAACATTATGAAACCCCACGCTCAACGGAGAATTACTGTACTGAGAACAACTCAATACCAAAACTCCTGTAAGACAAGCGACACATAAAATAAAATATTTATTCATAGAGATTTTTAATGCTGAAACCGTGAAAGAAACGCAACTTTACGTAAAATTAGTATCAGTTTTTATGTTAAAGCTAATTTTTTAATTTATTCAATCAAAAAGCCTCATAAATTCAGTTTTGGGTTGAATCATAAGCTTTTCTCTATTTATTCGATTTTAAATATATTCAAAATCATGAAAGACGACTCGCAAAATAATAACAATAAATATATGCGTTATATGGGTGCTGGCACACAAATGTTGGTGACTATAGCAGGAGGAGTATTTTTGGGAAGATGGCTTGATGAAAAAATGATGATGAAAACTCCTTGGTTTACGGTGGGCTGTTCGCTGTTTTTTATTTTTGCAGGAATGTACCTTTTTATCAAAGGGTTACCAAAAGAATAATTTATCAGAATATTACAACTCATTTGGCGTTTTCGTTGATATTTTCCTTAAAAATAACAAATTTTGTAGTAAGCGTTTTTTCAAGAAGAATTGGTATGATTTTCTTGAAAATTTGCTTCAAAGATTAAAAAATTATTAAAACATGCTGTTTAAAATAATTAATTTTTTGAATAGCGTTTTTACCAAAAACAAAGCTCAAAGCTTATTACTCGTTTATTTAAAATACAGACATTCATCAGCCTCGTGGCTTATTTATAAAATTTTTATTACTCGTGGACGAACTAAGAAAACGATTTATCCAAGGTTTCTTTATCCTTATTGCATTTATCTACATCTGTAGGCTGTTTTTCCTGCAAGTTGTTGATGAAACTTACAAGCTAGATGCCGAAAACAATGCCATCCGAAAGATTATGCAAGTGCCTTTCAGAGGTTTGGTTTATGATAGAAACAAAAAACTAATCGTGAGCAACACGGTAGTTTACGATTTATACATTACTCCTAAAAAAGCAAAAGTTGCTGACACACTTCGTTTCTGTCAAATTTTTGGTATTACTCGCCAATCATTTGATAGTCTTACCCATTTAGCAAGAATATATTCTCCCGTTCGTCCTTCTCTTTTTCTAAGACAGCTTTCTCGTGAAGATTTTGCCAAAGTACAAGATGCTATGGTAGATTATCCTGGCTTTGAATTTCAATTAAGTGCTGTCCGTACTTATGATTCAAAAGCAATGGCAAATGCTTTGGGATATGTTGGTGAAATCAGCCCTGAACGCTTAGAAAAATTAGAAGAAGAAGGTGATGAATATTATCGTCAAGGCGATTATATCGGAGTAACTGGTCTTGAGCGATTTTATGAAGAAGACCTTCGTGGTGAAAGGGGAATCAAATATATGATGGTCAATAGCCGAGGTGTTGAAAAAGGAGCTTTTAAAGGAGGTGCTTTTGATAAAAACCCTGTGGCTGGTAAAAATCTTTTGAGTTCGGTTGATATTAATTTGCAAGCTTATGCTGATAGTTTAATGCAACATAAAGTAGGAAGTGTTGTAGCGATTGAACCAAGTACTGGCGAAGTATTGGCAATGGTTTCGGCACCAACTTACGACCCAAGCCAATTATCTGGACGTACTTTTTCCAAGTATTTTCAAACCTTGAACCTAAATCCTCTTCATCCATTATTGAACCGTCCACCGAGTGCTTATTATCGCCCGGGTTCTACGTTCAAAATTATTCAAGCATTGGTAGCTTTACAAATGGGTGTAATTACGCCAAATACTGGTTTTGGTCATGCTGGTTCTCCAATTCGTTGTAGTCACGGTCATCCAGTAGCGAGTGATGTG
Source organism: Arcicella rosea (assembly GCF_040543805.1). Taxonomy (NCBI): domain Bacteria; kingdom Pseudomonadati; phylum Bacteroidota; class Cytophagia; order Cytophagales; family Flectobacillaceae; genus Arcicella; species Arcicella rosea. The sequence goes on from NZ_JBEUMS010000003.1 coordinate 164,509, forward strand.
CAAAAAGCTATTCAATACTCTTGTAACCCCTATTTTTATCAGACTTATAAGCGAATGATTTATAATAATTCTGAAAAGAATATCTTCAAAAAATCAGCATTGGGTTTACAGAAATGGGATGACATGGTGGCAAAATTTGGAATAGGTCAATCATTGGATATTGATTTACCAAATGAGAAAAAAGGCAAATTGCCCAATGTAGCGTATTATAACAAAATGTACAAAGGCGAACTTACTTGGAAATTCTCTAACATTGCCAGTAACAGTATCGGCGAAGGAGAAATCATCGTAAATCCCTTAAAAATGGCAAACGTTGCGGCAATCATTGCCAACAGAGGCTGGTACATTCGTCCACATTTAGTAAAAGGCATTGACACTTTCGGAGCAATCGATCCGAAGTATAAAGAGAAAATATCTGTCGGAATCGACCGCCGTCATTTTAATACTGTTATTGATGGAATGGTTTTAGCAGTAAACAATGGGACGGTTTCAGGAGATGGACGAATGAGTGATATTCAAATGTGTGGAAAAACAGGTACTTCACAAAACCGTCATGGAGAAAACCACTCTATTTTTATTGCTTTTGCGCCAAAAGATAATCCTAAAATTGCCATTGCTGTTTTTGTAGAAAATGCAGGTTCTGGAGGTGCGCATGCTGCACCAATTGCTTCTTTATGTATTGAAAAATACATAAAAGGACATGTTGACAGAAAAGCCATCGAAACTAAATGGATGAATAAAAGCTATCCAAACTTGCTGACAGTTAGAAACGAATTGGCTTCAAAACCAAAAACACAAATGAAGCCAGATACTGCTCAGAAAGTAGATGAAGAGCTATTCTTAACCACACCTACCACCATTACTTTACCTATCGGCGGTTCACCAAAAAAGAATGAAGTAAAAATACCGATGAGCCCCAAAAAAGCAATCAATTCAAAACCATCAGTAAAAAAGAAGTAACGTAGTTGAAAACGTTTCTATTTTTTAAAAATTCTAATTACTCGTTATTCAAAACAACTGAGAATAACCTAATTCATCGAACTCAACTTGGCAAGGCAAGAAAAAATATCTAAAAATCTGGACTGGATTACAGTCTTACTTTTTATCGTTTGCGTAACTGTGGGCTGGTTTAATATCTATGCAGCCATTTATAATCCTGAAAATCCTCTTTGGATTGGCGACCCCGGCTTTTTTGAAACCAATGCTGGCAGACAATTAATTTGGATTGGCACAACAATACTGCTCATTATCGCTATTTTAGTGATTGACTACCGCTTTTATGATACTTTTGCGTTCATCATTTATGGCTTTTTCACATTCATGTTGGTCGTCGTTTTACTGGTTGGAACAGAAGTAAAAGGTTCGCATTCGTGGTTCAGAATTGGTGGGTTTCAATTACAGCCTGCCGAATTTGCCAAAATGGCGACTGCTTTGGCTTTGGCAAAATATGTAAGTACGCCAATGGTGAACTTGGCTCGCTTCAAAGACCAATTTACGGTGGCGTTAATTATATTAGTTCCACCAATTCTTATTTTGGCATCTCATGAAACGGGTGTAGCATTGGTTTTTGCTTCATTTATGATACTCTTGTATCGTGAAGGGCTTCCGGGCGTTTATCCTGCTGTTTTCCTTTCTACTATTATTTTATTTGTACTTTCGCTGATTTATGAAGAGTGGGAAATTTATATTGGTTTAGCTGTTTTGGCAGGAATTGTTATCTTAATTATGCCTCGTTATGAACGAAAAACAAAAAATATCATCACCATTTTAGGAATCGCTTTTGTAATGGGTTTATTCGTTACAGGGGTTGACTGGGCCATTAATAATGTACTTCAACAACATCAACGAAACCGTATTAAAGTATTGGTTGACCCAGATTTTGACCGAAAAAAAACAGGCTATAATGTGCGTCAGGCAAAAATTGCTATTGGTTCTGGTGGACTTTTAGGCAAAGGATATTTACAAGGTACCCAAACAAAATTTGATTTCGTCCCCGAACAAAGTACCGATTTTATTTTCTGTACAGTGGGAGAAGAAGAAGGTTTTCTTGGAAGTTTATTGGTTGTAGGTTTATTCCTTGGACTTTTATTGAGAGTAGCTTATTTGGCTGACCAACAGAAATCCAGATTTGCCCGAGTCTATGGCTATGGCGTCGTCTCCATTTTGTTTTTTCACTTTATGGTAAACATCGGCATGACGATTGGCTTAATGCCAGTTATCGGAATTCCACTGCCTTTCTTTAGTTATGGAGGTTCATCGCTTTGGTCATTTTCAATTTTATTATTTATTTTCTTGAAAATTGACGCCCATCGTACTCAAGTACTTTCAAGATGGTAAACTTTTCGCTCTTATTTAACTATGGCATTAATATCCAAAAAGAAAGTTCCTTTCAAGATTAATCTTCAGCTCAGAAAATATTTAACAAAATATGGTCGGGAGATTAAAATGCCAATTCAATATAACGATTTACTCCGCTTCGAAAGCTCAATCAGTTTGTATGATAAATTTGGGAATGATACTTTATGGATTACCGTTTTTTTCCCTCATTCCGAAATTGAACATGTTTATGAAGGACTCAAAAAAATCTACGCCGATTTAAAAACTGAAGGTGACGAAAAAGTAATCAAACACTTAACTGTTGATAGAATTGATTTGTGTACTTATGGCAATACCCAACCCTTTCGGATTCGGATTGTCAACCGAGTAAATGATAATTTCGATTATTTTTATATCAAAAGAGCCGACTGTTCGAGAGTGTATGGAATGGAATTAGAACATTTACTTTCACCCAATAGAATCAGTTATCTTACTTATGAAAACTCATTAGTTGAAGAACATATCGCTGGTATTCCGGGTGATCAATTTTTCAAAAACTACCTGAGTAATCCCGATATTAATGAAATTCGTTTGGCAAAAGAGTTTGTAAAATTCAATGAAAGATGTTTGGTTTTACTATTAGGAGATATGCACTCTTCTAATTTCGTAGTGGAAATCACGCCAGATTTTGAAGAAGTATATTTTAGAATCAGGGCTATTGACTTCGACCAACAGAGTTACGAAGGCAAACGTACCGTTTATATGCCTCAGTACTTCAAACAGAATAATCCTTTGATTGAAATGGGCATGCGCCACATGACGCCAGAATCGGTAAAGCAGTATCAAATTGAAGAACGTTCACTGATTTCAAAGCGATTGAAAGTAGAAAGCCAAAGAGTCTATGAGTTGATGGCAATTATGGCAAAAGACGATATTTCAACCCCTGAAAATACAGAGCAACTCAAAGTTGAACTTGCAAAATATTATAATTCTGATGAGTTCCTGAAATGCAAAACGATGGGAGAAATCGTTTGGGCAAGTTTAGAACAAGTAAGAATGCAATAATCTCAAAACGAGATAAACTAAAAAAGCTATATACTTCCTCACACAAGGAAAGCATATAGCTTTTTTTATCTACTTCTTAGCTACACCTAAAAAGAAAAAAATCCACCCCGCTATCAAAGCCGTTCCACCAATTGGAGCAACAGCACCCCACATTGTTACGCCAGTCGCACAAATCAAATATAATGACCCCGCAAAAATAAGCGTTCCAATTAGCAATAGATAACCCGCCCAATTCAAAAATTTATGAGGGATTTTCTCTGATAAAATGCCTACAAAAATCAAAGCTAAAGCTCCGTACATTTGGTAACGAGCTGCTGTTTCAAAAGTATCTGTTCGGTTGGCAGCTTCTAAAGCAACTTTGAAAGCATGAGCACCAAAAGCACCCAAAGCCACGGAAAGTCCTGCAAGTAAAGCACCAGCCTGTAAGAAAAATCTATTCATGTTTTTACGAGATAAAAGATAAATTTCCACAAAGAACGCTAATGGAAAATAGAGTTTCAAAATAAGTCATTGAATATTTATTGCATTTTAAAGTATAATTCGACCAATCATCATTTAATCAATAGGGGTTAAACCAAATTTGGTTGTCATCACTGAAAAATACCAAGGAAGTTTGTAATTTTGCGGGAGTAACTCTACGGAAAAAATAACCTCTATCAATTTTGCAACTCTCTGATTCTGATATTTTATTGGCCATTCGACAAGGAAATGAGCGTGTTTTCGAAACAGTATTTCGAAAGCATTATCAGGCTTTGTGCAACTATTCTTGCAATATCCTGAAAGACATGGATGATGCCGAAGAAATAGTGCAAAGCGTTTTCTTGAAGTTTTGGGAACAACGCCAAGAAATAGAAATTACAGTTTCCTTAAAATCTTATCTATATCGTGCCGTTCATAATACCTGTTTAAATCGTATAAAACACCTAAAAGTACAAGAAGTATATCGCCAACATGTTGGCGATTTTATAGAAAATACTTTTGATTCTGCCACCGATTTACTTGATAAAAATGAGCTAGAAATACGCATTGCCGAAGCACTAGAAAAGCTACCTGAACAATGCCGACTTATTTTTAAAATGAGTAGATTTGAAGAACTGAAGTACCAAGAAATTGCCAATCAATTAGGACTTTCTATCAAAACAGTAGAAAATCAGATTGGAAAAGCCTTGAAAATTATGCGAACAGAATTAGCCGATTATTTGCCTTTATTAATTTTTATGGCGATTTTCAACTAAATAATACTGTTTTTGATTAACCAGAACTAAATATTAATATCCTGATAAAGCCTTTGGGTTGAAGATGATTAACGAAGAAAACATAGACGATTTATTAGCAAAATACCTTGCTGAAGAAGCTGACAATCAGGAAGCCGAAGCAGTAAGCGAGTGGATTGCGTTGTCGGATGAAAATCAGAAAACCTTCGAACAAACCAATCTTATTTGGGAAAAATCAAGCTTACTTCGTACTCAACAACAAGTAGATGTTGATGCCGCTTGGAAAAAACTTGGTATTAGTTCAAAAGCCCAAAATATTCATCAAGTTGATTCCGTCAATATTATCAAAGCTTTGCCAAAAACAAATGGTGGCGAGGATAGTACTTTTGAAGCGAAGAAATCAATTAGTAATAACCTTATCTTTAAGAATTTCCTCAAAATTGCTGCTGTACTAACTATTCTTGTAGGCGGAGCATTTTTTCTGAATAAGAACCTTCAATCTCAAGCTGAACTTTTGAGTTTCCAGACTGGTAATATTCCGACGGAAAAAGTCTTGGCTGATGGCACGAAAGTATTTTTAAATAAAAATTCTTCAATTAGTTTTCCAGAAAAGTTTGATGGAGATTTCAGAGAAGTAAACCTTACAGGCGAAGCATTTTTTGAAGTACACCATGATAAAACGCATCCTTTTATCATTCATGCCAATGGCTCTGATATTAAAGTATTGGGTACTTCTTTCAATGTAAAAGCTTATGATGCTCAAGTACAAGTGGCTGTGAGTACGGGAAAAGTACAATTCTCGAAAAATACTCAACAAGTAATTTTGGTAAAAGGCGAAAAAGCGGAAATCACCAAAGGACAAGAAACGATTGTAAAATCAACGAATATCGACGAAAACATACTTTCTTATAAAACAAAAACGTTTACTTTTCAAGATGCTAGTTTAGAAGAGGTATCACAATTGCTTTCTGATAATTTTGGAAAAAATATCGTTTTCGAACAAGATAAGTTTAAAAACTGTAAACTGACTGCCACCTTCAAGCAGGAAAGCTTGGATAATATTCTCACCATAATTTCTGAAACCTTCAATCTGAAAATTACCAAACAAGGAGATTCAATCCTGCTTAATGGCGAAGGCTGTCAGTAGAATGAGATTGAACAACGACCTGAACGTCGTTCTACTATGATAGCTTATTATTTGAAATACATTGCTTTTATAATTTGTTTTTTACTGTTAATTACTCACTCTTCTTTAGGACAAATCCCTATTTTAGAGCGAAATATTAGTGTTAGGTTCAATAATGATAGAATTACCGAAGTGTTGGATGTAATTGCCGACGAAGGTGGTTTTAATTTTTCCTATAATTCTAATTTAATTGATGGCGACAGACGAATTGATTTGGCTGTTACGAACCGTCCCGTTCGTGATGTGCTAAAACAAATTTTTGGCACTTCAATAAGCTACAAAGTACGTGGACAATACATTATTCTTCAGAAAAATCTTACAGAAAACCAAAACTTACATTTCATATTAAGTGGATATATTGTTGCGCCTGAAGAAGGCATAAAATTGCCCGATGCCAGTATTTATGAGAAAACCAGTTTAGCATCTGCGATTTCTAACCAATATGGATTTTACAAAATAAAGCTTTCTACCAAGAAATTCCCTATTCGTTTAAGCATTTCAAAACCAGGTTATGAACGTCAAGTAGTTTGGATTAAAAATGCTCAGAACGATTATCTCAACATTGAACTGATAGCAGAAAAAAAGGAAATCGTTTATGAAACACCTTTTGAAGACAATTCGATAGAACAAATGGAGGCTTTCAAAAGAAGGCACCAGTATGTTGAACCGATTCCAGTTTTTAAAGATAACAGACCTCCATTTGTAGATGCCGCTGGCGACGAAAGTTTTCATCCTGTTTTCGTTTCGACTGATTCGCTGGCATACAGAACCGATTGGGAAAAGTTTAAAAATGAAGTTAGTAAGTTTTTTGTAAGACGCAGTCAACGAATCAACGCATTTAATATCAACGACACCCTTAATCAAAGACTTCAAATATCACTTTTACCTTTTTTAGGCACCAATAGATTATTGTCAGGAAGTATCATCAACGATTTCTCTGTAAATATTTTAATGGGATACTCTGGCGGAGTACGTAAACTAGAAATCGGGGGTTTATTAAATGGTGTTCGCCATGATGTTGAAGGTGTACAAATGGCAGGTTTAGGCAATATCATTGGCGGTGAATTAAGAGGTTTACAAATGAGTTCTTTATTGAATATTACAGGAAATCTGGGAAGAGGACTTCAACTAAGTAGCGGTATCAACGTTGTTGCAAATAGAGCGAATGGTTGGCAAGTTGGTCTTATCAATTTCGCCCAAAATGTTGATAAAAAAGGCAAACAAATCGGTTTACTCAACATCAGTGAAACCACAGAATCAACGCCATTTGGTTTGTTAAGTTTTGTCAGTTCAAGTGATGGCTACAAACGCCTTGAATTAACCGTTGATGAAAACGAAACAGGAAGTGTTACGTTTAAAACTGGCGTAAGAAAATTCTATAATATTCTTACAATTGGTTATAACTTCCTCAGAACTCGTGAGCTTTTCAGTGCTGGTTATGGAATAGGCAGAGCCTACGAAATGAATCATGGTTGGATGCTCAATACAGATTTGGTAGCCAATGTAATGGTTGAATACGATGCTTTCAATCCCAATGTTGGTACTTTATTGAAATTTGATGTGAGCTTCGAAAAACAAATTGCCAAAAATGCCGCTATTACTTTTGGTCCATCATTGAAAGCTCTTTTTATTGATAGGTATAACGTTTCTACTTGGCAAAGTAAGCCTTTCAGCAGAATGCCAACCTATACTCCACTATTTGCTACCGACCATTCTACATTTTGGTTGGGCTTTCAAATGGGTTTAAGAATTCGTTCTAAATAATATCTTTATTTATTAAATTACGAAAATTTAGAACTTTTCTAATAACATACGACTTAAACTAGCACGCATTTATGAAAATACTGTATCTACTAATATTGTCTTTATTATTTAGCTTTTCAGGAGTTAGTCAAATTAAGCGTGATTCCAGCAAAGATTATGATCAGAAAATCATTGGAAATTGGATGAAAGACTATATCGATATGAAAGATGGCAGTAGAATAGACGACCCATCTATTGATGAAATCACCGCTTCAATGCTCATTTTCAGAAAAAATAATATTGCAGTTGTCATACAAGGAAAAGCCGCTGCCACTACTCCTTTTGAAATTTTTGGTGATACTTTATTGGTTGGTAAAATGGTAATGTACCATATCGAAAAACTAACCAATTATGAATTTGTATTCACACAAATTCTAGAAAACATTCCCGATTATCAGTTAAGACGTTACCATTACTTGGCTACACAAGAGAGTTCAAGTGATTATTTTACTCGAAGATTTATTACTTCAAATCTGAAAATTCAAGCAAAGGGCGATTCTGTTTACGCTTTCAGTAAATATATTTTTCCAAAATTCAAATCCAATAGAGAAGATGCTTTCAAAGGCTTAGTTTTTAATACTTTTGAAGATGTATATGAACAATCTTATGATTTAATCGAATCTGTTTTCAATTTTCCTGAAAAGAAAAAAGGCAGCTTTAAAATAGCCTTTGTCATTAGCAAAAAAGGGATTTTGAAAGACATTTCTATCAAAGAAAGTTCTGATTCTAGCTATAATACTCGGTTACAACAAGCCATTTTACAAACTCGTAAATTGTGGATTCCTGCTGATATTGACGGCAAAGCAGTCGATGTCCTTTTTAATTATGAATTCAATTATAATGATAAGCAAGATGAAAATGATGACGGAAAGTACTTCGACCCAACTATCTATCAAAGCTTACTAGAACGTGGCGATAGGCAAATCGAAAAGAAAAATTATATAAAAGCCATCAAGTTATACACCAAATGTATTTTGATGAAAGATGATGCTTTTGATGCTTTATACAAAAGAGCTGATGCTTACTTTACCTTGAAAGTAGAAAAAAATGCTTGTTCCGATTGGAATTATTTAGCGACCAAAGGGCAGAAAAAAGCAGAGGATTTATTTCTAAAAAATTGCTTAAATCGCTAAAAAAACAACTGTTCTAGTGTGTTATACAATTTTTATGAAAATTAATGCCAAAACGTGATAGTCAAAGCAATTTTTTTTTATAAATTCCCTGAAATATTCTCAAATCAATGAAAAAACTATTATTTCTATTATTTCCAATTTCGGCATTTGCCCAAACAGAAATCCCACTCAATGATTTAGGAGCTTTCAAAAATCCAAGTACAAATTGGACAATTGTTGGCGGTATTTCAGGAGATTATCAAGCAACCACGCTAACAAGTACAGAAGGCAAAGGCATTTTATATGGTACTGCCAAAGGTGCAAAATACCAAGCAAATGATGATTTGATTTTCAAACTTGAACATGGCGATATCAGGCTTTCACTTGATTTCATGATTCCGAAAGGTTCAAATTCTGGCGTGTATTTACAAGGACGTTACGAAGTACAAATCTTGGATTCTTGGTTGAAAAAAGAAATCAACGATGGCGATTGTGGTGCCATTTATCATCGTTGGGACGAAGCTCGTGGAGCTGGCAACGAAGGTTATGAAGGACATGCACCTCGCCAAAATGCCGTGAAAGCGCCCGGCTTGTGGAATCATCTTGAAATTGATTTCAAAGCACCAACTTTTGATGCTGCTGGTAAAAAACTAACAAATGCCCGTTTCAATAAAGTAACATTGAATGGCATTATTATCCACGAAAACATTGAACTACTTGGTGTTACTCGTGGTGCCATTTCTCCAAAAGAAGCAGCAACGGGTCCAATCAGAATTCAAGGCGACCACGGTCCAGTAGCATTCAAAAACATCAAATACGAAGTTTTTGATAAAACTCTCGCTACTTTTAGCCCAACTACTTACGAATATTATCAAGGCAAATATGCAAGCCTTCAAACTGGAAATGCTAAACCAGTAAAAACAGGTACTGCTACACAACCAAGCATGAAATTGGCTGAAGCAAAGTCTGATTTCTTACTGAAATTTCAAGGAAAAATCACCATTCCAGAAACAGACAATTATATTTTCACAACGAATTGGACGGGAACAGGAGCATTATTAATTGATAATGATACCATCACAAAAGGTGACCATTGGTACAGCGAAAGTGTACAAGGAAGTAAAAAGCTTTCGGCTGGTGAGCATACTTATACCTTGATTCATGCCAAAGATTTTGGCTGGGGACCAAAAGCATTAGGCTGTTTCGTTGAAAGAATCGGTACTCCAAAACAAGGAATTACTGAAAGAACATCTTTACCAGAACCAGAAGCAACACCACTTATTGAAGTAAAAGTTGGTCAAGAACCCGTTTTACAACGTTCTTTTGTAGTTTATGGCGACAAGAAAAAAACACATGCCATCAGCGTTGGTTTACCAAATGGTTTGAGTTACTCTTATGACCTAAATCAAGGTGGATACTTACAATTATGGAGAGGGAAATTCTTGGATGCAACTCAAATGTGGCACGACCGTGGCGAACCTCAAACCTCATCGCCAATGGGTACAACGGTAAATTCAAACGATAAATTTCCTTTAGCATTTTTAGCGAGTGAATCAGCGGCATTTCCAGATACTTTAACGAAAAGCGATTTGAAATACAAAGGCTATCGTTTCCAAAAGTATGATGTTGGTGGTCAGCAAATTGCTTTTCCTGATTTCATGTATGAATACAAAGGAATCAAAGTAAAAGATACTTCATTGCCAATGGCACAAAATGAAGGAATTAGCCGTCGTTTAAGTTTTGATACTGGTTCAGATTCAAAACTATACGCTCTTTTAGCCGAAGGCATTACAATTACCAACATTGGAAATAACCGTTTTGCAGTAGATAATCAGCAGTATTATGTACAAGTAAATGCAACAGAAGCCAACAAAGTAATCGTTCGTGAAAGCAATGGTAAGAAACAATTACTAATGCCTTTAACTGGATTGAAAGAATTGTCTTATCAATTGATTTTTTAAGTATAATATCTCAAGAAATGAAAATATCATTAAAAATATTGCTTTCAATGGGTTTATTGAGTGTAGCAACTCAAGAACTTTTTGCCCAAGCAAAACCAAAACCTTACACAGAAGAGGATTTTTACGAAATTAAAACGATTGCCATTCCTGACGAAATAAAATTAGAAGCAGGTGGAATTGCCCCAATGCCCGACGGACGAGTAGCCGTTTGTACCAGAAGAGGCGAAGTATGGATTATCGAAAATCCATACCAACTAAACGGTACAAAACCAAGCTATACGCTTTTTGCAAGTGGCTTGCACGAATCTTTGGGCTTGGCTTATCATGAAGGTTCTTTGTATTGTACTCAACGTGGAGAATTGACAAAATTGACTGATACCAATGCCGACGGCAAAGCAGATATTTATGAATCTGTAGCCAATTGGGATTTATCTGGAAATTACCATGAGTACTCTTATGGTCCAGTTTTCGATAAAAACGGCGATATGTATCTTACGTTCAACGTAGCTTGGGTTGGTTATGGCGAAGGGAAATTAGCAAAATGGCGTGGCTGGTTAGTAAAAGTAAAAAAAGACGGAACACTTGAGCCAGTGGCTACAGGTTTACGTTCGCCAGCAGGTTTTACGGTGAATTCAAATGGCGATGTACTTTACGGTGAAAACCAAGGCGACTGGGTAGGTTCTGGTAGAGTTACTCATTTAGAAAAAGGAGATTTTGCGGGAAATGCTGGTGGATTGTTCTGGACAAAAGAACCAGATTCACCTTTGAAATTGACAAAAGCTGACATTCCAGATACTGGCGAGCCAATGTATGAAGCCGCTAAAAAAGTAAAAGCCTTGAAATTACCAGCTGTTTGGTTTCCACACGCTTTGATGGGAATTTCAACAGCCGATATGATTGAAGATGAAACAAATGGAAAGTTTGGTCCATTCCAAGGCCAATACATTGTGTTTGACCAAGGGCAATCAAAAGCCATGAGAATGAGCTTAGAAAAAGTAAATGGCAAATATCAAGGTGCTTGTTATCCTTTCCGTGAAGGTTTCCAATCTGGAACAGTTCGTGCTAGATGGGGAAATGATGGTTCCATTTTTGTTGGGATGACGTCAAGAGGTTGGGGTTCAACAGGAAAAGCTTTGTTTGGTATTCAGCGTTTGGTTTGGAACGGAAGAACTCCTTTCGAAATGAAAAATGTTCACGCTATGCCAGATGGTTTTGAAGTAGAATTTACACAACCAGTAAATCTTAAATCAGCACAAGATTTAGCGAGTTATGAATTAAAAAGCTTTACGTACAAATATCATCACCAATACGGAAGTCCAATTATCAATCAAGAAAAAACTCCACTTAAAGGCGTAATTGTATCGGAAGACCGTCTAAAAGTACGTTTGGTAATGGATAATTTACGCAAAGGTTATATCCATGAAATCTTGGCTTCTGGTTTAGTAAATGATGAAGGACAGCCTTTATTGCACGACATCAGTTATTATACTTTGAATGATATTCCAGCCGGAGAATTAGCAAAAATTACAACAAAGGCTACTCCAGTCGCTCCTGTAAAACCTGCTACTTTGCCTGCGAAAAAAGAAAAAGTAGTTGTAGGAAATATTGTTGATACCAAACAAGTAGCTTCATTATTGAAAAAACACGCTTGTACAAGTTGCCATGCAGAAGCGACGAGAGTTGTAGGTCCTCCGTTCACAGAAGTAGCAAAAAGAAATTATACCAATGAACAAATTTTGGATTTAGTATATCATCCAAAACCAGAAAACTGGCCAGATTATGCTACAGAAATGGCTTCAATGACACATGTTCCCAAAGCGGATGTATTGAAAATTGCTAATTGGATTAATTCTTTAGGAAAAAAACAAAAACCCGATTTAAATAAAATAGAGAACAGAGATTAATGATTATATCATAAAATAACATTCTCTTAATAAAAGCAAAGCGCTCAGAATTTCTTATTCTGAGCGCTTTGCTTTTATACTTTTATCAAAACTTATTCCTCTAAAGATTGATACAGCACATAAGCATCAACCAAACCTAATTGCTGATGATTGAACGCTTTTGGAAGAGTACACATAATCTGAAACCCAATATTTTTCCACAGCTTTACCGCATAAGTATTGGTACTAACAACAATATTAAATTGCATGGCTTTAAACCCTAATGATTTAGCTTCTTGCAAAGAATGTTCTCCTAAAATTCTCCCAATTCCTTTTCCTTGAAAAGCTGGATGAACCATATAAGAACCATTGGCAATATGCGAACCCAAATCTATTTGATTTGGCTTAATGATATAAGTACCACAAATTACACCATCTTCAAGCGCCACATAAGTAAACATATAATCGGCAAACCAATGTTTGGTTAAAGCTGATTTAGGCGTATCAGGAGCAATAACATAAGTATCTCCAGAAGCAATTACTTGGTGAAAGATTTCCCAAATACCATCATAATCTTTCGTAATATCGGCTTTTCTAATTTCTATCATTTTTTCAATTATCTTGGTTTATACTTTACAAAACCAAATAAATGGATGAACAATGAACGTGAAGCCCTAAAATTAAAAGGCACAGCCGCCAAAGAAAGTACTGTTATCGGAATGATATAATAAAGTATCGGTGGGTCATTGAAAACGAAGAAAATAGCAACACCTAAAAATGCCAAAAAAGCCACATTAATAGCATAACTGATAAACATTGCGCCATACCAAAAGCCCGGTTCTACTTCAAAACGTAGATTACATACCGGACAATTATCGTGCATTTTATCAAATTTTCCGATTTGCCAAAACGGATACATAAACATTTTCCCTTCTCTACATTGTGGGCATTTCCCTTCAACAATTGCTTGAATCCTAGAATGTTTTACATCCAATTTCAGCTTAGTACTGTCTTCCATATCAATTTAATTTATATCGACAAAGTTAAACTAATTCGATAAAAACTCAATTTTTATCCTCTACCCTTTCTTGATTATCACAGTTGATGAATACTTTACTTTTAAAATAAAGTAAATTTGTAACATCGAATCCTTCATTTTAAAACAAAAGACGTATGTCAAATCTTAATAGCTTAATTCTTACCAAAAAAGCTGAGAAAAATCTGTCTAAACTTCAAAAACAGTTTAATACTTATGTCCAGAAAATTGATGAATTAAAAGTAAGATTGGCAAACGATAAAGTTCAGATTCAACAAATAGAGCATTTTTTTCAAACGGAAATTGCGCCACTCGAAAGAAAACATACCAACAAAATTGTGGACTTGGTTTATGTTTTTGATAAACATTATGAAGACCCATTTTTCAAGTTTCATGAAAAAGATAAAATAGCACATTTTATCTTAGAAAAATCTGTTGAGCTAATCGAAAAAGCAGGAAAAGAAGAATTGATACCGATTTTTAATAAGTATAATGATACTGGAACTTACGAGGAAATCAGCGAAGAATATGAAAAAGACAGTGCGGAAACGATGAAAAAAATGATGCAATCGTTCTACGGATTGGAATTAGATAAAGAGGAATTGAACATCAATAACCCTGAAGAATTACAAGATTTGTTTCAGCAGAAACTGGCAGAAAAACAGGCACATGACGAGGCAAAAAAAACAAATAATACAAAAACTGAAAAGCAGTTAGCAAAAGAACAAAAGCTAAAAGAAGAAGCTAAAAACATCAGTAAAACGGCAAGAAGTATTTATACAGATTTAGTGAAAAGTTTTCATCCCGACCGTGAAAAAGATGAAGCTGAGCGTGTCCGTAAAACGGAAATCATGAAGCAAGTAACGGCTGCTTATGAAAAAGATGATTTGTTTGAATTACTTCGCCTTAAAGTTTCATTGATGAACACCGATGTGGCTTCGCTTACGATGGCTGACGAGCAATTGAAATACTTCAATAAATTATTGAAAGAACAAATCAATGAATTGGAAGCCAATCTTTGGGAATTGTACAATCAAAATCCACTTACCAACAATGGTTCAAACCTATTGAAACGTTATGGCGGAGATGCCAAAACAATGAAAATGAAATTTAATAAAGAAGTAAATCAACTCAAAAAATCAATTAAAGCTATTGACGAAAGTCTTTCTGAGTTGAGATTCAAGGAAAATATGAGACATTTCTTGAAAGTTTATCAGATTGAAGAAGACGATTTTTATTGATTCACGACTTCGGTTAATGCAGTAATAAGTCTTTCTGAACCAGCCTGTAAAGACCAATTTTCTCTAACATTTTGCAAAGCAAAGGCTGACATTTCTTGTCTGAGTCCTTTATCTGCAATTAGTTTTTCAACATAAAAAGCCAATTCACTTGCTTTATTATTGGTCAAAAATCCATTTTTTCCATGAATAACCGTTTCACGAACGCCTCCTTCTGCAACGGCTACAACGGGTGTTCCGCAGGCGTTGGCTTCAAGTGGTGCAAAACCAAAAGGTTCTAATTTTGAAGTATAAACCATACAAACTGCATTACTGAGCAATTGTATCAATTCTTCATCAGAAACCATTTTCTTTAGTTCAATTTCCACATTCAGCGACTGCGCAAGTTTAGACATTTCGTTCCAATACTCATCAGTAGCCATGTTGCCAATCCAAAGTAATTTTGGGCGATTTTGTTTGATTAATCCCAAAGCTCTAATCGCAAATTCTGGATTTTTATGCGACATAAAACTTCCTAAACCTACCACATATTGCTCCTGATTTGTCTTTTCAGTTGAAGGATGAAACAAAGTTGTATCAACACCCAAGTAACAAACCTCAGAAGGCAAAGCATATACTCTTTGGCAACTCTCGGCAGAAAAATATGAATTGACTAATACTTTATCAAAAGCTTGATAGTTTTTCCATTCTTCACGCACGAAAGTACGGAATCTGTTCAAACGCCAAGCACTGGCAAAAGTGTGCGTCCAATACTCAAGGCTCAATTTACTTTGCGTTCTATTTGGTGCTTCCCAAACTTGCTTTGGCATGGCTTCGTACAAAAAACGCATGGGTTCGCCCAAGTACAAAACTTTTGGAATTTTCACAAATCTTCCAATAAAAGGAACAGCGTAATATGAACAACTATTGGCAAATAATACATCAAAATTCTCCGCATGAATTTCATCCGCACATTGCTGACAATGCGCTTCCATCGCCAACATATTAGCTTCTTTCTCGAAAAAAAGTAAAGAAATTTTTTCTTTAAAACTAGGATTAGCTTTAGAATGAACTGCTGGAACAGCATGAAGTTTTACACTCGCTGGCAATTTCATAAAGCCATTTGCATCAGGATTTACTGCCCAAACTTCTACTTGATGTCCACGCTCTATTAAACCCAAAATGTGATACTGCAAGGCTCTACTACCTCCACCACTATGTAAATTATGCCAAACAGCAATCTTCATTTTTGTAATTTTTAAAAATTAATCGTGAATAGATTATAGAATTTAGTTTCTTAGAAATTCAATGGATCCAAATTCTTGAAATGTCCATTCATTCTGATTCTTTCTTTTGTTTTTTCAACTTCTTGCAAAACAGAAATTACTCTTTCTAAATGTTGAATTAAAAAGCCTTGTCGCTCGGCTTCAGTTGGCATTTTTAGCAACTGATATTCCTCTTCTAAAGTCAAGCCAATTTTATGAGCAATCTGATACGAATAAGGTTGAGCTTTATTCATATCAAAAGTATTTTCTTCTTCTAAAAGGCGATATAAAACCTTTACTCTTTCCAATAAACCAAGCATTACCGTTGGGCGAATTTCTGCTTCTGGCAACATTTCTAGCACGCCACCAGCATACATTTTTTGAGGAACTGGATTCTGAAAATCTATGATTCTGAATGTTCTAACGCCTTCGGTTTTAATGTCCATTCGTCCATCATCAAAGCGTTTAGACAAAGCGATGATTTTTACTTCTGTTCCAAATCCGGGTAATTTCCCATCCATAAAAGTAGGAATCCCGAAGGTTGTTCCCTTCTCTAAACATTCATTGATTAATTCACGATAGCGTGGTTCGAAAATGTGAAGATTGAGCGCTTCCATCGGATAAACCACCAAATTGAGCGGAAATAAAGGAAGAAATTTTTGCATGGCTAAGTTTCTCTTTACGATTACTTATCGATTTAAAAATTAATGAATCACTTTTTCAATCGAAAAGCCTGCACTTACTATATCTAAAAGTGGGTCTTGTCGCATGTACTGGCGAATCTGGATTTTATATTTTCCATTCTTGGGGAATCGAAAATCTTTAAAGACAAGTACTTTATGGTCGTAAATATCACCAAGTCCTTCGCCTAAAGGTCGCCCAGAAGTTTGGTCGAATAAAATTACTTCATCCAATTTCTGATGAATTACTTTTCCTGCATCTGTACTTAAATAATGAGTTAAGTACAAATTGTAATATGGATACGAACGATTATTACGAATGGTATAAAACACATTGTAAGTCGATTCTGCATCTTTTACTTCAAAAGTAAAAGTGGGCGCATCCTTGATAAACCACTTGGCATCTGGAATGTCATAATTATCTTTTAAAATTGTGTTGGTATCACAAGATGAAAGCGTGAACAAACAAATAGTTAACAAAGCCATTATTTGAACATTCAGTAAGTTTTTAGCCTTTCTGAACGATTCTGCAATGACTTTATTAACTAGATATCTTTTACTCCACATATCGCTAGACTGCTTTGTTATCGTCATTGTTACGGTTATTGTTCCGATTTTGTGGCGGACGATTCTGTTTTTGATGGTTGGGCTTTCTATTTCCCTGATTATTATTGTTCGCTTTTGGCTGTTGCGCTTGCGCAGCTGGCTTTTCCTGAGCGTCCGCTACATTAGCTGGTTGGTTCGGCTGTTGTTGTGGTTTCGGACCTTTCTGATGATGCGGTCTTTGGTTATTCTTAAGATGCGCTGGCTTTTGCTCTTGCGGTTTCTGAACTTGTTGTTTTGGTTGATGAACAGGTTTTTCTGCCTGTACTTTATCTTCAACTTTTGCAGGACGTTGCTCAGGTTTTACTTCTCCTCTTTTTTCTTGTTTGAAATCTCTGCGTTCACGTTCAGGACGAGGAGTATCTCTTTTCTCTGATTTGAAATCTGGACGATCTCCTTTTTTCTTATCAAAGTTTTTCTTCCCACCGTTTCCACCGTACTTTCTATCCATTTTATCCAAATCGGCATTCAATGGACCAGTACCTTTTTCGATTTCCATTTCAATTTTGGCAGATTCAGCACCATCGATAGTCTGTGGTTTTATGCCCTTTTCATTCAAAGTCATAATTTCCTTTACTCTATCAACCGTTACAGGAATCCAGTTACTTTCTTCGCCTCTGTAGCCAAACCACATAACTCTTTTAAAAATATCCGTTTTCTGTAAAAAAGCTTCTCCTTTAATGGTTTGAAGCGATTTCTCAATCGTTGGAATATCCTTCAAAGCATCCATATAAGTTTCTAGTTCATAGTTCAAGCAACATTTCAATCGCCCACATTGACCAGAAAGTTTTACAGGATTTAAGGAAAGATTTTGATAACGAGCCGCCGAAGTAGTAACATTTTTGAAGTCGGTCAACCAAGTAGAGCAACATAATTCTCTTCCGCATACACCGATTCCGCCCACTCTGGCAGCTTCTTGGCGAAGAGAAATTTGTTTCATTTCAACCCTAACTTTAAATTCTCCAGCCAGCATTTTAATTAACTCCCTGAAATCCACACGGTCGTCGGAAGAATAATAAAAAATGGCTTTGGTATTATCAGATTGGAACTCAACATCCGAGAGCTTCATGTTCAACTTTAAGTCCTTGATAATTTCACGAGTTCGGTACATTGTCGGATAATCACGAGCAACGGCTTGATCATGTTTTTCAAGGTCTTTTTCATTGGCTTTTCGATAGATAACTTTTATTTCTTCATTATCTTTCAGCCCTTTTTTCAACATTTGTAAACGAACCAGTTCGCCTTGTAAAGATACAAAGCCAAGATGATGCCCACTCGGAACATCAACAATTACAGGATCGCCAGCGTAAAGTTCAATTTGGTTTGTATTACGAAAATATTCTTTTCTACCACCTTTAAATTTTACTTCTACAACATTGAATTTACTAAAAGTAGGAATGTCCATATTCGACAACCAGTCGAATACGTTCATTTTATTGCAACCTCCAGTACCGCAAGCGCCGTTGTTTTGACAACCACCTACAGCACCATCGCTTTTATTTTTAGTTCCACAGCTTCCTGAGGAGCAAGATTTACATCCCATAATTTAAGGAGAGAATGAAAAAATCATTCTACTTTATGTGTTTATTAACTAGATATAATTAATACCTCAACACATCTAACCCAATATCTTTTCGATAATATTTCCCATCAAAAAGCACATCTTGGGCAGCTTTTTGAGATTTTTGAATGGCTTTTTCTAAAGTATTCGACATTCCAGTTAATGCCATTACTCTACCACCATTCGTAAGTACCAAACCATTTTCAGGCTTAGTTCCTGCATGAAAAATTGTAGCATCTTTTACTGAATCATAGCCTACAATTACATCACCTTTTCTGTAGTCGCCAGGATAACCGCCAGCTACAACAACCGTTGTTACAGCATGTTGTTTACTCACGGTGAAATCGGCTTCATGAAGTTTATTTTTAGCCGTAGCAATCATCAAGGCTAAGAAATCAGACTCAATTCTTGGTAAAACTACTTCTGTTTCAGGGTCGCCCATACGAGCATTGTATTCAATTACATAAGGTTCGCCTTCGTGATTCATCAAACCAATAAAGATAAAACCATTGTATTTTATTCCTTCGGCTTTCAAACCAGCCATTGTTGGTTTGATTACTTGGTTTTCTACCGCATCCATAAATTTTGCCGTAGCAAATGGAACAGGCGAAACAGCACCCATTCCACCAGTATTTAAACCTGTATCGCCTTCGCCAATGCGTTTATAATCTTTGGCTTCAGGTAAAATTTTGTAAGAATCGCCATCCGTTAATACAAAAACAGAAAGCTCAATTCCAGTTAAAAACTCTTCAATAACTACTTTACTACTAGCATCGCCAAATTTAGCATCAACCAACATTTCTGTTAAAGATTCTTTGGCTTCATCTAACGAAAGTGCAATAATTACTCCTTTTCCAGCCGCTAGTCCATCTGCTTTTAAAACGATAGGTAACTTCTGAGCTTCTAAATATTTTAAACCATCTTCAAGCGTATCTTTAGTGAAAGTCTCAGATTTCGCCGTTGGAACTCCGTACTTTACCATAAAGTTTTTCGAGAAATCTTTTGACCCTTCCAACATCGCTCCATGTGCATCTGGACCAACCATTAGAACGTGTTTCAATTCCTCTCTCGATTGAAAATAATCTCTTACTCCTTTTACTAAAGGCTCTTCAGGCCCAACTATCACTAACTCAATATCATTTTCTAAAACAGCCTCCGCTATTTTCTCAAAATCATTATATGAAATAGGTAAGTTTGTAGCAATCTGAGCAGTACCAGCATTACCTGGTGCTACAAACAATTTATCACAAAGTGTACTCTGGGTTATTCTCCAAGCAAAAGCGTGTTCACGTCCGCCAGAGCCTAAAATTAGTGTATTCATTGATTGTTATTTTCTGGTTTTCCAATGATTCAGTGAATCATTGGAAAACTTCATTAAGCAATTTTATTAATTTTCAAGGATTAATTTCCTTGCATTAGTTGCCTACTTCACTTAAAAATTTAATTCTCATTAATCTTAATTCCTCTTCTGTAATATCATCAATATTACATTCATCCATGGCAAGTGCGATATTGTCTGACTCCGCTTCCATGAAGTATTCGAAAATTTCTTCTTGTTTATCAGGCTCAACTACTTGATTGATATAATAATCAAGATTTAGTTTTGTTCCAGAATAACAAATATGTTCGATTTCTTCAATCAATTCTGCCATCGAAAGTTCTTTCTGATCAGCAATAATGTCTAAATCTACTTTTCTATCTACTTGTTGGATGATATGAATTTTGATTTTTGATTTATTTACTGCCGATTTCACTACTACTTCCGTAGCCGTTTCAATCTCGTTATCTTCAACGTACTTCTTGATTAAATCTATAAACTGACGACCAAACTTCACTACTTTACCCATACCAACACCGTTGATTTGAGCCATCTCATCTTTCGTAGTTGGATAAGTAGTTGCCATTTCTTCCAAAGATGGATCTTGGAAGATTACATAAGGAGGTAAGTTTTTCTCTTTCGCAAGCTTTTTACGAAGGTTTTTCAACAATTCGAACAAGGCTACATCATAAGAACCGCTACCTGAAGCTGCTTCTTTTTCTTCGTCTTCTTCTATTTTCTCGTTTTCGTAATCGTGGTCTTTTGAAAGTGTTAATGGATAAGGGTCTTTCAAGTACTCTTTTCCTTTTTCAGAAACTTTCAAGACGCCATAGTTCTCAACGTCTTTTTCTAAGAAACCTAAAACTGCAATCTGACGTACCATCGAAACGCATTGTTCAATAGGTTCAGGTTCTGCATTTTTTCTACTCTTAGATTTCGCAGCAGGTTTTGTTTTCTTTTGTTTCGGAATCGGATTGCCGTCCTCATCTTCTTCATCCGAAAATTCTACTTCGTCATCATCCTCGTCGTCGTCATCTTCATCCTCATCTGCATTGAGTTTGAACAATGATTTCGCTTTTCCAAAAGTTTCAATTTTGTTGTGTTCATAACTACCTACATATTGGCTTTTATAACCCATCAAAATATCGGCAATGTGTTGTGCATCAAAACGTTCGCCAGTTAATTCAACCGTTTTCAAAGCCAACACTACGGCTTCTTCTACTTTATATTTTGGCGTTGGTTTGTTACAGTTATCGCAGAAACCACAGTCTTTATCAACGTGTTCACCAAAGTAATTTAATAATTGGCGACGGCGACAAGTACCCAAATTAGCATAATGCACCATTTCGTGCAAAAGCATACGGGCAGTATCACGCTCTGTAATGGTTTTATCTTTGTTGAATTTATCTAATTTATTGATATCTTCTTTTGCATAAAACATGATACAAGTACCATCCAAACCATCACGCCCAGCTCTACCCGTTTCTTGGTAATAACCTTCTAATGACTTTGGCGCATCATAGTGAATCACAAAACGAACATCTGGTTTATCGATTCCCATTCCGAAAGCGATAGTTGCTACCATTACGTCTGTTTCTTCGTTCAAGAAAGCCTCTTGATTAGCCATACGAACATCGCCATCTAAACCAGCATGATAAGGCAAAGCTCTCACACCATTTACATTTAATAAATTAGCGATTTCTTCTACTTTCTTACGGCTTAAACAATAGATAATTCCTGATTTTCCATGATTAGCCTTGATGTATTTGATAATTTGTTTATCAACATCATCACGCTTCGCACGGATTTCGTAATAAAGATTTTTACGATTGAAAGAAGATTTAAACAAACGAGCATCGTCCATATTTAAGTTCTTCTGGATGTCCTGTTGAACTTTTGGAGTAGCCGTTGCTGTAAGGGCAATGATAGGCAATTTAATGTTGATACTCTCAACGATTGAACGGATACGGCGATATTCTGGACGGAAGTCATGCCCCCATTCAGAGATACAATGCGCTTCGTCGATAGCTACAAAAGAGATTTTTGCTTGTTTTAAAAAGGCTAAGTTATCTTCTTTAGTTAAAGATTCAGGAGCGATATATAATAATTTTACCTCTCCGCTGATAACCGCATTTTTAACTTTCGTCATTTCAGCACGGTTCAATGATGAATTCAAGAATTGAGCATTGATTCCAAATGCGTTCATTTGGTCAACCTGATTTTTCATCAGGGCAATCAAAGGCGAAATAACAATAGCAGTACCTTCCATCGCAATGGCAGGCATTTGATAACATAATGATTTCCCTGCACCCGTTGGCATGATTACAAAAGTATTCTCGCCAGAGAGAGTATTTTTTATAATATCTTCTTGTTCACCACGGAACTGGGAAAATCCAAAAGTCTCTTTGAGTTTCTCTTTTAAAAAGTCGGTGGTTTCTTGTGTGACACTCATTGTTTTTGAAACTTATAAAAGGTTTTTTGATTAATATGGTGGTTAATAATCCTTTATCTTTGTAATAAATTTAACACAAAATCAGTCTTGAAAAACTGTTTCTAACATTGAAATTAGTAAAAAATATCCAATCAACTGCAAAAAAAGTTTTACAGGAAGAAGCAAATGCAATCCTGAAAATCGTATCAACAATTGATTCTTCCTTTGAATCATGTGTAAATCACCTACTTAACGCCAAAGGGCGCTTTGTGATTACTGGCATTGGCAAATCTGCAATTATCGCACAGAAAATTGTGGCTACTCTTAATTCAACAGGAACTCCCGCTTTGTTCATGCACGCCGCCGATGCTATCCACGGCGACCTAGGAATGATTCAAGCGGACGACACCGTAATGTGCATTTCAAAATCAGGCGATACGCCCGAAATTAAGATTTTAGTCCCTCTTATTAAGCGTACTGGTGTAAAATTAATCGCAATGGTTTCAAATACAAGTTCTTATCTAGGTAAAAATGCGGATTTTATTTTGCACGCACTAGCCGAAAAAGAAGCGGATATTCTAAACCTTGCTCCAACTACAAGTACCACCGTCGCTTTGGCATTGGGCGATGCCCTTGCGGTATGTTTATTAGAATGTAGAGGCTTCAATAGTCAAGATTTTGCCAAGTATCATCCGGGTGGAGCTTTAGGGAAAAAATTGTATTTAAAAGTATCAGATATTTATCCAAATCATGAATTACCGCTAGTTTTTGAAAACGCAAGTATTAAAGATGCCTTTTTAGAAATCAGTTCTAAGCGATTAGGAGCAACAGCAGTAGTGAATCAAAATAACCAAGTAACAGGCATTATCACTGATGGTGACGTACGAAGGATGCTAAACGTTCATGATAACTTGACAGGGCTAACCGCTAAAGACATTATGACTGTTTCACCCAAATCAATACATCCCGATGCTTTTGCTGTAGAAGCATTACAGTTAATGCAAGAAAAAAGCATTACTCAGTTAGTTGTGGTAGAAGATGACAAACCATTAGGTTTTGTACACATTCATGATTTATTGAAAGAGGGTTTGGTTTAGAGCAACAAATATTAAGTAATTCAAAAGCTTCAACAGTATTTTTTCATCATTTTTAAATCTTGTATCCTCTTTAAAGCCGAACTTCGAATTGTATTGGCTAGAGGATACTGGATGTCAATTACCAATCTTCCAAATTCCTTTTCCAAATTTATTGTAGCCAACTATAAATAAATTATATGTTGGGTAAGCTCTCTGCTATCAATAAGGATAAAATAGTCTTCCAAATATCATTTCAATCTAACTTATTTAATTAGAATAATTAGCCTTTTTCTGCACTCAACATTTTGCTAAATAAATAAATGTTAATTTTCAAGCGCAATAAAAGTGATAAATGATAAATATATTATATTTGAATCTACATATAACAATTTACACTTTTCACGCTTTTATTATATTCTATCAAAATGAAAAAAATTCTATTACTCTGTTTAACACTAATTTGTGTTATGAATTCTGGACTAGCACAAAGTACCAATCGAGTAAAATTCATCTCAATAAATCCTTTCGAAAATACTGGACAAGACTACTCTCCTTGGTTAACTGACAACCTTGATACTCTGGTAAAAAATGCTTGGGGTAATAATCTCAAATGGGTTGATGTTAGGCTAACTTTTGAAAATCGAAGTACTATTTCAAAACTTTCGTTTTATGATTATACGGGTGTTTTTACGGATAAACCAGCTTATATCTATGCTTTGAAAGATACGACTTTAACATATCTTGGTTTATTTGACGGTTCTACTTACAATGCTTATGTTGATTTGAACTTAACCAATCCTATTATTGCCGACGCTATCGTCGTCAAGAAATATGGCAATAATATTCCTCAGAAAATCAAAGTATTCGGTGACCCAACACCCAATAGTTCGTCATTGAATCGTGTAAGATTCTTTGCCATTACTCCTAGCCAAAATACAGGTCAAGATTATACTCCGTGGTTTTCAGATAGTTTAAATGTATTAGTAGGAAGTGCTTGGGGAAATAATCATACTTGGGTTGATGTAAAACTGACTCTTGAATTTAAGAGTACTATATCAAAACTTTCTTTTTTTGATTATACAGGTGTTTTTACCGATAAACCTGCCTTAATTTATGCTTTAAATGATACTACAAAAACATATTTAGGTTTATTTGACGGCTCATCATATAATTCATTCGTTGACTTAAATTTAACAAGTCCAATTATAGCTGATGCAATTATTATTCATAAATATGGAAATAATATTCCTCAAAAAATCAAAATTTATGGGAACCCTATCAACGGAGCAGCCAAAGCAACTGTTTCAAGCCCGCCAACAACTCCTACCACACCAACTGGTCCAACAATAGTAGGCACTAAAATTCCTATTACACCTAAAAGATGGTATCAATTAAATCATGTAGGAAATGGATTAGAAGGCCTATTTGATGGAAATATACAAAATGAGGTTTTTACAGGATGGAGTAAAATGTTAAGTAATTACGATTCTTATTATCCTTTAAAGGAGGGAGAAGTAATTAATATTCAAAGTGTAAAGTTTTATGATGGTTCTGGCACAATGACTAATACGCCATTTAAGTTATATGGTATTACTGACCAATGGCAACGAGTACTCATCGCTACATTTACAGGAGAGTCTTATAATCAATGGGTCGGTCCCAACCCAAGTGATGTTAATAATTTTGTACTTTCAAATCCTCCTACAGCTAACTTCAGGTATTTACTCATCAATTGTTATGATGGATATCCTAGAGAAATGGAATTATATGGTACTTATACAGCAAGTACAGTAGCCCAAACTAACCCACCGCTTAAAAGCATAAAAATGAAAGATGCTTTTGGTATCAATTCATTTGAATGGAATTTCTTAAAGTCATCAAATGCTTCTTTAATTGATGAAAATAAAATGCCTGCATTTAAAGCATTTACTGGCTTTCGCCAATACATGGATTGGGAAAAGGTAGAACACTTTGAAAATGTCTATACTTATAACCCATGTTATAACGGAGGATGGAATTATGATGTCATTTATGAACGCTGTAAAACCGAAGGGATAGAAATTCTTCCATGCTTACAAGGTGTTCCTAAATGGTTTTATAATACGTATCCTGATTCTACCTATCACGATAGTGAAATTATCCCTGCTAGATATGGATACGCTTATTCTGACCCAAATGCCTACAGAGACCAAGCTCAGATGGCTTTCCAATATGTTGCTAGATATGGAAGTAATGCAAATGTGGATCCTACATTATTGAGCGTTTTTAATCAACCACGATGGACGGGGGATAGACCTAATGAATTGAAAATTGGAATGAATCTCGTTAAGTATATTGAATGTGGTAACGAAAGAGATAAATGGTGGAAAGGTAGAAAAGGCTATCAGACTGCTCGTGAATATGCTGCCAATCTATCTGCTTTTTATGATGGACATAAAAATACAATGGGTGCAGGAATAGGTGCAAAAAATGCTGACCCTAACATTAAAGTGGTCATGGCGGGTTTAGCTTCTGCAGACCCTGACTATGTACAAGGAATGATTGATTGGTGTAAAGAATTCAGAGGATATAAACCTGATGGTAAGGTTAATTTGTGTTGGGATGTTATCAACTATCACTTATATTCAGACAATGCTAATTCTTCACAAAGTGGTTCTTCAACTAGAGCCGCTGCTCCTGAAGTTTCTGCTGCTTTAAATATTGCCAAAGAGTTTGTACAATTAGCCCATGACCAAGCTTATGATATGCCAGTTTGGATTACAGAGTTAGGCTTTGATTTAAATCAAGGTAGCCCATTAAAAGCTATTCCAATAGGCAGTAAATCAGCAATCATGACTCAAGCTGATTGGGGACTTCGTTCAGCATTAATGTATAATCGTTTAGGTTTAGAAAGAAGCTTTTTCTACATGCAGTATGATTCAAATCCTTATAATCCTACTCAATTTGCTTCTTCTGGTTTAATAGATTCATTAAGACAACGCCGTCCGATTGCTGATTATTTATATCAAACTAAGAACCTAATTGGAAATTACGTTTATAAAGAAACTATTTCACAAGACCCTTTGGTAGATAGATATGAATTAAACGGTAAATCAGCTTATGCTTTAATGATTCCTGATGAAGTAGGTAGAACAGGTAATTATACTTTAACTTTAAGCAACATCAATGATATTAAAATCTATTATCCAAAAGCTGGAAGCGACAAAATGGATAGCCTAAGTGTTGCTGATAGCACAAATAATTTCCATTTAACGGTAACAGAAACTCCTATTTTTGTTATTCCTGGGCAAGAAGTAATAGCTAATAATAATCAAATCCACCCACTTAGTACTACTCGTAATGGTATTCCTTTTTCTAAAGACGATATAACTACTGATAATAACAAGACCGATGAAAGTGTAAGCTCAACAGTAGTTTATCCCAATCCAACGCCTGATATTCTATACATTTCAGCGAGGAATTTAAATAATATTAGTAATTTAAAGCTACAAAGTATCAGTGGTATTACTGTACTTGAAACAAATTCTGTTTCGACGAATGGAATTAACATTAAAAATCTTCCTTCGGGAAGTTATTTACTTTCTATTAGTTTAAAAGATGGAAAAGTAGAGACCCATAAAATTGCTTTAATCAAGTAATTATAATTTTTAACAAATCCTGTTCTAAAGAAATGTATTCATTTTTTTAGAACAGGATTTATCCTAAATTGAAATTCTCTTCAAAAAAATAAATGATTTTCTATTTAAAATAGTAAATTTAAAATCTAAACACTCCTCAAAATCAATATCTCGTTGTTCCTCTTAGTAATTGGGTTATCAAGTTTTGATTTTATTATTTTTAAAAATTATGCTTTTTTATATTACATCAGCATAATTAATGGAATCACAACATTTGTCGAGACGATTAAGTAATATAACCTTCAATATTGCTTAATTCACAGCTATATTTTGATGTTTAATTCTGGTTTAGCACATTATCATTTATCAATACTGGAAAACAACAACATTGCTTAACAACTTATAAATCCTATACTAAGCTATTTTTATGTATAAAGTACTACTTGTTTCTGTTGGACATTTTTTCGACTCAACGGCGGAGATTCCTTCTATTTTCAAAAGAGCTGGTTGCACTGTAGATATTTTTTGTTCAGAAAAATCTTGGCTCAAAAGTAATAAGTTTCATGATAATTGGATTGAAGCCTCTGAAGAAGAAGAGAGCTTTAAATATGAATTAGCCGATTATGTAAAAAAAAATCCAGATAAATATAACTGGATTCTGCTCCTTGATGAATTTACTTTAAAGTTGATGAATAACTTTATTGGAGACGACCCACTCCTTTTTGAAAAGCTTTTACCTATCACTAAAATTGAAAATAGAGAGGTTCTATCTTCAAAAATTGGCATGTCTAGAGCTTGTTCAAGATATAACATTACGACTCCAAGATTTATCAATTATACTGAAGACATTAGCTTGGATGATATTGCTAAAAACCTTCATTTCCCAATTTTATTAAAGGAAGATTTTAGTTTTTCTGGCTTAGGAATTCAGCATTGTGCAAATATTAATGATTTCCAACCTTGTTTGGATAAAGTATTAAATAAAAAAAATCTTGTTCTACAAGAATTTATTGAAGGCGATGACATCGGTGTTGAAGCTCTTTTTTATGAAGGGCAATTAGTAAGTTACAATTGTGCTACTATTTTATCTTATATGGGTGGAAAGTTTTCATTTACTACTCGTAGAACTTATTATCAAGATGCTGCTTTAGCAAAAGAATTAAAAAAACTGGGGGAGTCTTTCGGGATAAGTGGCTTTGGGAGTATTCAATATATTTATCACAAAGGAAGAAATCTATTTTATTTAATAGAAACAGATTTACGTTCTAACTCTTGGATGCCTTATTCTAAATTTACAGGAAAAGATATAGCAGATGGTATAAGGCAAATTATAAGTGGGAAAATCATTGGTGATTTTTCAGAAACAACACCACTTAACGCAAGAACTGAAATCGCTATTTTTGACAGAGATATTAGGCGTTGTATGAAATATAAAGACCTGAAAGGTTTCCTACGTTGGGCTGTGAATTATAAAGGTTATTGGAAATTCATTCCATTTTATGACACAAAACTCTTCAATCGTATTTTCACAAAACTATACAAAGACTTATTTAAGATAAAATATTAATTATTGAAATATATTACCCAAAAAGCTGACTGCAGAAAAGAAAAAGGCTTACAAAAGATTTATTTCTTTGTAAGCCTTTTTTAATGCCTAATTTCGAAAGTCAATAGCACTATCTCATTCTGTCTGAAGATTTTACTAGCATTTCATCTCTACGGATAAAACGGTTTGCAATCATGTTGGCTAACATCGCAACAACTGCGGCGGCAAATCCTGCACCATAATTCCCTTGCACTTCTGGTTCAAACATGGGTACGCCCACTTTGAATACTTGATAAAAACAAATACCTAAACTTATTGCAATCAATACTGAGTTGATTAACCCTAAAGTCATTTGTAAAACTCTTTTTTTGTATTGTGTAATTGAAAAAATTGCAATACAAACAACGATAATTCCTAAAATACCAATAACAGCTGTACTGTTATTACTTACAATAGCATCTCCTTTTGAATGTTCAAGATTAAAAGCTGTAAGACGTACTTTTTCATTTAAAGTAGCACTACTTTTTTCCCAAATAGGTAATGAAGCTGTTACTGCAGCCATTGCCACTGCAACAACAAGTAATAATAAGGTTTGAATTCTTTGAAGCATCTTTGTATGTAATTCGTAAAATTTTAAATTTAATAAGGCAAAGTTCTAAAACTTTACGAAAGTACGCAAGATTACAATTTCAAATCCGCATTTTTATAATATTCATATTCCACTCTAAGGAAAGGAACAGGCCTTTGATTTTCAAATTTCACCCAATCTGACATGATTAAACGGTTTTTGGCATCATAAAATAATTGTTGGCGACGTACCAACGCATTTTTCCAATACACTTTAAGTTCCGTCAATTTTCCAGTACTGTTATAAATGGGAAAAAGCTTTTCGGTATGCCACATCGAAGACGAAACTGAACTATTATTAATATCATCTACTTCTAAAAACTTGGGAATTTTATCTGAATCAGAGGCATAATTCAAGTGTATTTTTTTGATAGTCACTCCTTCATTACTTTTTAATTTGCGCCTTTCTATTCGATTAAAAATATCGGGACTTTCTTGCCAACGAGATGATTTATCTTTTATCAAAAAATCAAAATCGTAATTCAAGATATTGTCTTCAAAATAAGTAACTAATTCTCTACTTTGATTAGGTTTTAAGCTACCATCAATATCAAATTGTACATCGCCACTGCCTTTATTATTGTTGATTGGAATGATGCGGATAGTCTTTAAAAAAGCCACTGTAGAATCTAAGGTTGCCATATTTTTCTTATACTTCGCTCCTATTCCTATTAAATGACCTCTGTCATAATTCATGATAA
This sequence comes from Arcicella rosea, assembly GCF_040543805.1. Lineage (NCBI taxonomy): Bacteria > Pseudomonadati > Bacteroidota > Cytophagia > Cytophagales > Flectobacillaceae > Arcicella > Arcicella rosea. Next base: position 194,727 of record NZ_JBEUMS010000003.1, read on the forward strand.
TCACAGCATCCGCACCAACCAATTGGGCTTTTTGCTTGATTTGAACGATGGCATCGTTATAATCATTCCCATCGGTTTCAATCATTTGTGTTTTGAAATAAGGTTCTTTGATGGGCAATTCATGCAAGAAGAAAATATCCACTTCATGCGTATGCGCTAAAGTCGGTACTTTTGTAAATACATTTTGAGCCGAAACTTTCCCACAAACATTCACTAAAATCAGTAGAGCGATTAGTTGTTTCATCGTTGTAATATTTAGTTTTTTAGCTAGACAAGCCATCGCCTAAAAACCCCTAAGGTTTCGTCTTATTATTTAAATCTCAATATATTTACAGGCAATTTTTGCCGAAGAAATCGCCAAAGGGATTCCTCCGCCCGGATGTACGCTTCCACCTACAAAGTACAAGTTCTTAATTTTAGACGAAAAATTAGCATGACGCAAAAATGCGGCATAACGATTATTCGACGAATTACCATACAAAGCTCCTTGTGCCGACGAAGTTTTTGATTCAATCGTGCGTGGGTCGAGGATTTCTTCGCATTCAATCAAATCTGCAATGTTTTCGCCTAACATTCTTGATACTTTTTGAACCACATTTTGGCGAGTATTCGCTATGATTTTATCCCAATTTTGTCCTTCGTTCGCTGGTGCATTGATGAGTACAAACCAGTTTTCACAGCCTTTGGGAGCGTCGTCTGGTTTTAGTTTTGAAGTAATGTTGATATATACCGTTGGGTCGTTGCTGATGGTTTTTTCTTGAAACATTGTGTTAAATTCTTTCTGATAATCATCACTAAAGAAAATATTATGCAAACCTAATTCGGCAAATTGTTTTTTGATTCCCCAATAAAAAATCACGCCCGAACTACTTTTAGGTTGATTCAGCAAACGGTCTGGATGTTTTTGATTGGGCATCAATTTCCGATAAGTAGGCGTTACGTCCATGTTGGAAACTACCACATCAAATGCTTTGCTGATACTTTTCTCCGAAATATTACTGTAACGAATCCCCGAAACTTTATCTTTTTCTACCAAAATTTCTTCTACTTTATTTTCATAGAAAAACTGTACGCCCAAATCTTCCGCCAATTTCACTAAAGAATTGGTAATAGAAACCATGCCTTTTTTCGGGAAAAATGCACCGATATTATACTCCAAATGTGGAATAATATTCAAAGTAGCAGGCGTTTGGTAAGGGTCTGAACCATTATAAGTAGCGTAACGATTGAAGAGTTGAACGATTTTCGGGTTTTTAAACAGTTTTTCGTTGGCTTCGTTCATCGTTCCAAAAATACCGAGTTTGGGTAAATTCAAATATCCTTTTAGGGCTTTGGCGGACGTCCAAGTAGAAAATTTGTGCAAAGAATCTTGTAAAAAAAGTCCGTCGAGTACTTCATATTTAAAAGCGCTGTCTTTCAAAAAATTGAGGATTTTCTGGGCTGGCTCGCCCGTAATTTCTTCTACCTCTTTGGCAAAGCGTTCATTTTCAGCCCAAGCAGTAAGTTTTGTAGCATCTTCCCAAAAATAATGACAAATATCTGGCAACTTTATGTACTCGAAATATTCCTTTGGATTTTTACCGACTAATTCAAAAAGTTCTTCTACTAAATTGGGTAAAGTAAAAAGCGATGGACCCGCATCAAAACGATAGCCATTCAAGTTAAAACTGCTTAATTTACCTCCTGCATAAGTATTTTCCTCAAAAACTGATACTTCAAAACCTTTATGAGCCAAACGAATGGCTGTTGAAATTCCCCCAATACCTGCACCGATGATTGCTACTTTTTTCATAAATCTGTACCACGATTTTCCAAATCGTGCCTATAAATATTTATTTTCTTCAATCAATTTTACTAATCTTTATATAATTACCAATCTTTAAACCAGTCAAATAGTTTTCAAAACGTCTAATTTCTGTAATTTTGCAAAAATTAAAAACTTACCACAAGTTTCTGCCTTTCTGGAATTGGAAAATTCCTATTGATTTTTGCAACAAAAGCCTGTGGCAGGATATACATTCTTTATGCTCAGAACACACAATAATGGCGAACTCCGCCTAACAAATGTAAACCAAACGGTTACCCTCTGTGGATGGGTACAAAAAACTCGTGATAAAGGCGGTATGATTTGGATTGACCTCCGTGACCGCTACGGAATTACGCAGTTGATGCTTGAAGAAGGCAAAACGCCTAAAGAAGTATTGGATTTGGCTCGTACTTTCGGTCGTGAATATGTGATTGCTGCGACGGGTACAGTAGTTGAACGTCTTTCTAAAAATGATAAAATTCCTACTGGAGATGTTGAAGTAAAAGTTACTTCTTTGGAAGTATTGAATCCAGCAAAATTACCTCCATTCTTGATAGAAGATGATACAGACGGCGGCGATGATATTCGCATGAAGTATCGTTACTTAGACTTACGTCGTAATCCTGTAAGAGCCAACTTACAGTTACGTCACCAAGTAGCTCGTTTTACAAGAGATTACCTTGACAGACAAGATTTTATAGAAGTAGAAACGCCAGTGTTGATTAAATCAACCCCTGAAGGAGCAAGAGATTTTGTTGTGCCTTCAAGAATGAATCCGGGCGAATTTTATGCTTTACCGCAGTCTCCACAAACATTCAAGCAATTATTGATGGTTTCTGGTTTCGACCGTTACTACCAAATTGTAAAATGTTTTCGTGACGAAGATTTACGTGCTGACCGTCAGCCTGAATTTACTCAGATTGACTGCGAAATGTCGTTTATCGAACAAGAAGATGTATTGAATATGTTTGAAGGTTTGATTCGTCATTTATTCTTGAACGTAAAAAATATGGAATTGGGCGAGGTATCACGTATGACTTACGCACACGCCATGAAATATTACGGTTCTGACAAACCAGATATTCGTTTTGATATGAAGTTTGTAGAATTGAAAAGCGAAGAAGTTGACTTAACTTCTGGAAAAGATTTCGTTGTTTTCGATTCAGTAGATACAGTAGTGGGTATCAATGCAAAAGGCTGTGCAGAATATACTCGTAAGCAAGTGGACGAATTGACTGATTTCGTGAAACGTCCACAAATTGGTGCAAAAGGTTTGATTTACCTTCGTTACAATGCCGATGGAAGTTTGAAGTCATCTGTAGATAAATTCTATTCAGAAGAAGATTTAAAGAAATGGGCAGAGGCTTTCGGAGCAGAAAAAGGAGATTTAATCTTGATTCTTCCGGGAATAGGCGATAAGGTACGTAAACAATTAAACGAATTACGCCTTGAAATGGGTAATCGTTTAGGTTTGCGTGACCCTAAAAAGTATGCAGCACATTGGGTTATCGACTTCCCTCTATTGGAGTACGGCGAAGAAGAAAACCGTTGGTTTGCGATGCACCACCCATTCACAAGTCCGAAACCAGAAGATTTACAATATTTAGCAACTGGAGAGCTAGGCAAAATTCGTGCAAACGCTTACGATTTAGTAATCAATGGCGTTGAAGTAGGCGGTGGTTCAATTCGTATTTTCCAAAAAGAACTACAAGCTAAAATGTTTGAAGTACTTGGATTCTCGGACGAAGAAGCAAAACATCAATTTGGTTTCTTGATGGATGCTTTTGAATATGGAGCGCCACCACACGGAGGTTTGGCATTCGGTTTCGACCGTCTTTGTTCATTATTCGGTGGTTCAGATTCAATCCGTGATTTCATTGCCTTCCCGAAAAACAACTCAGGACGTGATATTATGATTGATTCACCTTCAACAATCGACCAAAAACAAATGGATGAATTAAAAATCCGCACGGTGCTTTAGTTTTATCCACATAAATAAAAAGAGCTTGTTTTCATGATGAAGACAAGCTCTTTTAGTTTATAGTTAGTTAGAAATTTTCAAGATAAAACTTTTTTTCCTCCTTTTTCATACATTATCTGCAAAAATAACCAAACCAACAAGATATAAATTAGCACAATTATCGAACACATATTTCTCCAGTGATTCGTTCTGACAATATCTTCCATAAAAAAGATAATCATTCCTGAAAGTAAAGAAATCATACTTAACAGCACAACTGTTTGGCGTTCTGAAAAACCCGCATAAACCAAATGATGAGTAAGGTGGTCTTTCCCTCCAACAAATGGTGAAATGCCTTGCTGCATTCTAAAAAAAATAACGGTTGAAGTATCAATCAAAGGAATAATAAAAGACAAAATTGGTACTAAAAACTGTTTTCCTTGTAAACCTTCTACTCCCATTTCTCTAAAATTCCAAAAGTATTGAATACTTATCCAAGCCAAAAATGCTCCTAAAAACTGGCTTCCTGAATCGCCCATATACATTTTAGCAGGTTGCCAATTGAAAAATAAAAAGCTAATCAATCCCCCCATGATACAAGCTATGTAAAAATTTAGCTCTAAACTCGATTCTTCAGGTCGTATTATTAAAGCAATCAACAATATTATCAAAACCGTTGAAGCCAAAATACCATCCATATTATCAAGCATATTAATGGCGTTCATCAAACCAATGATCCAGAAAAAAGTAAAAACAGTATTCACAACATTGCTTTCAACCAAATGAATTGTGTGTTCATTGCCAATTAATAAAGCCACTGAAGATTGTCCAAGTAATTTGAAGAAAGGTGAAAGAACAAAATAATCATCAATCAAGCCAAAACCAAAGGCAATACTCAGCGGAACTAAAAGTGAAATCGTCGGATGGCTTGAGTACACGAATGCAATCAAAAACACAATGTAAAATGAAATTCCACCAAGTGTTGGTTTCTTGGAAATATTCCAGCGTATTTGAAGTTTTGATTTTTGAGGGGCTTGAAATTTAAGATATTTCAACAAAGTATTATTCAATACTAATGAAAAAATCAGGAAAAAGACTCCTAATACAATCAATGGTTCGTAGCTAGTGTTCATAGAGGTAAATTTTAGAGGTATGGATTTATAGATTTATAATACGTTTGAGACCTTCTTCCAAAGAGATTAATTCTCTTCCTAAAATTTGTTTCATTTTAGTATTATCAGGTTTTCTTCTAGCCATATCGCCTTTTTCCAGCGCAGGCAAATGCACAATGGATGAATGTGAGTCAGTAAGCGTAATAATCTTTTCTGCCAAGGATAAAATACTGATTTCAATTTCAGAACCGAGGTTAATTACTTGATTTAATGCCAGATTTTCGTTGAATATTTTATGCGTTACTTCAATATTATCGTCGATATAGCAAAACGTTCGGGTCTGAGAGCCATCTCCATAAATTGTAATCGGTTCATTTTTCAAGGCTAAATTCAAAAACCTTGAAACCACAAAATCATGATTCTGTTTAGCACCATAAGTATTGAAAAATCTGAAAATGGTATAATCTAAATCAAAAGTAAATTTGAAAGACTCAATAATCGTTTCTCCAACTTTCTTGACTGCCGCATAAGGTAATTTCCCATTCAAAGGCGTTAATTCTTCATGTTGGGGATACTCTTTAGATTCTCCATATACTTCCGAAGACGAAGCAAAGAAAATACGCTTTACATTTTTGTCTTTCGCTAAACTCAGAATATTCTTAGTTCCTTCAATATCTCCTAAAACACTCGAAGGGTTTTCAAGTGTTCTTTGAACACCAACAATGGCGGCATAATGGAAAATATAATCAAAATCAAATTGATTCATTATCTCTGAAAGACTTCCATAATCATTGACATCACATTTCAGAAATTGGTAATTGGAAGGCGGTTTTTGGGGAAGATTTCGCTCATTCCCAGTAGAAAAATTGTCGAGAGCAATTATAAAATTTTGCTCATCCTGCAAAAGCCTGTCGGCCAAAGAGCTTGGTATAAAACCTGCTCCTCCTGTGATAAGAATCTTTCTCATGCTAAGGGTAGATTAGGCAGTAAAACGTAGGTTTATCAATATTCTAAAGTAGTAAAAAAATAAAAACGATTTCAAAAAATAGGCATATTTTTTTTATAACTATCTAACAATTAGGCACAAAAAAAGAGACAAGCAAATTGCTTATCTCTTTTTTGTACCTGATTGAATAGTAAACTGAAAAACAAAAATTTTTATAGCCTTGCATCCACTAAATCTTTTTGCCATAAAGATTTAATGTCATAAACTACAGCATCTGGATTTTTCAGTTGTTCCAAATCTAAATTTTTATATTCATCGTGTGAAACTGCTAATAAAATTCCATCATACTTTTCAGTGATTGAATCCAAAAGCGAAATTCCGTACTCTTCATGTACTTCTTTTTTGTCTGCCCATGGGTCATGAACGTCGATTTGTACACCAAATTCTTTTAATTCTTGATACACATCAATTACTCTTGAATTACGAATATCAGGACAATTTTCTTTGAAAGTAATTCCCAAAATCAGGACTTTACTTCCTTCAATTTTATGCCCTTTTTTAATCAATAATTTAATGAGTTTTCCGCCCACAAAAATTCCCATGTTATCGTTTACTCGTCTTCCCGAAAGAATTACTTGTGGATAATAACCCAAACTTTCAGATTTATGCAACAAATAATAAGGGTCAACGCCGATACAATGTCCGCCAACTAAACCTGGTTTAAATTTCAAGAAATTCCATTTTGTACCAGCAGCTTCTAATACTTCGGAAGTATCAATACCCATTTTATCAAAAATCAATGACAATTCATTGACGAACGAAATATTCACATCTCGTTGAGCATTTTCAATGGCTTTGCTGGCTTCCGCAACTTTCAACGACGAAGCTTTGTAAGTTCCTGCTTCGATGATTGAGCCATAAAGTTGGTCAACAAACTCAGCAATTTCTTCTGTTGAGCCAGAAGTTACTTTTCTGATTTTAGTTAAAGTATTGATTTTATCGCCAGGATTGATACGCTCTGGCGAATAACCACAGAAGAAATCTTCATTGAATTTCAGTCCACTTTCTCTTTCCAAAACGGGTACGCAATCTTCTTCTGTACAACCCGGATAAACTGTTGATTCATAAATCACGATGTCGTTTTTCTTCAATACTTTTCCGACTGTTTTACTTGCCGAAAGCAAAGGAATTAAGTCTGGCTTTTTGTATTTATCAATCGGCGTTGGCACAGTTACAATAAACACATTGCAAGTACTCAACATTTCAGGTGAAGCCGAAAAAGTAAGTTTTTCAGAAGCTTTCAACTGCGACGATGCTACTTCGTGCGTGCGGTCGTGACCAGCATTTAACTCGTTTACTCTTGTTTGATTAATATCGAAACCCAAAACTTGGTACTTTTTTCCAAATTCTACTGCTAAAGGTAAGCCTACATAACCAAGGCCAATAATTGCGATTTTTGTTGCTTGTATATCCAAAATGAGCTTCAATTTTAAAAATGCTATCGTCGTTTCATTAATTCTAAATGAAAAATTAATGATTTTTTTGAATTAAAACATAAAGGTAAGCTTATACTACATTTTTTTCAATGTTAGGCGAATGAATCATTGCTAAAATGATTTTTGCCATTTCGTCCATAATCGTTTTTCGACTAAATTTTTCGATAAAATCACTTCGATTTACTGTTGAAAAATGGTGATTTTTTAATTTTTCAACTAAATTTTCTGCATCGCAAGGCTTGAAGAGAATAACGTTTGCTACATTTTTTTCGATGAAATTTCTTGCAAAACCATTTACGCCTGCAATAATGGTTTTGTTGGTCGCTGCATATTCAAAAATCTTGGAAGGCAATACTTTTTCAAAAGCTTGGGCATCGTTCAGGTGTAAAAATAAGTAATCGCTTTTCTGATAAAAATCAATCAACTCTTCCTGACTGACTGGCGTAAATAGATTCACATTTTTTACATCCAGAATACTTAGTTTTTCTGCCAACATTTTTTGGGTATTTCCATCGCCAATGATGTTGAAAATGTACTTTCCCTCTAAAACCTTCGCTACTTCTGGAATAATTTTCTCCAAACCTTGTCCATTGCCAATATTTCCTGCATAAGTAATTATTTGGGGCAGATTCTGTGTAGTATGCTGAAAATTATGCTTTAAAAATACTTCATCAATGCCATTGGTGAAATAACTAATATTTCCCTTGAAGTACTTAAAATTATCGGCAAAAGCTTCTGAAACAAGATTGAGATGTTGAGCGGTATTGACGCTAAATTGTTCAATCATTTTCAAGATTGGCACAAGAAATACTTTCATCAAAAATTTGAGAAAAGGATTTTGAAAAGCTTCTAAAACTGCTTCTGAAAAAATGTCTCTGATGTCAAGAAAAAGTAAAGTTGGTTTTCGGCGAGCAATTATCGCTCCGAGTAAAGCCGTGAAAAGTCGAGACGAAGAAGCGTAAATCAAAGTGTAATCATACTTTTTAGTATATTTCAGCACCGATTTTGCGTAAAATATAAAGGCGAAAATTTGTCCGAAAATACTGTTTTTATGTGCTGGCAAAGGAATTCTACGAATGATTAAATTATCCTTTTGCTCAAAAACTGGGGCTTGATTGCTGAAACTGTGATAGCGATTTGGCGTAGTGGTGAGTACTTCTATTGAATCGGTAGAAGCAATTTTCGTTTGAAGTGCTTTTACCAAAGCTGTACTTCTGAATGAACCTGCACATAAATCTGGCTGAAAATTAAAACTTAGGACGAGGATTTTCATAAGCTTCATGGAATTTAATTGTTGTAGTTAATTCATTTTGAAAGTGTATAATCGCTAATTGGGCTGGTTTGAGTACATTAAATTCTTCGGCTAATAAATAATCCGTAAGCGTAATTTCAAGGTTTTTAGCAAAAGTAATTGTGGCAAAATCGGTTAAAATTGTATTTCCACTAAGCTTAATTTCGATGTTGGGGTAAAAGTGTAAAAATGCTTTTGCTGGAAAATTCTCATTCCCAAGTATTGTATCATGAATAGAAATTTGCTGTTCTTCTATCCAAAAATCTCTTTGATGAACAATTCCCAAACGCTGATAGCCGTTGTGCGAAGCCGAAATATGATTTGCCGATTCTGATAAAATCTTTGGTTTCGCTCGCCTCGCTACTCTAAAAATACTCCAAATTTCTGATTGTTCAAAATCCCCAATTTGAACGGTATTATGTGCCGCAGTCGAACGTTCCTGCTGTCGCCTTTCAGCAAACTGATAAGTAGAAGTACCAGTGTCCACAATAAAAGGCTTTCCACGAATGTGCAAAACAAAATTGAGCGTATCTGAATGAGCGTGTGCAGATAAATACTTTGGAGAAATTTCAGCTACATCAACAAACAATTCGTAAGCTTTTTTCTGAAATTTTCGATAACCGCTTTCTTTAATTTTAGTAGGTTTTGGCAATAAACTCAAGCTTTTGGCATACGCTAAAAGTTCAGCAGTATTGGGTGCAAAATTTTGTGCGGAATCATTTACCAAAGGAATATCGCCATTTTCAAAAGTAATTTCAGCTAAAAACCCTACCATTTTTTGAGCGTAAGTCTTCAACATTTCATTTATTGAGTGCTCGCCAAAATCAGGATTATTCTTCACCAAGTTCAAACAGTCGAGCAAACGAAAGAGTACGATTTGATGATACATGGGCGATAATTCAAAATGTCCGCCATCGGCTAAAATCTGTTCTTTTAATTCATCTTCCAAAAGCTTGGTGGCAATTTTCAGAAAGTATTTATCTCTAAAATAATAAGCTGCGAAAAGTAAAGAAAAAGCATTTTCGAGTAAGTGATTTCCTAAAATGTGATATTCCAGATTCTTGCTTAAAATACAGTAATGAGCCACCAAAACGGCATCTATTTCTGGTTGTTGGATTTGATGATAAGTCAAAAATTTCATCCAATTAATGCCTCTCAAAGAAATCGGATAAGATTCTAAACCTGTGCTGAGGTTTGAAGTGTTGATAAATGAATTTATTAAAATCAAGCCTTCTTCTTTAGATAGGTCTTTTTGATGCAGAAAGTCAAAATAATTCAACTGATAAGCCCATAATTTTCCGAAAGATTTTTCATCATTCCAGTCGATAGCTTCTTTAAAATTCTTGGATTGATTCAGAAAAACGAAACGTTTTTCGATTGGGAAATAAGTCTTTTTAGCAGGAATTGATACTTGTAAATGTAAACTAAAACTTCTCGCTTCAATCGTTTTGGGATATTGCCAGCGAAGTATTTTTCTAACCAAGCGTTTTGTCCGATAATACAATTGATAAAATATTTGCTTCGGACGTAAATGTAGGATTGTGTAGAAGTAGAGCTTTAGCATTTTCATAGATTTGAAGACTTTAGGACATAAGAAACAAGATACAAGATTTTAGACGCAAGATGCTGTATTTCAAAAAACTGATTTTTGAAATACAGCACAAAAGATTCAGTTGGTAATCAATAACTGAAGTAGCGGCAATCCCTTGCGGTTGCCGTTTCGAGAGAGGCAACCGCAAGGGATTGCCGCTACTCGTTTAGTTTTAAAATCAGTTTTATCATTTTTTCGCTTGTTGTTCAATCAAAATTGGCGTTTCTAAACCTTAAAGCAACACAAATCCAACATCCGATAGCCGACTTCTGAAAGCCAACAACAGCCTAATGAAAGAAAATATAGCTCACCCAAATGGCAGTAATCACACTGACTAAATCGGCTGTTAAACCTGCCCAAAGTGTGTAGCGTGTATTTCTGATATTCACTGAGCCAAAGTACAAGGCTAAAACATAAAAAATGGTATCCGAAGAACCTTGAAAAACACATGACAAGCGTCCCGCAAAAGAATCTGCACCGAAGGTTTTCATGGTATCAATCATCATTGCTCTTGAACCTCCACCACTCAAAGGGTGCATCAAAGCCGTTGGCAAAGCGTCCGTAAAATCGGTGTTCATTCCCGTTAAAGAAAAAGCAAATTTCATTCCGTCAACAACCCAAGTTAAAGCACCAGAATTTCGCAAAGCACCAATCGCCACCAACATGGCTACCAAGTAGGGAATAATTTTCACAGAAGTCTCAAAACCTCCTTTTGCTCCTTCAATAAAAGCACTAAAAACATCTACTTTTTTACGCAAAGCACCCAATAAAAATGAAATGATAAATGTAAATAAAATCACATTTGAAGCTATTTTTGAAACTACTTCAATTTGTTCTTTCGGAATACTTGAAAAATACCAAAGTACCAAACCGATGAATAGCGAAATGCCACCTAACCAAGAAAGTATTACTTTGTCAAACAAATTGATTCTCTGGCGAATCGCTACAAAAAGCAAACCCGTAACCGTAGCCACATAAGTAGCTATTAAACAAGGAATAAAAATATCAGAAGGATCTGCCGCACCATAAATCGAACGTTGAGCCATAATACTCAAGGGAATCAAAACGGGGCCAGCACTGTGCAAAACCATAAACATAATTTGTGCATTAGAGGCAACATCCTTACTCGGATTCAGTTCTTGTAAACTTTGCATCGCTTTCAGTCCGAAAGGTGTTGCCGCATTGTCCAAACCCAACATATTGGCAGAAAAATTCATAATCATTTGTCCATTTGCTGGGTGATTTTTAGGAATTTCAGGAAATAAACGATTGAAAAAAGGACCAACCAAACGAGCCAAAAAATTGATTGCTCCTGCACGTTCGCCAACATTTAACAAACCCATGAAGAAAGTCATCACGCCAGCCAAAGGCAATGCGATTTTCATCACCGCTACTTCGGAAGAATCAAACATTCCATCAATGATTAATTTGAATATTTCGGTATCACCCGTAAAAATAAGTTTGATTAATGCAACGATAAAAGCGACAATAAAAAAGGCAATCCAGAGGTAATTTAAGGCCATGTTTAATTGGTTTGATAATCTCAATTTAAAATTTGAATCGATTGGCGAATTGCTCTAACATTTAGAAAATAGCAGTATTAAAAGCGAAAAATGGCTTTATTTACATTATTCAAAGAAATTCACCCTTAAATTTATATTTTATTCTCCAATGAACATCAACAATATGAGAAAACATATTTTTAGCCTCTTACTTTTTTCACTAGCTACTTCTAGTTTTGTAGCCAAGCATGAAAACTTTGAAAATGAAGAAAAAAAGAAATCTTCAAAGCCACAAACTCCATCAACTTGTGAATACGAAAAGAAGATGATTCAACAAGGATTAGTCAATGTTAAAGAAATTGATTCTTCTATTTTGGTAGAACTGAAATATTCAACGACTGATAATTTTGTTGGGAAAGACGTTTATGGCTGTATTACCAATTGTTTTATGCAGAAACGTCCAGCGCAAATGCTAAAAAAAGCGAATGCTTTACTCCAACAAAAAAATCCCAATTACAGACTTTTGGTGTATGACGGCGGTCGCCCATTAAGTATTCAAAAAGTACTTTGGAATACTCTGAGCCAATATCCGCCTAAAGAACGTGCAAAATATGTGGCAAATCCAGCCGAAGGTTCTATTCACAACTATGGAAGTGCGGTAGATTTAACCATTGCTACAGCCGATGGAAAAGCTTTAGACATGGGAACAAAATATGATTATTTCGGAGAATTGGCTTATCCAGTAAAAGAAGATTTTTTTCTCGCACAAAAAAAACTGACCAAACAACAAGTAGCCAATAGAATTTTGTTGAGAAACGTCATGGAAGCCGTTGGTTTTATGCCTATTGACTACGAATGGTGGCATTTTAATGCTGTTTCGAGAAGAGAAGCAAAACAGATTTACCAGATTATTGAATAAAGCTTTGATAAAAATACAATCAACCGTTCGATTTTAGCAAAAAGTGTTCGTTTTCGGACACTTTTTTAGTTTACAAACATTTATAAATACTTGTAAAACAATCATTTATAATCGATGGCATATTACTTGATGATTTTAAGAACAGAACATTTTAGGCATAAGCTTAATGAGATGCAAATTCTATGGAATATTATCAATTTCCCTTTTATCATAGCATCATAGCCGTTTATCCTAAAAATTTTTAAAGCCCCAAAAATCATTCGTAACATTGAACCATAAATTATAAGAATTATGAAATTCTCATTACTAATCCTAACAGGCATTACTTTATTGACTTTTCAAGGAAAAGCTCAGAACGCTATTCAAGCAAGCGGGAATGAAACAAAGTTATCGTTGCAAGAAGCCGTAAATATTGCCTTGAAAAACAACATTTCAGTCAAGCAAAGTGAAAACCAGCTATTGTTGAGCAATTTGCAATTGAAACAATCAAAAGATAATCGCTTGCCGAATGCCAATGGTTCAATTAATGAATCTTTCAATTTTGGTCGAAGCCTTGACCCTTTCACTAACACTTATATTGAAAAAAATATCAATTACAATAGTTTGAGTGTTAATGCTAACGTAACGATTTTCAATGGTTTTCTATTGAGAAATACAATTCTTCAAAACGATTTATTGTTGAAAGCTACCGAATTAGATTTACAAGCTATGAGAGAAAACGTCTCTTTGCAAGTAGTCTTAGCTTACCTCAATATTTTGAATGCTCAAGATATTCTTGTTATTTCTCAAAGTCAAACCCAAATTACTGCCTTACAAATTCAACGTACTGATAAATTGGTTCAGGCAGGTTCTTTACCACAATCTAATTTGTTGGATTTAAAAGCACAATTAGCAACGGAAGAAACAACGGTTATTAACAACCAAAGTACTTTAGATTTAGCTAAACTTTCATTAATTCAATTATTGAATGATAAAAATATTACTGACGTAGCCGTAGAAAGAGTTTCATTACCTGTTCCTGCTACTTCGCAAGGATACGATGCTACTGCTACTAAAATATTTGAAATTGCTGAGAAAAATCAGCCAACTATCAAAGCCGCTGATTTAAGAATACAAGGAGCAATGAAAGGTATTGAAATTGCAAGAGCAGGTTTTTTACCTACTGTTTCTGCAGGAGCAAATTTAGGTGCGAATCAGTCTAATGCTCAAAAATTATACCGCCAAGATGGTACAACAAGTTCTAATTTAGGAACTGTAAATGTAAGCGGAGTTGACTATCCTTTAGTTGTAACCCAAGCAAGATTTGTTGAAGATGGAACAGTAGCTTATTTCCAACAACTAAAAAATACCGCCAACTACGGTTTTGGTTTTAATGCTACCATTCCAATTTTTAGCCGTTTCTTAAATAAAAACAGAGTAGCACAAGCTAAGATACAAAAAAGTAATGCCGACTTGACAGCCCTTCAAGCTCGCCAAACATTACGCCAGAATATCGAACAAGCTTATACCAATATGAATAATGCTGCCAAACGTTTTGATGCCCTTACAATACAAGTAACCGCTTTGGAAGAATCGTTCAGAGCAGCCGAAAGCAGATTTGGTGCAGGTGCTATTGATTTTGTGAATTATAGTTTACAAAAAACCAATCTTGATAAAGCTCGTGGCAACCAAATTCAGGCGAAATATGACTTTATTTTTAGAACAAAAATCTTAGATTATTATCAAAATAAACCACTTACCTTTTAACTTGTGATGAAGTGATTTTAATCTCTCACTAACAGTCACACAATTTAACCAACATTATGGCAAAGAAATCTTCAAATAAAATCTGGTGGATATTAGGTGGAATCATCGTAGCATTAGGCATTGCATTATTTGTTGCAAAACAACAAGGTCTGATTGGCAAAGAACCATCAACAGAAGTAGAATTCTCCAAAGCTAAAAAAGCAGATATTATCGAAAGAGTATCCGCTTCAGGAAAAATTCAGCCTGAAATTGAAGTAAAACTTTCACCAGATGTTTCGGGAGAAATTGTAGGATTGTACGTAAGCGAAGGTGACTCTGTAATAGCTGGTCAGTTACTTTTGAAAATTCGTCCTGATAACTATGAATCTTTATTGGCTCGGGCAGAGGCACAAGTAAATTCATCGAAAGCATCAGTTGAGCAATCAAAAGCAATGCAATCTCAAGCAGAGTCACGTTTGTTGAAAGCAAAAATTGATTATGATCGCAACAAGAAATTACACGATGATAAAGTGATTTCAGATGCAGATTTTGACCAATTCAATTCACAATACTTGGTTGCAAAACAAGATGTAGAATCGACCAAAGCAAGTGTTTTAGCAGCATCTTTCAATGTAAAAAGTTCGGAAGCGGCTTTGAAAGAAGCGAGAGCCAACTTAACAAAAACTACGATTTATGCGCCACAAAGTGGGACGATTTCAAAGTTGAATGTTGAATTGGGCGAACGTGTAGTAGGTACATCACAAATGGCTGGTACAGAATTACTTAGAATTGCCAATTTAAATAAAATGGAAGTACGTGTAAATGTGAACGAAAACGATATTACCCGTGTTTCAATGAATGACACCGTTATTATCGACGTTGACTCATACAGTGCTTCTGGCAGAAAATTCAAAGGAGTAGTTTATGAAATTGCGAGTTCAGCAAATGGTTTGGGAGGTACTTCTGCTACGACGGTTTCTACCGATGCAGTAACAGAATTTGAAGTAAAAATTAGAGTGTTGCGTAAATCTTACGAAGATTTAATTGTAGGCAAACATTCTTATCCATTAAAACCAGGAATGACGGCATCTGTTGAAATTATCACCGACCGTAAAAATGGAGTTTTATCTGTTCCACTGGCTTCTGTAACCACTCGTGACCCAAATGCTAAAGAAGGAGATGAGAAAAAAGAAGGTGCTCCAGAAGAGAACAAGGAAGAGGAAAAAGTTATTAAGAAAGAGAAAGTAAAAGAAGTAGTTTTTGTATTGGGTAAAGACAACAAAGCAAAAATGAAAGAAGTAAAAACAGGTATCTCTGATTTTGAAAATATTGAAATCCTTTCAGGTTTAACAGATGGCGAAACAATTATTTCTGGTCCATATTTAACCGTTTCAAAAAAATTAAAAGACGGTGAATTGGTCAACAAAAAAGAAGTTAAAAAAGACAAAAAATAGTCATTATAATAGTTTGGTTTAGGGTTTATGAAAAAGCCAGTCAGGAATGTTTTGACTGGCTTTTTTGTGGACTTTGGTTTCGCTTCGTTGAAGATTCTTTTGTATATTTATGTAAAACAAACTAAATATGACAACAAGACGACATTTCATCAATCAAGTTTCTGCGCTTGCTGGCGCCTCCTTACTTCCAACTTTTAAAGGTTTATCATCCAATGACTTACAGTTTATTAGTAGTTTCTCTCCAGAAAAATCTGCACTACTGATGGCTTCCGATGAAGACTATTGGTATCAAATTCAACAGGCTTATACCGTTTCTCCACAAATCATCAATTTGAATAATGGCGGTGTTAGTCCGGCACCAACAGTGGTTCAAAATGCGGTGGAACGATACGGAAAATTTGCCAATGAAGCTCCAAGCTATTTTATGTGGCGAATTCTTGACCAAGGTCGTGAACCCTTGCGTGAAAACTTAGCTAAATTTTCAGGCGTTTCGCCCGAAGAAATCGCAATCAACCGCAATGCTACAGAGGCATTGGATACTGTGATTTTAGGCTTGCCTTTAACTCGTGGCGATGAAATCGTTATGAGTAAATATGACTACCCAAATATGCTTCACGCTTGGCGACAAAGAGAGCTTAGAGAAGGTTTGAAAATCAATTATGTAAACATAGATTTACCGCTAGAAGATAACGATTTGATTGTACAGAAATATGTAGAACAAATGACTCCACGAACAAAAGTTGTTCATATTACACATATTGTTAATTGGAACGGACAAATTTTACCCGCAAAACGCATCGCTGATGAAGCGCATAAACGTGGGATTGAAGTAGTAATTGATGGAGCGCATTCATTTGCTCATCTTGAATATAAAATTCCCGATTTGGGTGGAGATTACTTCGGAACAAGTTTACACAAATGGCTTTCGGCACCAATCGGTTCAGGAATGCTTTGGGTGAAAAAAGAGAAAATCAGTAAAGTTTTTCCGCTGATTCCAAATGACAAACCCAATTCAGACAATATTCGAAAATTTGAAAACCTAGGTACTCGTCCATTTATGATTGAACAAGCCATTGGACAAGCACTTAATTTTCAATTAGCCATTGGTAATGCCAGAAAAGAAGCACGTTTACATTTCTTGAAAAATTATTGGGCAAAAGAGGCAAGTAAAATGCCGAAAGTAAAATTCAATACACCCATCAAACCTGAATATTCGGGTGCTTTAGCACATTTTAGTATCGAAGGTATGGAAGCTGGAAAAGTTGAAGCAGAATTATTCGCAAAATATAAAATTCATACGTCGCCTGTAAAATGGGAAAAATTAGATGGCGTAAGAGTTACTCCACACGTTTATACAAGTTTACAAGATTTAGATAGACTTTTGGATGGAATTAAGTATTTGGCAACAAAATCTTAATCATTTGAAAAGATAAATATACTAAAAGGCTTCCCTGATATTCAAGGAAGCCTTTTTACATGATTTAAGAATATATTATCCAACCAATTCTTTCAAATCTTCATCGTTCAATTGTTTACGAGCATCAGCCATCAACAAGAATCGAGTATAAAGTTTATCTAAATCTGGTTTTTCAAATTCATAACCTAATAATTGCAAACGGTGACGCAAGGCAGCACGTCCAGAACGAGAAGTCAACACAATCGCCGATGAAGGAACACCAACATCTTCTGGATTCATAATTTCATAATTCTGAGTATGTTTCAAGAAACCATCTTGGTGAATACCTGAAGAGTGTGCAAAAGCATTTGCACCAACAATTGCTTTATTCGCTTGTACTGGCATTCCCATCAAATTAGAAACAAATTGCGAGAATGGATACAAGTGTTTAGAATTGATTCCTGTGTGGTAACCTAAATCTTTATGCGTATTCAAAATCATTGCTACTTCTTCTAAAGAAGTATTTCCAGCACGTTCACCGATTCCGTTGATAGTTACTTCAACTTGTCTTGCACCAGCTTGAATACCCGCAATGGTATTAGCAGTTGCCAAACCTAAATCGTTGTGGTTGTGCATTGAAATTACCGCTTTATGAATATTCGGAACGTTTTCAAACAAATAGTTAATACGTTGGAACATTTGTTGAGGTAACAAATAACCAGTAGTATCTGGCAAGTTTACCACTGTTGCACCAGCATCAATCACAGCTTCTGTTAATTGTGCTAAGAAAACTAAATCTGCACGACCAGCATCTTCTGCGAAGAATTCAACATCTTCTACATAAGATTTTGCATATTTAACCGCCCAAACACCTTTCTCAAGAATTTCTTCACGAGTAGAGTTGAATTTATATTTAATGTGCGTATCAGAAGAACCAATTCCTGTATGAATTCTTGGATATTTTGCGTGCTTCAACGCTGCGGCTGCCGCATCAATGTCTTCTTTTTTAGCACGAGTCAGTCCACAAACAGTAGCGTTTTTAACTAATTTAGCAATCTCTTCAACCGAACGAAAATCGCCAGGAGAAGAAATCGGAAAACCAGCTTCGATAATATCTACCCCAAGTAATTCCAGTTGTTCAGCAACTTGCAATTTTTCTTCGGTATTTAATTGACAACCTGGCACTTGTTCGCCATCACGAAGGGTTGTATCGAATATTAAAATTTTCTGACTCATGATTCTTGTTTTTTGAAGGATTCTTATTCAAAAATAACACCTGATTGTAGAAAAAACAAATTTTACAAATTCGTCCTTATAGAATTAAATTCTAAAAAAAGTAAAAAATCAATCAGTTATAGAATTAAATTCTATACAATATTCAATTAAAAGAATTTAAAACTAATCATATCCAACTTTGGTGTATTATTTATTTCTTTGAAAAAATTGTTAAAAAAATAATCTCAAAGATAGTTGTCAAGCGAAATCCGTAAAAAATCCAATTTTCTGATAAATTTCAAAACACAAAAAGGCTTATCAATTTGTCAAACCCGAAATCCATGTTTAATTTTGATTAATTAACATAAAGCGAATAAAAATCGCCAAGATGATACCATGATAAAAAATAATTGGACTAGAGAAGAAATCGAAGAAATTTATAACCTCCCATTCATGGAATTAGTGTATCGTGCAGCCACTGTACATCGCCAATTCAATGACCCACAAGAGGTACAAATCAGTACTTTACTTTCAATCAAAACAGGTGGCTGTCCAGAAGATTGTTCTTATTGTTCGCAGGCTGCTCGTTATCATACAGATGTGAAAGTTCAAAAATTAATGGAACTTGACGAAGTATTGTCAGCAGCACAAAGAGCAAAAGATGCAGGAAGTTCACGTTTTTGTATGGGTGCAGCTTGGCGTGAAGTACGTGACAACAAGGATTTTGACAAAGTATTAGGCATGGTACAAGGCGTAAATTCTATGGGTTTAGAAGTTTGCTGTACTTTAGGAATGTTGAGTGAATCGCAAGCTGAAAAATTAAAAGACGCTGGTTTGTACGCATACAACCATAACGTTGATACAAGTGAAGAACATTACGAAGACGTAATTTCTACTCGTACTTTCGCTGACCGTTTAAATACTATTGATAATGTTCGTAAAGCGAAAATTTCAGTTTGTTCTGGTGGAATTATCGGTTTAGGAGAATCTGATGGCGACCGTATCGGAATGTTGAAAACCTTGGCTAATATGCCTCAGCATCCAGATTCTGTGCCAATCAATAACCTTGTACCCATCAAAGGTACGCCACTTGGTGACCAAGAACCAGCTTCTATTTGGGATATGGTTAGAACAATCGCTACTGCAAGAATTTTGATGCCAAAATCAATGGTAAGACTTTCTGCTGGACGTTTGGATATGACTTACGAAGGACAAACACTTTGTTTTATGGCGGGTGCTAACTCAATCTTCTCAGGAGATGTATTGTTGACAACGCCAAATCCAGCTGTGAAAAATGACCAAGAGTTATTTCAAATCTTGAGTATCAAACCACGTGAAGCTTTTAAAGATAGCAAAAAATCAGCTGTTGAATTTCAAGTAACGCCAACCGCAGGTAAAGCTTTGGGAATTGAAGAAGTAACAGTATTATAATCATTATTCACATCTAATTATAGATAAAATGGCTTTACAAATTGGTGAATTAGCTCCAAGTTTTACTTTATTCAATACCGAAAAAAAAGAAATTAGTCTTTCAGATTACAAAGGTAAAAACGTTGTTATTCTGTTTTTCCCTTTAGCATTTACAAGTGTTTGTACTGCTGAATTATGTGAAATGAGAGATAATATCGCTACTTATTCAAAGCTAAATGCTGAGATTATCGGTATTTCTGTTGACTCAATTTTTACTTTAGGTAAATTCAAAGCTGAACAAAGTCTTCCTTTTGATTTATTGTCTGATTTCAACAAAGAAATATCAACTGCTTACGAAAGCATTTATGAAAACTTTGTTTTAGGCATGAAAGGTGTTTCAAAACGTTCAGCCTTTGTAATTGATGGAAACGGAAGCATTCAATATGCAGAAGTACTTGAAAGTGCGGGCGATGTTCCAAACTTCGAAGCAGTAAAAGAAGTTTTAGCAAAATTATAAAACATAAAAAGCTCGATTTCTAAATTGAAATCGAGCTTTTTTATATTTTATATAATCGAACTAACGATTAATAATTATCCTTTTTGCGATTAAAAGAGATTCTGTATTGAGTCTCAACATGTATTCTCCTTCAGGCAACATTGTAAGGTCTAGTGTCCTATTACTATTCAAAGATGCTATTGTTCCTCTTCTCACCATTCTTCCTAATAAATCATAGACTTCATAAGTTGTGTTATTCCAATCATATCTAGCTTCAATTTTTAAAACACCATTACTTGGATTCGGATAAATTGATACTCCACGATCATCAAAATATCTAAAAGCATATTCTTTAGAAGTTGGAGAAAAACAAAATTTATCGCCATAGAAAAGTGTTTTATAGACATTTTTTGCAATTACACTCAGATTTGCTTCTTCAGTAAACCTAATAGGACTTCCCGAAAGAGCATTATTAACCACACCATTTACTTGCCAAACATACTGGTCGGCCTTGACGGCATTTACCGCAACAGTATATGGACTTAAACGAACGATTGAATCTACCGTAGGAGGATTCGGCTTTACTGCCACATAGACATTAGGGGAAATTACAGATTTGCAATTATTAATATCTGTTTGAAATGCACGAAATGCCCCAGACTGAGTTACTGTTAAATTCTGAATTCCATAACTTGTTACTCTTCCATTCTGAGCAGCTAACCATGTTGGCTTATTTCCAGAAGCTAAACTCATTTGCAAAATAGTATTATCTCCATCACAGAAAACACTGTCTTTACTCGTCACAATTGTTGGAGTAGTAGGTAATTGATTTACTGTAATTCTCATTGTAGGAGAATTAATTGAGTAGCAGTTATTATTATCAATTGTTCTTACGATATAATTCCCTTGCGTATTGATTTTAATAGCATTACTTGTAGCACCAGTACTCCATAAATATTTAACAGCATTTTGAGATGTTGAAGTTAAGACCACGTTGGTGTCAGCACAAAATATAGTTGGCCCATTAGCTAAAATACTTGGTGTAGGAGGCAAAGGATTTACGACAACTCTAATACCATCAGAGCTTGGCGAATAACAACCTTGATTATTGATTGTTCTGATGGTGTAGTTTCCTGAAAGATTAATTTTTATATTCTGGCTACTACTTCCAGTACTCCATAAATAATTAACAGCTTGAAGATTCGAAGAATTAAGTACTACATTCGTATCAGCACAAAATGTAGTTGGACCATTCGTCGTAATAGTTGGCTTTGGTGGTAATGGCTTAACAACGATTTGAACAACTGGAGAAGTAGGAGAAAAACATCCTTCCGTACTAATGGTTTTAACAGTATAATTACCCGAATTAATAATTGTTACATTCGGCGTAGTACTTCCTGTACTCCATAAATATTTATTGGCCTGTAAAGTAGAAGAAGTTAATGTAACATCTGTATCTGCACAAAATGTAGTTGGTCCACTAGCAGTTACGCTTGGAGTTGGAGGTAAAGGATTTACTACAATCTGAATACCATCTGAAGTTGGAGAAGCACAACCTTGAGAACTTACCGTTGTTACACTATAAGTACCAGAAGTGGTAACTTTGATATTTTGGCTATTGCTTCCTGTACTCCAAATATAGTTACTAGCTTGTAAGTTTGATGAGGTTAAAGTAACATCTGTATCTGCACAAAAAGTAGTTGGCCCACCTGCAGTAATAACAGGTTTTGCAGGTAAAGGTTTATTTGTAGTAATTACTGATGATGAAAATCCAGATTGACAACCAAACTGGCTAACGGTTCTTACAGAAAAATTTCCAGAAGAAGTAACTGTTATTGATTTAGACGTACTCCCATTGCTCCATTCATAAATAGAGGCATTATTTGCATTTAAGACTACACTATTCCCATCGCAGAAACTAACATCACCACTAGCAGTAATTGATGAAGAAGGAACAGCACTACCTACAAAAGAAATATATGGTACTTGAATGATATTCCCTACATTATCACTATAGCGTGCATAATACGTTTTATCAGTACCTACAGCAAGTGTTGCGTTGCGTTGCGTTGAGAATACTCCATTGGCAAAATTAGAAGCATTATTTGACCATTGATAGTTTGAAAAGCCGTCAGGCAAACTTACGTTTACTTGGTTATTACCACAACTAAAAGCTAAATCAGAAATTGTATTTGGTAATTGAGGTTTTGAATTACTAAAAAAATTATTGTCGAGTACATTATTCCAAGCACTTGCCAGTTGCTCTAAACCTACTCCATTAAAATGTACTCCATCTTGTCTGCCAGTAACTTGAATAAGGTCTGTATTGGGCCCTTGAAAAACATTATTGTTGGCTTGATTAATAACAGCTTGCTGCCCTTTTATAACATTTGCATCTGTCACGATAGGCGTACTACAAAAATCACAAGGCGTTGCAGAACCTCCAGAAGTCAAAGAAACTACCCAAGTAATATCTTTTCCAGCATCTGATCTTGATTTATTAATAACTGTTTGAAGATTTGAACGATATTTTTCACTATCTACTACTAATTTTTGATTGATAAAGAAATTATCTGATTCACCTTGACACCATAACACAGAACGTACACCTAATTGTGCAACAAAATAATGAAAGGCATCTGAGAGGTCTTGATAAGGGAGTTTATTTTTATAAGTATCTCCTGTATATGGATTAGGAGCTATATTTCCATTCGCTGTAGTTGCCCAAGTACTACTTGAAGTACCTTCGAAGGCAGCATTAAAAAACATTACAGGAACGTTCAATTTATTCACGAGTAAATCACCAAGTCTTCCCCAACACCAACCATTCATTCCTCTTGGAGCAATTCTACTTCCAGCCTCTAATTTTGAAAAAGGCGATAAATTAATATAAAAATCTCCTCCAAGATTGGTATCAGTTGCAGAACCAAAACAGTTTACCCTGTCGTTTGTCGCCCCAATTCCGGCAATATTGGGCATTCCTTGTGCATTAGATTGCCCAGCTATCACAAATACTTCCCCAACTCCTACTCTATCCACTCGTGAAGTTCCACCAATATTTGCGCCATTTAAACTTCCTCTTAATTCTAAACTATACCATCCTTGCTTAACTCTCATGACGGCACTAAAATTTCCATTAAGAGGTAAAAGTTTTATCACTGTCCAATCAACAGCTTCGCCTTGTCCAGCTTCCACAGGAATTAAACGGGCTTCAATTTTGTCAATTTGAGTAGCGTAAGTACCAGAAACCGTAATCTGAGAAAAACCCTCTTGATTACGTTGATATACAGCTCGGTTTTGCGGTGAAGTAATCTTTATCTGACAAAAAAGTAAAGTTGGAAAACAGGTTATTAATATCAGTAAAAGAATTCTTTTGGATAACATCATCAGAATTATTGTTTTGAATTTATCTTATGTAAGGATAATATTGTTTTTATCATAGAAAGCTTGCTTAGTCAGTCCATAATAAGTAAAAATACATAATAAAGTTCAGAAGTGTAGATTTTGTGTAAAACGAACTTATCTACTAATCTGTATCATTTTAGAAATTTTAAAGTTATTATTCGTTGCTCTTAAAATGTATGAACCTTCAGCCAAGGTGCTCAAATCCAAGAGTTTCTGAGAATTTAACAACTCTATCTTTGTTTGCAAAAGCTGTTTACCATCTATACTATAAATTGTAATGGTGGTATTCTCTAATTCATATCTACTTTCCAAGGTAAATTTCCCGTTCGATGGGTTTGGATATATCGACAGCCCCTTATCGTTGTAAGCTGCTAAATCATAACTAGCTATTTCCGAAATACAAGTTAATGGATTTACACTTCCTTGAATTTGATAAAGATTTCTAGCTTGAACTGTATAATTTCCTGCTTCGATTGCTCTGATGACAGTATCTTTTGCTGAAGTACTCAATACTTTCCCTTCATACTTCCAGATAAATTCAGTTGGTAATGTTGATGTCTTTACACCCAATGTATAAGTACCTTTTTGAACAATACTTACCGATGTTGGATTATCTTTTTTAGTCGTTTGAATCACATTTGATGATTTTGATAAACAACCTTTATCATCTCTTACAAAACCTTTAACTAATTCTGTGCCAGTAACTTTTATCAAAGACGGATTATTGTTAGTAAGTACATTGTTTCTTTCCCAAGTAAAAGTATATTTTTGGGTATCCGGAGCAGTCAAATTGATATTAACACTAGCGCCATCACAAAATACCACATCACTCAAAGCACTAATTGTAGGTGGCTTTGGCAAAGGATTAACGAAAGTCGTAATATTATCTTTAGAAATTGGAGATAAACAATTATTGGCTCCTCGAGTCTGGACGGAAAATGTACCTGCTTTTTTAACTACAATACTTTGGCTAGTTTCGCCAGTACTCCATAAATAGCCTGAAGCTCCTTCATTTGATGCAACCAAAGTAACACTTTGTTCATCGCAAAATTCCGTTGAACTATTGAATGAAATAGTAGGCGCTACTGGGCGAGGCTTTATCGTCAATTTTATTTCATTTGAAACGGGTGATTGACAAGCATTTTTATCAACTACTCTCAATTTATAAGACCCTTCGTTATTTACAGTAATTGTGTTTGTTGGAGTAATATTAGGATTAGCACCAATCCATTGATAAATAGGGTTTTCGGCTTCTGTTGTACTTTGTATTGAAACACTTGTTCCAATACAAAAATTAACATCATCAATCGCTTTAATCACAGGTGCTTTTGGTGGAGTATTTGCTTTTACAGTAAAGCTTGGTATTTGTATAATGTTTCCATTTGAACGAGTGACTCTCGCAAAATAAGTTCCTGCGGGAACATCTACAGTTCTGCTAGTATATTCTTTATAGTTCTCTTCATTAACCCACTTATATTGCTGATAACCTGTTGGTAAGCTTAATCTCACTAAATCAGCAGAAAGGCATTCTAAGGCAATACTTGGAATTGTATCTGCTGAAATTGGTTCAACCGTTTCAAAGAAATCTTTGTTATCAACAGTCAGCGTTTTTATCCATGCGTCGGCTACGTCGTCTAAACCTTTTCCAAAAAAATGCACACAACGATCTCTTTCCCCAATAAAATCTACTTGAATATTATCTGTAAATGGACCAGGGAAAATCGGTCTGAGAGCATCAGTCGTAATTGCTTGATTTTGTGCATTTACGATAATGGGAGATGGTTTGGGTGGAGATATGATAGAATCGCAACCTCGTTGACTTGAATAAGAAGTACGAGCTACAACCCACGCCAATTTATTGGTTCCTAAATCCTGACGACTCTTTTTGATTAAGCGTTGAAGATTATCTAAATAATTTTCAATCGTTACTGGAGCTGGCTTACCTTGGGCTATAGCCTCCAGATTAAGTAAATTTTGTGTTTCGCCTTCTATCCAAAGTACCGCTCTCACACCTAGATTGATTCCATAATAGCGTAAAACAGCATTCAAATTTTCATAAGGAAAGCCAACAGGTAAATATCGAGTAGGAACATCTATATCCTGAAAATCGTTGAGTACTGCCATATTTGGATTCTCTGCACTTTCTCGCCAAGCCCTAACAGAAGCACCGCCCCAACCTGTATTAAAAAACATAATCGGTACATTCAATTTTGAGGCTAAAGCATCACCAACTTTTCCCCAATAATATGGACCAAGACCAAGTGGACCAATAGTAACTTTTTTACTTAATTGAGAAAATTGAATAATTGAAAAATTAGACGTAGTATAAGTAATATAACTTGTGTTTTGCGGGTCGAATCCTGCTTTGTAAAAGTTATCTCCAAAATCTTTCAAAAAATCAGCACAGTTTACTCTATCGTCAGAAGCAGGAGTTTCGTTTGCAGAACGCAAGCCACTTCCTCCAGCATTTGACTGTCCAGCAATTACAAATACTTCACCAACACCTACTTTTTCTATCTTTGAAATAGCACCAACTACTTTACCTCTTAAAAGCCCTCTTACTTCCATAGAATACCAACCGCCTTTTACTGTAATTGAACCTTTAAATAAGCCCCCAAGTGGGTTAGCTTTTAATAATGTCCAGTCTATTGCAATACCTTGTCCAGCTTTTACAGGAATCATTCTTACTTGTATAGTATCAATGGGTTGCGAATAGCTCCCAGCTACAGCTACGATAGCTTCGTTTTTCAAATTGCGTTGAAATACTTGTCGGAGTACGGGAGAAGTAATCGTAATTTGACCTAACAATAATGTCGGAATGCTGATGAGCAAAAATATCAGTAACAATCTATTAAACATATTCACTGAATTTAAAGATAAAAATTGTTTGTGAAGTGTAAGACGCTAATAGTCAAAAAAGCGTTGCTTTCATCATCAAGAATCGATGTGCAATCGTAGAAAAATCCTACAAAAATAGAGAAAGCATCCCATAATCTGAGATGCTTTCTTTACTTTATTTGAAAATTTATATAATAACAATCAAGAGAAAAGCCACTTAACGACTGCCTTTTTTGAATTTTAGAGAATAGGAATTCAGTAATCTTAACAGTACACACGAAAATTTACTTAATTTTAGCTAATAAATAAATTAATAGCCAATGAATTCTTTGAAAGAAAACCTGTTTTTAAAAACCAGTTCAGTATTAAGTCCATTCAAACTAATCAGTATTTTATTATTTTCATGTCCGATACTTTTATTTTTTTATTGTTTTTTCACCTTCTCTACTGATTTCCCATTCAATGATGACATCGTATTAAACAACTTTCTTTTACTTCACGAAAGGCTAAGTTTTACAGAGAAAATACTTTCATTTTTCCAGCAATATAACGAACACAGAATAGCCTATACAAAGCTAATCATGTTTTTATACTACAGTATTGTGGGAACATTGAACTATAAAGTATTCATGTTGCTAGGAATATCGTCAATATTGTTTTTACTAAGATTACTTGTAAAACAGTTTTCGAACATGAGTTACTTGGCTTTAGTGCCGATCAGCATTTTGCTGTTTTCACCATTGACACACGAGAATGCGCTATGGGCAATGGCATCTTTACAAAATTATACTGTTGTGTTATTTATGGTACTTGCCATTTATTTTATTACACAAAATAAACTAATCTTGAGTATTGTATTTTTTGCACTATCGGTTAGTACCAGTGCTTCCAGTATGATTTTAGCTCCAGTAGGCTTTGTACTGTATTTATTACAACGAGAAAATAAAAGTGCTTTTTATTGGCTAGTAGTCTCTATCATTGCAATATTTCTTTACTATACCAATTATACTCAACCTGATTATTATCCAGGCAAAAGTGTAATTCTTGAAAGACTAAAACACCCTAAAGAATTAATAGCGATTATAGCAATGCCAAGTTTATTAATCGAACCTATTTTTTCTCAACATAAAATAAATACAGCCCTTAATTATGCTTTTGGATTCCTTATTTTCTCATGTTATATCTCTTTTGGTATTGAAGTATTAGAGAGTTACTTTAAAAAAGAAAAAACAACGAAACTATTCCTTTTTGGCATCACAACAATTTGTCTGGCGATTATCGTATTAACTTTCTTTTTAAGAAATGGGAAACAGGAATCAAGGTATATGATTTATCCCTTGTTATTAACGGCTTGTACTTATTTATATCTTTTTTCAAAAATCAATGCTTTTGTAAAAGACACCGTTTTCATAAAAATATTTATATGGGTTTCTGTAGCTTTTTCTTTTGTCTTTATGGCTTATACTTATGCCATTTCTCTTTCAAAATTTGCTAATAAAAGAATCGAGATGCAGGTTTTCAGTGCTAATTTCGAATTGAATAACAGGTATTTTTTCTTTAGGAATGATTCTACAAGAACATTTGACGACCATGAAACAATGCAGCCAGTATCGCTTTCGAAACTTCCAATAAAATTTCCAAGTGGATTACACGGCTTTAGAAAAGGCGATATGAAATTCATCAACGATGTAATGGCAGTATCTTTGAAGCAAGGCGTTTGTCGATTTACGCCTGAAACTGATTCTTTAATAAAGAAAATGCTTGTGGAGACTTCGATTGAAAAAAACAAGCAATCTTCAAAAGGTCAATTCGAATTTCCTTTTTTTATTGTTAGAAATCCAGCAGGTTTTACATATCATGGTTTTGACGAAAGTGTTTTTGTCTTATTTAAGTCTAATAAACACAACATTCTTTTCCCTGTAAATAAAAAAGCTTCTTCAATAAAAACTATCTTAAAGAAAGGTGATTTCATTCAAAGTGATTTTGAAGAAAAAATACATTACTCAACGCTACCAAATGACAAGTATGAGATTTATCTTTTTAGCTTTTA
Source organism: Arcicella rosea (assembly GCF_040543805.1). Taxonomy (NCBI): domain Bacteria; kingdom Pseudomonadati; phylum Bacteroidota; class Cytophagia; order Cytophagales; family Flectobacillaceae; genus Arcicella; species Arcicella rosea. Next base: position 223,340 of record NZ_JBEUMS010000003.1, read on the forward strand.
TAACAACGAAGTAAAAATCTTAGCCAAATCACACTACGACTTAAATATCACCAGTACAGCAGCCATCAATTGAACGGACTCATAGGCATAAAATAAAGAAAGCATCCCAATTATGAGATGCTTTCTTTATTTTATCTGAAAAATTATCAAACGGTAATAATACCTATCAATTATTAGTCAGCTACAACTGTGAATTTCACTTTGTGTTTTACTTCTTTGTGTAAGTCAAGTGTTGCAGTGAAATCACCAACAAACTTCACTTCAGAATCCAAAGCAATTTTCTTTCTATCTACATCAAAACCTTTTTCTTTCAAAGATTCAGAGATTTGGATAGTAGTAACACGACCAAAGATTTTACCGCTTTCACCTACTTTCGCAGCAATTGCTAAAGTAATATCACCGATAGCTTCTGCCAAAGCAACTGCATCCATTTTCACTTTTTCAGCTTTGTGAGCTACTTGCTTAATGTTTTCAGCAAGAATTTTTTTGTTTGATCCCGTCGCTTGAACTGCGAAACCTTGTGGAATCAAGTAGTTACGTCCGTATCCTGGTTTTACGGTAACTACGTCATTTTTATAACCGAGACCTGCGATGTCAGTCTTTAAGATGATTTCCATTTTTTTATTTTATTAAGATATTAGGGCTTTACTTCGAGGCGACAGTTAAACTCTCAACCTATCTTTTATTACCTAAAACCTATTATCTAAAACCTTATTTATGATAACTATTTCAATCCGTCAGCCACGTAAGGCATTAAAGCCAAGTGTCTAGCACGTTTGATAGCTACAGCTACTTTACGTTGAAATTTCAAAGAAGTACCAGTAAGACGACGAGGAAGAATTTTTCCTTGTTCGTTTACTAACTTCAATAAAAAGTCAGGGTTTTTGTAGTCGATATATTTAATGCCTGATTTTTTGAAACGGCAATATTTTTTGCGGATTACGCTTTTGTCAACTGGTTCGTTTACTAATGTCATGATTTCAAAATGTTGAATTTCGTGAATGTCTTACTTATTCTGCTTTAGCTTCTGCAGCAACTGGTTTCTTACCTACTAAACCTTTTTGCTTACGCTCGTTATATGCAACTGCGTGCTTATCAAGAACAGTTGTCAAGAAACGAATCACTTTTTCGTCACGCTTGTATTCAAGTTCCAATTTAGCTACTAACGTTCCTTCTGCTTTGAATTCAACGATGTAATAGTAACCAGTTTGTTTGTTTTGAATAGGATACGCCAGCTTACGTATTCCCCATGCTTCTTCATTTACGATTTCAGCATTGTTATCCGTTAGGATTTTTTTGAACTTTTCAACGGCATCCTTTGTCTGCTGTTCAGACAAAACGGGAGTTAAGATGAATACCGTTTCATAATTACGTAATTCCATAAGTATGTAATGTTGTTTTAAAAATTGGAGTGCAAAATTACACATTCTGTTTGTAATTACAAAATGTTACCAAGAAAGTTTTTGATAATCAGCAAGATAGAGTTGATATTTGCAGGATTAGTTAATTTCTCGCCCCAGAAATAGCAGTTCCTCTTTGTTGTTCTGATACTTTGCTGTTGATTTTATAGCCTAAAACTTTGATTTCTGTTCGTCTATTAAGTGCATGTTCTTTCTCTGAACAATTTACACCATCCTTACAATGATTCAGTAATTGGCTCTCGCCATAGCCTCTAGCAATAATTCGTTCTTGGGCAATTTTACCTTTATTTACAATGAAATTAACGGCTTCGTCAGCACGTTTTTGAGATAAAACCATGTTGTAACCTTCATCAGAACGGCTATCAGTATGAGACCCAAGTTCTACTTTGATACTTGGATTATCTTTCAGCAACTGAATTAAATTATTCAATCCCGCCCAAGCATCTTTTCTGATTTGCCATTTATCAAAATCATAATGAATATGTTCAACGCCAAAGACATCATTCAAATTAATCTTTTTCATACTCATCGAAGCCTCTATTAAACTACTTTGATTAGACAGTTTACTGATATGCTCAATATCAATTCCCGAAACACAAAATGCTTTGCTGGGATTTTGTAGATAACAAGCGGCATTAAAGCTAGCACGCTGAGTCAGGTACTCGTCGAATTGGGCTAAAAGTTCATATTCATTTCCTTTTTCAAGCTTAAAAATTGCATAGCCATTTTCAACGATACTTGAGTCAACCCTTTGAGGCTTATTTTTCGTATATAGTTTTAAGAAAGTGCCTTCTAAACTTTTATGATTTTCAGCATCTAATACTTTCAGTTTTAGGTGAAAATATGACTTACTGGCAGACTGAACATCTTGTGAAAAAACACGAGTAAAGCTCATCAACAAGAGCAAAAAAGAAATCGATTTCATCTGATTAATTCGTTTAAACAGTACATTCGTTCGGACGCTTTTAGCTCACGATTTGATGGTTTTCGATGAAAATAAAAGATAGGAGCAAAAAATTGAACAAAAATTTCAGCTTTAAAAAAAGTAATTACTACGCTTATCGTAAATTTATAACGAAAAACACGGATTTATCTTTCTTAATGTAAGTATAAATTTCAACATGACTTTGCGCATTTGGCAATGTCGTTTTTACTAATATATTTGTAATGAATTTAACCGCCATTAAATTTCATGAGAAAACCACTATTCTTTATCATCTCGATACTGTGTATCGGGCTGATGACTAGTTGCGATGAAAGCATAACACCTTTAGAAAAGGTTGTTCCTTCAAGTGTAAAAAACACTTCTATTAGTTCTAGCGTTAAGCAAACGTTGGTCAACGGGTTTTGGCAATACAGCGAGATTAATATGCTGGCTGGTACCAAAAACAAGATGTTATTTTCAAGACAAAATAATATTGGTTTGAGTAATACGATTTCAAAAATTCAAATCAATTTCAAACCCGATGGTACAATAACAAGCCTTCAACAAGGTTTAGTTTTGCAAAAAGGAAAATGGAAGTTGCTCAATAACGATAAGCAACTAGAACTTGCTATCGAAAATCAGCCCGCAGAGCTTTACGATATTGTTACTTTCAATAAGGATGTTATTGAATATCATGCTGTTTTAAAACAAAGTAACACAGATGATGCTACTTGGTCGATGAATTTAGCATTTTTAGGCGTATCTGCCACTTCGGTCACAGAAATCGTAACTGTTTATAAACTATCGCCGATATAAGATAAAATACAAGACTTCTTGAAAAGACCTGTGATGTTTTAAATCGTCACAGGTCTTTTTGTTGTATCTTTACAGCCTGTTTTTACAGAAACATTACATGAGAAAACCCTAAAATATATTATGCAGCACGATATTATCGTAATCGGTGGAGGAATCGTTGGGCTTGCTACCGCTCTAAAAATCAAGGAACAACGACCAGAAATGAAAATTTTGGTTCTTGAAAAAGAACGTGAAGTAGCCGTTCATCAAACAGGTAATAATTCTGGTGTAATTCACTCTGGGCTTTATTATAAACCTGGTTCTTTGAAAGCAACCAACTGTATTAGAGGCTATCATCAACTTATTGATTTTTGTAATCAAGAAAATATTCCTTACGAATTGACTGGAAAAGTTGTAGTGGCAACCAAACACGAACAACGCCAACAATTAGAAAACCTTTATATCCGTGGTCAACAAAATGGTCTGGAAGGTTTACGTAAAATTTCAGCTGCCGAAGTAAAAGAATATGAACCTTACGTTACTTGTGTAGAAGGAATGTGGGTACCACAAACTGGTATTGTTGACTATAAAGTAGTTTCGCAAAAAATGGCGGATAAATTAAGAACGCTTGGTGCAGAATTACTCTTTAATGAAAAAGTGACAGGCGTAACCAAAGGACATTCTTTATCAATCATCAAAACTGAAAGAAATACTTACGAAACCAAATTGGTTATCAATTGTGCAGGTTTGTATTCTGATAAAATAGCGCAAATGTCACAAGACAGACCGATTGATGTGCGCATTGTTCCTTTCCGTGGAGAGTACTTTAAGATTCGTCCTGAAAAACATTATTTAGTAAAAAACTTGATTTATCCTGTTCCTGACCCAAATTTCCCATTCCTAGGAGTACATTTTACTAGAATGATGCGTGGTGGAATTGAGGCTGGACCAAATGCAGTATTAGCATTTAGAAAAGAAGGTTATAAAAAATTAGACATCGACCCAAAAGAATTGTGGGATACACTTACTTGGGGTGGTTTCCAGAAAGTAGCAGCAAAATATTGGGAAACTGGTTTAGGAGAAATGTACAGAAGTTTCTCGAAAGCAGCTTTCACTAAGGCTTTGCAAGAGTTAATTCCAGATATTCAAGAATCAGATTTAATTGAAGGTGGTGCAGGTGTAAGAGCACAAGCTTGCGACCGTACTGGTGGTTTACTCGATGATTTCTCAATCATTGAAGATGAAAAAGTAATCAATATTTTGAATGCTCCTTCGCCAGCGGCAACGTCGTCTTTATCTATCGGACAAACTGTTTCTGAAATGGCATTGAAGCGATTTTAAATAAACATAATATATCAAAAACAGCCACAGAATTCTCTTAAATGAGTTTTGTGGCTGTTTCATTTTAAGCCTATTGCATTATTGAGAACTTATTTTTTGAGCTTTGGGTTAATAAGTAGTCTTTAATTCAGCAAATTACCCACATGAAAATACTTTACCGTTACCTCAAAAAATACCAAACTACTGTTTTGGGAGCATTGCTCTTAGCTGCAATCAATCAAATCTTTTCATTACTCGACCCTTTCATTTTCCGAAAAATCATTGATGATGTTGCCACCGTTTATCGTTCCGATAATCACACCGTTCAAGAATTCCTTTATGCCATTTTACCACTTTCTGGTGCTTCAATCGGAGTAGCTTTTGTGAGTAGAGTCGCTAAAAACTTTCAAGATTATTTCATCAGTACTGTTACTCAACGAGTAGGAGCGCAAATTTATGCCGATGGTATTAGCCACTCGCTTGAATTACCTTATGAATCTTTTGAAGATCAACGTTCAGGTGAAACTTTGGGCAAATTGCAAAAAGTAAGAGTTGATGTCGAAAAACTAATTTCGGTCGGAATCAATATTCTTTTCCAATCTGTCATTGCTTTGATATTTATCTCAGTTTATGCCTTTTCGGTTCATTGGATGATTCTGCCTTTATTCTTGGTAACAGGGCCTTTGATTGCTTGGATTAGCTCTGTTTTGAGTAAAAAAATTAAAACCATTCAAATTCAAATTGTAAAAGAGTCTACAGGTTTGGCAGGTTCTACCACTGAATCTTTACGGAATATTGAATTGGTAAAATCACTAGGTTTAGCCAAACAAGAAATTGCCCAACTTAATGCTACCACGCAAAAAATCTTAGCTCTCGAACTCAAAAAAGTACGTTATGTTCGTTCGATGTCTTTCGTGCAAGGCACTTGTGTAAACTTCATTCGTGCTTTGATGGTGTTGGTTTTAATCTATTTGATTTACGAAAACAAAATCACCATTGGTGAATTTTATTCATTGAATATTTACTCTTTCTTCCTTTTTGGACCTTTACAAGAAATTGGAAATGTGGTGAATACTTATCGTGAGGCAGAAGTATCATTACAGAATTTTGAAGATATTTTTAAAATTCCTGTAGAAGTAAAACCTACAAATCCATATCCAGTTATCAGCATTGATTCTTTGGCTTTTGAAGACGTTAAATTCCGTCATCAATCTGCTAATAAAGATGCTCTTCGCAAAATTTCTTTTGAAGCTAAAAAAGGCGAAACCATTGCATTTGTGGGTCCATCAGGTTCAGGGAAATCTACTTTAGTGAAATTATTAGTAGGTTTATATCGACCGAAAGAAGGAAAAATCCTATTCAATGGACATAACTATAATGAAATTGATTTCGACCAACTACGTGAACGCATCGGTTTTGTAACGCAAGATACTCAACTGTTTTCAGGGACAATTCGTGAGAATCTATTATTCGTGAATCCATCTGCAACAGATGAACAATGTTTGGACGTACTGAAAAAAGCGGCTTGTAATACGCTGTTAGAACGTGCTGATAAAGGACTCGACAGCGTTATTGGAGAAGGTGGCGTAAAAGTATCAGGTGGTGAAAAACAACGTTTAAGTATCGCCAGAGCTTTATTGCGTAATCCGAATTTATTAGTATTTGATGAAGCGACTTCTTCTTTGGATTCCTTAACTGAAGAAGAAATTTCAGAAACTATTCGTGAAGTATCGGAAGGACATACACATCTTACCATCGTGATTGCCCACAGACTTTCAACGATTATGCACGCCGATAAGATTTTTGTATTAGAAAAAGGTAGAATTGTAGAAAATGGGTCGCATACTGAATTACTCGACAACAAAGGTTTGTATTATGCGATGTGGAGACAACAAGTTGGTGAAAAAGATTCTATTGAACTAGAGTAAAAATTCGAATCAGTGATTTAATATGGAACGTATTAAATCACTGATTTTATTCACGTTCCATACTTCTTTTCACATCTTTTTCTTTGATAGAATCACGCTTATCGTATAGTTTTTTACCTTTTGCCAAAGCAATATCTATCTTTGCAAAACCTCTGTCAGAAATATACATTCTTGTCGGAACAATGGTTAAACCTTGGTCTTTCAATTTATTCTGTAATTTCTTAATTTCTTTTTTTGTCAATAATAACTTGCGGTCTCTGAGTGGCTCGTGGTTATAATGTGTTCCTTCGTTGTACTTCGAAATATTCATTTGTCGGATGTACAATTCCTCATTCAAGAACAAACAATAAGCATCCGTCAAATTTACTTTCCCCTGACGAATCGACTTAATTTCTGTTCCCATCAACATCACACCAGCCGAGAATTTTTCAATAAAAAAGTACTCGAACGATGCTCTTCTGTTTTTAATTTCTATATTTTTTTCAATGCTTTCCTTTGCCATCTTGATATAGTTTAATCTGTTTTTGAAAAAGTGTAGGGAGAATTCTTGCTAAAAAAAGCCATACAGTAAATCTGTACGGCTTTTTCTTTGACAAAATTATAAAAACTTTAAAGAATAATCTTAATTATTTCTTTTCTGGTCCTTTTTTCTCAGCATATTCTTTGTTTAAGCCTTCTACGATTTCTTTCGTTCTGTCAGCGCTATCGTCAGCAAAAAGAATTCCACCGCCACTCAAAGTATAACCTAATACGAATTCAAATTTGTTTTCAGCATTGTGTTTTTTGATGTATTCACGAATGTTAGCATACAATTCTTGCATTTTTTTGCCTTGTTCTTCGGCTAAAGCTGCTTGTTTTTGTTGGCTGTATTGCTGTAATTCAGAACCTTTTTTCTTCAACATCATGTCGGCAGCTTGTAAATCTGCTTGTGTCATTGTTTGCGCTCTTTGTTGAATTGCTTGTAATTCACCTTGAAGCGATCTTTCACGTTGACCTAAATCTACTTGTAAGCGGTAGCCCTTATTTTCAAATTCTTTTTGAGCATCCTTGTAAAATTGATAGTTTGCCAATAATGAATCTGTATTGACATAAACTGTTTTCTTTTCGCCACTAGCGGCTGATGAAGAAGAGCCAGAAGTAGCAGTTTCCTTGTTGGCAGATTTATCACACGAGAAACATCCAATTGCTAATAAGCCACTGCACAAGATTAGGGATAATTTTTTCATTTCAGTTAAAGCCCCTGCCCCAAGGGATAATTTTTGAATTATGTTTGTCTTCGGTTGGGGTATTTAGAAGATAAAAATTTAACAAATATACTAAATTTGTGGCAATTTGAAAATGAAGTATTCAGCACAATATTACACTGATAATCAAACAGTTAATATCAAAAAGCACGCTTACCAATAAGTTATTTAATTGTTAAGAAGTTACAATTTAAGTGCTTTCATTCATTTTCAAAGCCTTCGTGCCAATTATTTATTGAGTGAACTTCTTACCAAGTAACCACTCATGCCTGCAAAACCGCCTACTAAACCGCCAATCAAAACCGTAATAGCGATTAAAAGACCAGCATTTCCATTCAAAGGTAAAATGCTTGCAATTTTGCTAGAAAGGATGCCATCTGTAGCAATATGATAATATAAAGTTACCAAAAGCCAAAGCATTGCAATGCCGCCTGCTCCTTTTCGGAAGGCTTCTCCGCTAGATTTTGCCTGTAAATAACAGGCTGTAAAAGACGCCAATGCAATTACCCACCAATCAAAAAAGTATTGACTCACAAAAGCCAACATAATAATAATTGAGGTTAGTGGACTAAAAAATGCTGAAACTAGTTTTCCTAAAAAAGTAGTTTCTTTATCGCTTGTTGAAATATTATTTATCATCTTATTATCTGATTTGTATTTTAAAATTATGCCCTTACTTCGTTAGCTTGATTGTTTTTTTGATTCTTGCTGACTTCTCGTTTTTGTTTTGCAGGAATAATAACTCATTGAGTTTTCCTTGTCGCCAAGTTTCAATCATATCATCATAATGCGGACTGCCCGGATTGCCCGATTGCCCACCCGGAATTACACCGTAACCTTTCACAGCATTGTTTTTTCCTAATTGTATAATCATTCTCCAAGATGGACCTGTACGTTCGGTTGTGGCATTGACAATCCCTGTTCCTCCGCCAATATTCACGTTCATTTTACTGAAAGCATCCAAACCGGGAATTAAATGTTTGATGTCAGTAGATTTATAATTTGCCCAAGCCCAAGTATCGCCCATATCGGCTTTTTGCCATTTGGTTAAACTATCTAAAGTAGCGGTTAAGGAAGTACTCGCTAATTCTTCCAGCGTTTCTACTTTGTTTTTTGTATTTACATTATCAAACCATTTTGCTGTTGGCTCTTGTTTGATTAACTGAATAGTTTTATCCAAAGATGGATACTTCATCGGAATATTTTCATCGTAAGCAAATTCATCTTTCCAGATAGATTCGTACAATAAATTCGACCATGTTTCAAAAATCGTTGGTGCTATTTCGGCTACATCATTTTGCTTATTCCAAGTTTGTAATACTTTAATGGCTTTGGCTTGTTTGGCTGTTGGTGCTTTTACCAAGCTGATTAGTTTATCTAATATCCCTGCCGCTTTAAGATTATAATTATCATTTTGCAAAGCTCTTAAACTATCTACTGTAATCTTACTCATACTCTCTAAACGCTGATTGATTCGTCTGCCACGTTGTGAAGGAGCAAATTCCCAATTGATATAATATGGATAAGTTGGGTCGGTAGATGATTGATTGGCTGAACTCACAAAACCTCTTGCTGGGTTTTTCACATGTGGATTGTGTGCATGAGGAATAAATCCTTGCCAATCTGCCATTTTATCTGTTCCATCTAAAATGTACTTTCCTTGTAATTTAGCTTTCAATGGAAATTTGCCATTTACCCAAAGTGCAATGTCGTCTTGATTACTCGCAAAGACAAAATTCTGTGCTGGAGCAGCGTAGAAGCTCAAAGCTTTTACATAATCATCATAATTTTTAGCACGATTTAACTGATAGAATGTCGTTAATTCTTGCGATTTATCATGTGCAATCCATCTTAGTGCATGACCCGTCGGAATATTTTTCTTAAATGGTTTTTCATTATCTAAATACACGATTGGTCCATGATGTGTAAATAAAACGGTATCTAATACAACGTCTCCGTTTTTCATAATATATCTTTCAGGACGCTTGGTAATCTTTTTCCATTGTCCGTCGTGCCAATATTCATTCATTTTGGCATCTTTAAATTTCACTTCATACCAGTCAACAATATCAGCCCCTACATTGGTTACTCCCCAAGCGATGTCCTTATTAAAACCACTAATTACATTCGGAGTACCCGGCATAGTAGCACCATAAACATTAACATTGGGACCAACCAATTGCATTTGATACCAAATAGAAGGAAGACTTAAAGTAAGATGTGGGTCGTTTGCTAAAAGTGGTAAACCCGAAGCAGATTTACTTCCGCTTACTGCCCAGTTGTTTGAACCAATGCCTTTATCACGTTCGGTACTGGCTTTCATACTTCCAGTTCCTACAAAGTCGGCTGGTGCTTTTGGTAAAGGGAGTGGCGTAAAATCTTGTGGTGTTCCAGTTGGAATAATCGGACTTTCTTCAAAAGGATAATTCGGAAAAAGTTCTTCAGCTACTTCTCTGCCATATTTTCTCAAGATATTCGTCATGCGTAAATCGTCTGTGCCAGAAGCTAATACGAAAGACATATTTTTCAAGAACAAAGCACTTTTGATAGGCGTCCAACGCTCTGGTTGATAACCCAACAATTTATATTCTACGGGTAATGTTCTTACTTTTAGCTGGTCGATGTACGCATTCACTCCTTCTGAATAAGCTTCTAAAGCTACTTTCGACTGTGGGTCTTCCATCATGCCTGCTAAAGATTTCTCCGCACCATATACTGCCCCCATTCTACGGTTGTACTTATCAGATTCCAAGGCTTTTTCACCCACAATTTCCGTCAGCCTACCTGCTGCATAATGCGTTTGAAATTCCATTTGCCAAAGTCTATCTTTCGCCGTAACGTATCCTTGCGCTAAGTATAAATCATGGTCATTATTGGCAAAAATATGCGGAATGCCAAGTTCATCGTATTCAATGGTTACTTCATCCTGCAAACCTGCTAATTGTAAAGAACCCTCAACAGGTTTATCGCTCAAAGGTTTTTCGGCATTTACCCAAAAACCTGTAAAAGGACTCAGAAAACGCCCAAAGGCAGGAGCTGTTCCCCAACCTCTATTAAGTGCATAACATAAAGCAATGGTGAAAGCAAGCGAGGCAATGGCTTTAGAATATTTCATTGAAATCAGTGAATGTTAGTTTGACGATAATTGCACTAATTTAGAGAAATTTTATATTAAACATAGCTCCGTAAGGAAATAAAGGACGGAATCTTGATTGAGAATTAATCTTGGATGATTTTTCAACAATCAAGCGAGGCACTAAAAGGATAAAACTTTCCTCTTTTTACCCCAATTTTCCTAAAAAAAGAGGAAAATTTTATCCTTTTAGTGGGAAAATTGGTACTTAAAGTATCTATTTTCCTTCTTTTTTGCGGGAAATTGCGGTATTAAGTAGCAAATTCCCTATTTAACTTCGGATAATTGCGGTTTTAGGTGGCAATTTTGCTATTCCGAGTATCAATGTTCCTGTTTCAAGTGGAAATTTTGCTTGTTTTTTGCGGGAAATTGCGGTTTTAACTGAGATGATTCGATTAGCGAAATAAAACACTCTTTCAATAATCAGGCTTCTATTGGATTTGACATCCATACAATTGCTTAATCTATTCCCTGTCTTTTCCTTAACATTACTATCACCTCAAAAAACAAGCATTAATCCTTGTTCATTTCCGAACAAAAAGTGTATCATTTCCGAACACTTCTTCAAGAAAAATACAACCAAATGCCTAGCTATCAACCACTTAACTTTTTGGCATTATCTTGTTAATAAATCATGCAAAACAGAATGGATAATTGATGAAACACATCTAATCTTATTAAATTAATTTCAATACAATGGATAGAGTAATCGAAAAAAACAAATGGTCTGCAAAACGAATTCTCCCGTGGATTGGTGGCGTAGCAGTAATTGGACTGATTGCAGCAAGTTATTTCAATACCACAGGCAACAGCAAACTGAATGTAGAGGAAGATAAAATTATGATTTCGGAAGTAAGCAAAGGAAGCTTTCAGGAGTTTATCCCTGTCAACGGAATTGTGATGCCTATCCAAACCATTTACCTAGATGCCCTTGAAGGCGGTAGAGTTGAAGAATTGTATGTAGAAGATGGTGCTATTGTAAAGAAAGAACAACCGCTCTTGAAATTATCGAATACCGACCTTGAATTGGATTTGGCAAACCGTGAAACTTCTGTTTTCCAGTTGATTACGCAAATGCAATACACTCAAAATTTGGCTCGTGAAAACACCATTCGTCAACAAGCTAATTTAGCGGATATTGATAACGCTTTGGTAGAAGCCAAAAGAGTATATGAATTGAATAGCCGTTTGCATAAAGAAAAAGTAATCTCTGAACAAGACTATAAATCATCTCTAAACCTATATAACTATAACGTTAGACGTAAATCGCTGATTGAAAAAACCTTAAAACAAGATTCAATCACAACGGCAACACAACTAACACAAATGAAAGAAACCGTTGCCCGCACACAAGAAACCTTGAAATTGATGCGTAAAAAGGCTTCTGATTTAGTGGTGAAAGCTCCAGTAGCGGGTCAACTTACTTCAAGAAATGCCGAAATTGGTGAAAACAAAGTACGTGGTGTAAGGTTAGGACAAATTGATGTACTCAGCGGTTTTAAAGTACGTGCTGATATTGACGAACATTATATCGCCAGAGTATTCATTGGCTTGACGGGTGAATTTACGATTTCGGATAAGACTTATAAACTGCGTGTTAAAAAGGTTTACTCACAAGTAACAAACGGTAGATTCCAAGTAGATATGGAATTTGTTGGAACACCTCCAAGTGACATTCGCCGTGGACAAACGCTTCAAGTTCGTCTTTCATTAAGCGACCAAACACAAGCAGTTTTATTGGCAAAAGGTGGGTTCTATCAACAAACTGGCGGAAACTGGATTTTTAAAGTAGGTGAAAACGGACAGAAAGCATATAAAGTTGACATTCAGTTAGGTCGCCAAAACCCTGAGTTTTATGAAGTATTAGAAGGCTTAAAACCGGGCGACAAAGTAGTGACTTCAAGCTATGAAAATTACGGAGATATGCAGGAGTTGGTGATTAAGAAGCAGAAATAGCTTTGAGCTATGAGCTGTGAGCCTTGAGATTTTAGCTTTGCCTGAAATTGTGCTTAGGATAAAATCAAAAAAAGCTCATTGCTCACAACTCAAAGCTATGAGTCTTGAGATTTTATGTTAAGAGCTTTGAAATTACTTAATGTAAATAAAAAAAGCTCATAGCTCACTGCTCAAAGCTCAAGGCTGATAGCTCACGGCTAATAGCTCACAGCTAAAAAGCTACAAAAGCTTCGCACCATATCCATAAATCATTTTTCTGATTTCGTTGATTTTTTCATTTAAAGATAAAAAAGCTACTGAATCAATATAGTTTAAATCTTTCGCTAAAAGCAATTGATATTCTAATTCAGAAGCAGAGCCTTTAGCAATTGTCAGAAAACGGTTGAGTTCAATATTACTTTCTCGACCACAACCTTCGGCAATATTAGTTGGAATAGAAGAAGAAGAACGTCGCATTTGGCTCACAAGTCCATAGAGTTCATCTTTCGGAAATAAAGAAGTGGTTTTATAAATTTCTAAAGTGAGTAAATGGCTTTTTTGCCAAACTTGTAGTTTCTTAAAATCTCTCATTGTAGTGTATTTTAGCGTTGAGCTACGAGCCTTGAGCTGTGAGTTATAAAAAAGCTGATAGCTCAAAGCTCATTACTCAAGAATAAAAGTTAACAACAATTTACTCAAAAACCTAAATCAAATGCTGAAAAAAACTATAAAAAACTCAAAGCTCATTGCTAAACACTAAAAAGATATCACAAAAAAACAAAAGCTAAAAACTCAAAGCTCATTGCTCATAGCTCAAAACTAAAAACTCATAGCTCACGGCTCATTGCTCAAAGCTAATAAATCCTAAAATCATGCTTAAAATAACAGACTTAGAAAAAATTTACCGTACCGAAGACATCGAAACGGTTGCTTTAAACAAACTTTCTTTAGGTGTAAAAAAAGGAGAATTTGTTGCCATCATGGGTCCTTCTGGCTGTGGCAAATCTACTTTATTGAATATCATCGGAATGTTGGATGATGCCGAAAAAGGTAGCTTTATGTTCAATGGCGAAGAGATTATCCATTTCAACGAACGCCGCCGTGCCGACCTCCGCAAACGCAATATTGGTTTCGTTTTCCAATCATTCAACTTGATTGACGAGCTAACAGTATATGAAAATGTAGAATTACCATTGTTGTACTTGGGCGTGGATGCTGCCGAACGCAAACAAAGAGTAGAAGCTGTATTAGAGAAAGTACAAATCATGCACCGTAGAAATCACTTCCCACAACAATTATCGGGTGGTCAACAACAACGTTGTGCGGTAGCTCGTGCCGTAGTAAATACTCCAAAATTAATCTTAGCCGATGAGCCAACAGGTAATTTGGATTCTACGAATGGTAACGAAGTAATGCAGTTATTGACAGAATTGAATGAAGCAGGAACGACCGTAATCATGGTAACGCACTCTGAACACGACGCTCGTTATGCCCACAGAATCATTCGTTTATTAGATGGAAAAGTGGTGATGGAGAATATTTTGGGATAAAAGATTTTAGCTGTGAGCTTTTAGCCTTGAGCTACGAGCATTGAGTTGTGAGTTATGAGCCGATAAACTTTCTCATTATTCATAGCTAAAAACTCTATACTCATTGCTAAAAGCTCATTGCTCACGGCTCACAGCTAAACAGCTATTAAAACCTTTAAAACCATGTTAACAAATTATATAAAAATAGCTTTTCGTAACCTTTTGAGGAACAAAAGTTACGCTTTTATCAATATTGCAGGTTTGTCTTTAGGACTTACTTGTGCCATGTTGATTTTTGCTTTAGTTCGCTACCATTTTAATATTGATAAACATCACAGCAAATACCAAAATACTTACAGAATTGTAAGCGAATTTCTTTCAAGAGAAGGCGGTGAAAATTTTCATACACCGGGCGTTCCATATCCTTTTGGCAAAGCTGTTTTAACAGATTATCCCAATATCGAAAACCTTTCGATGACGGAATTAGCAGAAGATTTTTTTGAAGCAATTCCTGCTGCAAATGGTGAAGACAAAAAGTTTAAAGAAACAAGTGATGGCGCTTTTGTAGAACCTTCGTTCTTTAAAATCTTTGACTACGAATGGATTCAAGGAGGTTTTGAAGAATTAAAAAATCCTAATACGGTTGTCATCAGTGAGAAAAATGCCATAAAGTATTTTGGAACAACAGACGTAATAGGTAATGTCATAAAACACGAAGGTCGTTTGAACCTTAAAATCGTTGGTGTTTTCAAAGACTATAAAGACAACACGGATTTTGCTTATGAAGTAATGCCTTCCTATGCCAGTTTGAAAGAGTTTTACGGAACGATTAATGATAATTTTGGAAATACGAATAGTAGTACTCGTTGTATTGTTTCGCTCAATGAAAAATTCACCAAAGCTAATTGGGACAAACAAATGCTTGCTTTTGTAAAAAAGTATCGTCCTGATGAAGTACAGTATGTTCGTTATCCAATGCAGCCATTGAGAGAAATTCACTTTTCGGAAGACTACGGTGGCATCAACAAAAACCTTATTTTATCTCTTTTTGCTATTGGAGTTTTCTTGATTATCACGGCAAGTATCAATTTCGTAAACTTAGCGACGGCTCAGGCTTTGAAACGTTCTAAAGAAGTTGGTGTACGAAAAGTATTGGGTAGTTCAAAGGCTCAATTATTTTGGCAATTTATGGCAGAAACAGCCATGATAACCCTTACTTCTTTACTGATTTCAATCGTACTATTTCAGTTAGGTGAAAAGGTAGCTCGAGAATATCTAAATGGCGCTTTCAGATTTACTTTTTACTTCGATGCTTCAGTTATTTTATATGTTATCCTTATCATTCTTGCAGTCATTATCCTTTCTGGAGCGTATCCAGCTTTGGTATTGGCAGGTTTTCAACCTGTAATGGCATTAAAAGGAAAAATATCTACGCAACAAGTAGGCGGTTTTTCGGTAAGAAGAAGTTTGGTAGTGGTTCAATTTGCCATTTCACAAATGCTAATTATCGGCATGGCTGTAGTAACAAGCCAATTATCGTATTTTCAAAGTAAAGATTTGGGCTTCAAAAAAGAATCCATTTTAGCGGTTCAACTTCCTTTTGTTCCACAACAAGATATTATAAAAATGAATACCTTCAAGAACTTGGCTTCGGCAGTTCCTGATGTAGAAAAAATCAGTTTTTCAATGTCTGGTCCACCACAATCTGGTTGGGTAAGTAGCACAAGTTTACGATTTGACAATCGTACAGAAAACGAAAAGTGGAGTACTCAAGCCAAAGGCATTGATGCTAATTATTTAGATTTATATGGCATAAAATTAGTAGCGGGTCGTAACCTTTATCCTTCAGATTCTATCAGAGAAGTAATTGTTAACGAAGCCTTTGTAAAAAAATTGAGCATCAAAGAGCCCTCGCAAATTATTGGTAAAAAGATTGATTCGAGAGGAAAGACGGTAGAAATCGTTGGCGTGGTAAAAGACTTTCATCAGCAATCGCTCGCCAGAACGATTGACCCATTATACATGACGACCGATGCCACAAATTACTATTTTGCCAGTTTGAAATTACGTTCAGCTAATTACAAAAAAGTAATTAAAACCTTAGAAAAGTCATTCAACCAAGTATATCCAGAAAGTTATTTCAATCATCAATTTGTGGATGAAACGATTCAAAGAGCTTATCAACAAGAAGAAACAATGGGCAAGCTTATCAATTTCTTTGCTTTGGTGGCTATTCTGATTGGTTGTTTGGGGCTTTACGGTTTGGTGTCGTTCATGGCAGCACAAAAAACCAAAGAAATCGGTATTCGAAAAGTATTAGGAGCAAGTATTGGCAATATTTTAATGATGTTCGGAAAAGAATTTGCTCAATTAATCATCATTGCTTTTTTCATCGCCGCCCCAGCCGCTTGGTGGATTATGAATGGTTGGTTACAAAACTATGAGTACCGAATCAGCATTGGTGCAGGGATTTTCTTGCTCTCTATTGCCACGACGATTCTCATTGCCAGCATTACGGTAGGTTATCGTTCGGTACGTGCGTCCTTAGCAAATCCAGTAAAAAGTTTAAGAACAGAATGATTTGATTTGGGATGTTGGATTTCGGATTTTATAAAAATAGTTTATCCGAAATCCGAAACCTCAAATCCCAAATCCAGTAGTCCTCTAATCCTAAAATCATCAATCCTAATTCATAAAATCATGTTACAAAATTATTTCAAAATTGCCTTAAGAACTTTACTGAGAAACAAAGCTTTCTCGGCTATTAATATTGTTGGGCTTTCAGTAGGTATGGCTGTAGCAATGCTAATTGGCTTATGGATTTTCGATGAAATTTCTTTCGATAAATATCACCAAAAATACGACCGTCTGGCACAAGTAATGCAAAACCAAACTTGGAATGGCGTTACTGGTTCGCAAACGGCAATGCCTTTGCCTTTAGCACCAGAACTGAGAGCTAAGTATTCAGGAGATTTCAAAAATGTGGTGTTATCGTCTTGGACCTTTGAACACGTTTTATCTGTTGGCGATAGAAAATTCACTAAAACAGGAAATTTTGTAGAACCGAAATTTCCAGAAATGTTTACTTTCAAAATGTTGAAGGGTTCTCAAAAAGGCTTGAAAGACCCCTACGCTATTCTTATCTCAGAATCTGTTGCCACAGCTTTGTTTGGGAATACCGACCCAATGAATAAAGTAGTGAAAGTAGATAATAAAACAGATGTTAAAGTAACGGGAGTTTATGAAGATTTACCGCATAATACCAGTTTGAACGAAGTTACTTTTGTATTGCCTTGGGAAATGTATTTGGCTACAGAAAATTGGGTAAAGAACTCGCAAGACCAATGGAATAATAATTCTTTTCAAACTTTTGCTGAATTGAATCCGAATGCGGATTTTGATAAAGTATCTGCAAAAATCAAATTGGTAAAGTTCAATCACGACAAACAAGATGCGGCTAAACCAACGGTTTTCTTGCATCCGATGAATAAATGGCATTTATATTCTGAATTCAAAGATGGTAAAATTGCTGGCGGACGTATTCAGTTTGTGTGGTTATTTGGCATTATTGGCGTATTTGTGCTTTTATTGGCTTGTATCAATTTTATGAATTTAAGTACGGCTCGTTCAGAAAAACGTGCGAAAGAAGTTGGAGTACGTAAAGCTATCGGCTCGGTTCGTTCACAATTAATTACACAGTTTTTAAGTGAGTCTTTGCTGATTGTGTTTTTTGCATTTGTCCTTACAATTGTATTAGTATTGCTTACTTTACCTTGGTTCAATGAATTATCAGATAAAAAAATGTCCATTCTTTGGGCAAATCCATATTTCTGGCTCATCAGTATTTCATTCTCTTTGATTACAGGTTTGGTTTCTGGAAGTTATCCAGCATTTTACTTATCATCTTTTGACCCTATCAGAGTACTAAAAGGTACTTTCCGTGTAGGCAGATTTGCCGCCATTCCTCGTAAAGTATTGGTAGTCGTTCAATTCACGGTTTCGGTTACTTTAATCATCGGAACGATTATCGTTTATCGCCAAATTCAACATGCCAAAGACAGACCAATTGGTTATAGTCGTGATGGATTAATTGCTATCAACATCAATACTCCTGAACTCGTAGGGCATTATGATGCACTTAGAAGTGATTTATTAAAAACAGGAGCAGTGTATGAAATGTCGCAGTCATCAAGTCCAACAACGGCCGTTTATTCCAACCAAATTGGTTTCAATTGGGAAGGAAAAGACCCTAATCTACAAGCACTTTTCGGCGTAATTGCCGTTTCACATGATTATGCAAAATCGGTAGGTTGGCAATTTGTAGAAGGCAGAGATTTTTCAAGAAGTTTTTCGACAGATACTTCTGCCATGATTTTGAATGAAGCTGCTGCAAAATTTATTGGTTTCAAAAAAACGGCAGGACAAAACATTAATTGGAACGATAAAAATTACCGTATCGTGGGTGTCATTAAAAATATGGTGATGGAATCGCCTTATGAACCTATCAAACCAACAATATTCTTTATCAATTATGGTTGGGCAAATATTATTAATATCAAGTTGAATCCAGCCATGAGTGCCTCCGCTTCTTTAGAAAAAGTAGGAGATGTATTCAGAAAATATAATCCGGGTAGTCCATTCGATTACAAATTTGCCGACGACCAATATGCCTTAAAATTCAGTGGCGAAGAACGAATTGGTAAACTGGCAACTTTCTTTGCTTGCTTGGCAATTTTCATTTCTTGTTTAGGCATTTTTGGTTTGGCATCTTTCACGGCAGAACAACGCACGAAAGAAATTGGTGTCAGAAAAGTATTAGGTGCTTCGATTTTCAATTTATGGCAATTATTATCCAAAGATTTTGTGGTTTTAGTGATGATTTCATTCTTAATCGCCACGCCAATTGCGTATTATTTTATGAATGGCTGGCTGAAAAACTATGAATATCGCTCAGAAATCTCTTGGTGGATTTTTGCAGCATCGGGTTTTGGCGCTTTAATCATTACTTTACTAACGGTGAGTTATCAAGCGGTAAAAGCGGCTTCGGCAAATCCTGTGAAGAGTTTACGGACAGAATAATTTGGAGTGAGGAGTTGTGAATGCTGAATGGGGAGTAATTTTTTACCAAAATCCGAAATCCGAAATTCAAAATCCCAAATCTTTAGTCCTTTAGTCCTTTAGTCCTTTAGTCCTTTAGTCCTTTAGTCCTTTAGTCATCAATCCTAAAGTCAAGAAAATGTTCAAAAATCATTTAAAAATCGCTTTGAGAATCTTGTTGAGAAACAAGGTTTACTCTTTCGTTAATATATTGGGTTTGGCAATTGGCGTAAGTGCCTGCTTGGTGATTTATTTACTTGTAAGTTTTGAACTGAGTTTTGAGGACTTTCAACCCGACCGTGAACGTATTTATAGAGTAACTTCTGGTTTCAAAAACCAAGAAGGAGAAGCTTTTTATAATGCAGGATTATCATCTCCGATGCCCTCTTCTATTGTACAAGAAATTTCGGGCATAGAATATTTATCGGCTTGCCATGTTTGGAGTGCAAGAGCCACCGTGCCAAATGATAAAAAAGATGGAAAAAATCCACCTAAAATCTGGAAAAATGAAGACTCAGAAGTATTAGTTTGTCAGCCTGAATATTTTAAAATTTTCAACTACGAATGGTTAGCTGGCAATCAAAAAACGGCACTAACTACACCAAACGAAGTAGTTTTATCACAAACCGAAGCAGAAAAATATTTTGGCAAAATTCCTTTACAACAAGTGTTAGGCAAGCAATTATACTTTAATGATTCTTTGGCTACCACCGTAACGGGCGTTGTGAAAGACTTCCCTGTTAATTCTGATTTTAAGTTTAAAAACTTTATCTCTTTCAAAAGTATTGAATCCAAAAATTGGCGTAAAGAATTTCAATTAGACCAATGGACGAATACCAATTCGAGTTCAATGGCTTTTGTAAAACTTACTCAAAATACCAAAGCCATTACTGTAAATGCACAATTTCCTGCTTTTCTAAAAAAACATCTCGACCAAAAAGATGAATGGAATATTGGTAGAACACTGACTTTGCAAGCCTTATCAGACATTCATTTTAGTGATAAATTACAAGACAATTTCTCAAGACAAGTACATTTGCCAACGCTATACACATTGTTGGGAATCGCTGGATTTTTGCTGTTGATTGCCGCCATCAATTATGTTAATCTATCAACGGCTCAATCTATTACTCGTGTGAAAGAAATTGGTGTTCGGAAGGTTTTAGGAAGTAATAGAAAAACTTTAGTGATTCAGTTTTTATGCGAAACCTTTATCATCACTTCTTTAGCTGTATTTTTCTCTGTTATTTTAGTAGAACCCATTCTTTGGATTTTCAAAGATTTTATTCCGAAAGAATTATCTTTCAATGTTTTGAGTCCAAATATTTTAGGCTTTTTAGGCATCATCACACTTGCAACTTGTGTATTGTCGGGCTTGTACCCTGCTTGGATGATTTCATCTTATCAGCCCGTTTCATCTTTGAAAAACCAAGTATCATCTGGCGGACAAACTCGTACTGCGCTACTTCGTAAAGCCTTAATTACTTTCCAATTTACGGCATCGCAAGTATTTATTTTGGGAACAATCATCGTGGCTACACAGTCGAAATATATGCTTAATAAAGACCTTGGTTTTAAGAAAGATGCCATCGTTCATTTTTACACAGATTGGAACGACCCAGACAATAACAAGAAATTTGTATTGATTCAAAAAATCAAGCAAATACCTGAAATAGAAAGTGTTAGTCTTGGAGAAACCCCTGCAAGAAATGGTTATTCTACCAACAGAGTAACTTATAACGAAGGCGGAAAAGAAATCAAAATAGACGTTCATAGAAGAACGATTGATGAAAATTATATACCGATGTTTGGTATAAAAATTTTAGCAGGCAGAAACATTATTGATAGCGACTCCGCCAAAGAATTTATCATTAACGAAACCTACGCAAAAGCACTGGGCTTCAAAAAACCAGAACAAGCCGTTGGACATTTTTTAGTGTATTCGGGCGGAAAAGGAGATTATAAGTTGCCCATCGTAGGCGTAGTGGCTGATTTTCATTTACAATCATTGCATAAAGCCATTCAGCCTTTGTATATGATGTCGGAAACCAAGTATGAGTCTGCGATGAGTGTAAAAATTCATAGTAAAGGACAATCTTCTGCTGATTTCAAAAGTGTTTTAGCCAAAATAGAAAAAGCTTACAAAGAAATATATCCTAATAGTTATGAAGAATTCAGTCCGAAGTTTTTTGATGAAAGTATTGCCAAATTCTATGAAAAAGAAGAACGCTTTGCCAAAATTCTCAATACAGCTACGGGCGTTGCTATCTTGATTTCTTGCATGGGTTTATTTGGCTTGGTGGCTTTTACAACCCAACAACGCACCAAAGAAATTGGTATTCGCAAAGTATTGGGAGCTTCAGTGACACAAATCATGCAATTGTTGTCGAAAGACTTTTTGAAATTAGTCATTTTAGGAATCTTCATTGCTACGCCAATTGCGTATTGGGCGATGAATCAATGGTTACAAGATTTTGCTTATCGCATTAATATTAGTTGGTGGATTTTTGCTTTAGGTGGCATTACCTCTATCATCATTGCTTTGATTTCTGTAAGTTATCAATCCGTAAAAGCTGCTTTGATGAACCCAGTGAAGAGTTTACGAACAGAATAATTCGATTTGGGATTGGGGATTTCGGATTTGGGATTTTAAAAAATGACCGAAATCCGAAATCTCAAATCCAAAATCCTTTAGTCCTTTAGTCCTTTAGTCCTTTAGTCCTTTAGTCCTTTAGTCATCAATCCTAAAGTCAAGAAAATGTTCAAAAATCATTTAAAAATCGCTTTGAGAATCTTGCTCAGAAACAAGGTTTACTCATTTATCAACATTGCAGGCTTGGCATTGGGGATTGCTGCCTTTTTGTTGATTTTGGAATATGTAAGTTTAGAAAAAAGCGTGAACCAATTTCACGCCAACTTGCCGACAATGTACCGACTTTTGAACCAAAATACTAAAGGTGAAACTTGGGCACAAATAGAACCAGGTTGGTCTGAAAAAGCACAAGAACGTTTTCCCGAAATCAAAACTTATTGTCGTGTAGCCGAGAGCGTTGGGAAAGGCGTGGTAAAATATGATGCTAATAGTGTTTCTTTCCGAGAGAAAAAAATTGCTTATGCAGAAGGCAACTTCTTCACGTTTTTTAGCTTTCCATTGCTTCAAGGTACGGCTTCGGCTTTGCAAAAACCAGATGTAGTTTTTGTAGCAGAATCGGCTGCAAAAAAGTATTTTGACACAGAAAATCCTATCGGTAAAACCCTTACTTTATATAACCAATTTGGAAAAAAAGATTATTTAATAGAAGGCATTTTTGCCAATATGGGCGACAATTCCGACATTCAACTCGACTTTGTTTTTTCTTTAGAAACCTTAAAAAACCCAGCCAACCTCAATGATAACTCTTGGGCAAATCTTACTAATCTGGATTCTCAGTATATTGACACCTATTTTCAGCTAAATCAAAATGCTGATTACTTGGCACTTGAAAGCAAGCTCAACGTACTTCGCAAGGAACTCAGCAAAGAAAACGATGATATTACTTTCCGTTTACAACACTTTTCAGAAATACATTTGGCAAGTAGCTTATCGGATACTTATCAACACAATGGCAACATCAAATATGTATTTATTCTAAGTGGTATCGCCTTTTTGATTTTACTGATTGCATGGTTCAATTATATCAACCTAAGTACCGCCAACGCCCTGAAAAGAGCGAATGAAGTAGGTGTAAGAAAAGTAATTGGAGCAACCAAAAACAATTTGGTGATGCAATTTTTGGGTGAATCTATTTTGGTAAACCTTTTTGCCTTTGTCGGAGCAATTTTTCTGGTGACGCTTTTGCAACCATTTTTCAATGATATTATTCAGAAAAATCTTTCACTAAGTACTTTACTTTCCTCTTCTTTGTGGATAATTGGCTTGGGCTTGTTGATTATTGGTTCTATCGCTTCGGGCATTTATACCGCTTGGGGTTTGGCGAATTTTAAATTGATAGAAACCCTAAAAGGTAAATTACACAAATCAACCAAAGGTATTTTCTTACGTAAGTCATTGGTGGTTACGCAATTCAGTATTTCAATTGTACTGATTATCGTTACGTTGATTATTTTCAGTCAATTGAAACACATGCAAAACCAAGATTTGGGCATGAATATCAAGCAATTATTGGTGATAAAAGGTCCTGAAATTGGTAAAGACAGCACTTTCAAAAACCGAGTAAATGCTTTTGAAAATGATATTGCTAACCTCAATTTCGTGAATGATTATTGTACAAGTGGAAGCGTGCCGAGTAACTGGTATAATTTCACAACGGTTGGTTTTACTTCTGCAAAATCAAAAACTGGCGATGAACAAAAACCATATTCATTTATAACTATCGGACATAATTTTTTTAAAACCTACGACATTCCTTTGAAAGCAGGAAGAAGTTTTACCGAACAAGAATGTGACGTTGAATGGAACAACAACAACAAAGTACTCTTGAACGAAAAAGCCCTTGAACAAATGGGTTTTAAGTCAGCCAACGAAGCCGTAAATGCTAAAATAAAATGGGACGAACGCTATTTGGATGTGATTGGCGTTGTGAAAGATTATCATCACAAAAGTTTACAAACTGCCATCGACCCGATGATTTTTTATCCTTTCAATAGTTCTTCGTACTTAACGATAAAACTTGCTGGCGAAAATATGAATAGTAAAGTGGCGACTTTGGAGAATGTATTTAAAAAGCATTTTTCGGGAAATCCCTTTGAGTTTTTCTTTATGAGCGAAAGTTTCAACAAACAATATGAAGCCGAAAGTCAGTACAGTACTTTATTCACAACGGCTTCGGTTTGGGCAATTTTTATCGCTTGTATGGGACTTTTCGGATTGGCTACTTTCACTGTAGAATCTCGCACCAAAGAAATTGGTATTCGTAAAATTTTGGGTGCTTCGGTATTCAGTATTGTACAATTATTATCAAAAGGTTTTTTGATTTTGGTAAGTATTGCCATACTCATCGCTTGCCCGATTGCCTATTATTTTATGCAACAATGGCTACAAGATTTTGCAAGCAGAATTAATATTGAATGGTGGTATTTTGCTTTTGCAGGCGTTTTGGCTTTGGCAATTGCCTTAATCACCGTTGGTTTCCAAGCCACAAAATCAGCCTTAATGAACCCTGTGAAGAGTTTAAGAACGGAATGAGTTGAGTTGGGAATTTTGAGTGCGGAGTGAGGAGTAAATTTTCCCGAAATCTGAAATCCCAAATCCAAAATCCCAAAGTCTTTTAGTCATAAATCCTAAAGTCATCTAATCATGATACAAAATTATCTAAAAATCGCTTTTCGTAACCTGTTGAGAAACAAGGTTTTTTCTGTGATTAACATTCTTGGATTGGCTCTTGGCATGACTTGTAGCCTGATGATTATGCTTTGGGTTCAGGACGAGCGAAGTGTTGACGCTTTTCACGCCAATAAAAACCAATTGTATAGAATTTATATGAAGGAGTTTTTTAGCGGAAAAACACAAGGAGTAATCTGGACACCAGGCCCATTAGCTGAAGAGCTAAAAAGAGTAATTCCTGAAATACAAATGTCAACTGCTTTTTCTTGGCCTAGCAGCCAAACTTTTATGGTTGGCGATAAAGTAAATAAACAAGAAACCAACGTAGCCGGAGCTGACTTTTTTAAAATGTTTAGCTTCAAGCTATTACAAGGAAACCCCGAATCTGCTTTAAAAGACCTTAATAGCCTAGCTATTTCTAGAAAAATGGCTGAAATATTTTTTGGCAGTCCAGCATTAGCCATTGGCAAAACAATTCGTTTCGATAATCGCAATGATTTAATCGTTACTGCTGTTTTTGAAAACATTCCGCAAAATAGCACCTTGAAATTTGATTGCCTCCGTAGCTGGGATGCTTACCTTATTGATAATTCATGGGCTAAGGATTGGGGCAGTACAGATCCACTGACCTTTTTTATGATTCGCCCAGATGCTAACCCTACACTAGTAGCCAATAAGATTAAGCATGTACTAGATAAATACAGAAAAGGACTGGATAAAACAGAGTTAGCCATGCAGCCTTTTCATGAATATTATTTGAATAGTAATTTCAAAAATGCTGAAATGGAAGGTGGACGAATAGAGTACGTTCGTCTATTTAGTATTGTTGCTGTTTTTATCTTATTAATTGCCTGTATCAATTTCATGAACTTAGCAACGGCACGTTCGGCCAAAAGAGCTAAAGAAGTTGGTGTACGTAAAGTAGTTGGTGCTGTTCGCTCTGCGTTAATCAAGCAATTTGTGGGAGAAGCCATGTTACTTACCATTTTTGCGATTATTATTTCAGTTCTATTAGTTACGTTATTGTTGCCTTCGTTCAATAGCCTTACTGGCAAAGGAATCGTTTTACCTATCAATGAAATTTATTTCTGGGGTTTATTAATTGGGCTGACCTTTGTAACAGGTATCATCGCTGGTAGTTACCCAGCATTCTTCCTATCGTCACTCAACCCGATTAAGGTGTTGAAAGGTACCTTGAAAGTAGATTCAGCATCTACTTGGTTAAGACAGGGCTTGGTTGTGTTTCAATTCTCCCTTTCTATCATCTTGGTAATAGGAATGATTGTTATTTATCGTCAAATAGATTATATCCAACATAAAAACTTAGGTTTCAACCGTGAAAACCTGCTCTATTTTCCTGTTGAAGGTAATTTGAATAAAAAGTATAATATTCTAAAAGAAGAAATATCTCATCTATCAAGCATTAAGCAAATATCCCATATGACAGCAAACCCTGCTGGCATTGGCGATGGTACAGAGGCTATTAGCTGGCCAGGTAGTAACCCTAATGATAAAATAAGGTTTACGCCAGTGGGTGTTGGCTACGACTTTGCCAAAACAATGAAGCTTGAACTAGTGGCGGGTAGAGAGTACTCAAAAGATTTTGCTTCAGATTCATTAGGCTTTATCATCAACGAAACGGCACAAAAGGCAATGGGTTTTAAAAATCCTGTTGGTCAATCTGTTACTTGGGGTAGAGCAAAAGGTAGAATTATTGGTGTTGTGAAAGACTTCCATTTTCAATCACTTCATACGCCAATCAGGCCGATGATTACTTATTTGAGTGATAGGTACAAACAAGGCAACATCATTGTTCGGGTTGAAGCAGGCAAAACAACTGAAGCTATTGCACAATTAGAGGTATTATGTAAAAAAATAAATCCAGAATATCCATTTACCTATTATTTCACGGACGAAGAGTACGCCAAACAATATAGAAGCGAGCAAGTGGTAAGTACATTATCTAGCTTATTTGCTTTCTTGGCTATTTTCATTTCCAGCCTTGGCTTATTTGGTTTAGCGGCTTTTATGGCCGAACAGCGTACCAAAGAAATCGGTATCAGAAAAGTATTAGGTGCTTCTGTAATAAATCTTGTTAATCTTCTTTCAAAAGATTTCTTAAAACTAGTACTATTAGCTTTTGTAATCTCAGCACCACTTGCTTGGTATGTAGCTAACAATTGGTTACAAGATTTTGCTTATAGAACTGAAATCTCTTGGTGGATTTTTGCAGTAGCTGGTATGTTGGCTTTATTAGTTGCTATGTTAACGGTTAGTATTCAGGCTATCAAAGCAGCGTTAATGAATCCTGTAAAAAGTTTAAAAACAGAATGAAATGGAGTTGGAAGTTTTGAGTGCGGAGTGAGGAGTTTTTTTCACCAAAATCCCAAATCTAAAATCTTTTAGTCCTATAGTCATAAATCCTAAAGTCCCCAAAAATGATACAAAATTATTTAAAAATCGCTCTAAGAACCTTACTCAGAAACAAGGTCTATTCCTTCATTAATATAGCAGGATTGGCTACTGGTATGGCAGTAGCTATGTTAATTGGTCTTTGGATTTATGATGAAATTTCCTACGATAAATCCCATGAAAATTATGACCGCATCGCACAAGTATTGCAACATAATCTTTATAATGGAGAAAAAACTACTCAGCCATCTAATCCTGCGGTAATGGCCGAAGAAATTCGCAGTCATTATGCCAGCGATTTTAAATATGTTTTACAATCTTCTTGGACATCAACCCATATTCTGACTTATGGAGAGAAGAAATTTACTAAATCTGGTAATTACTTTGAACCACAAGTAACAGATATGTTGAGTTTAAAGATGCTAAAAGGCACAAGAGGGGGATTGAAAGAACCAAATTCAATTTTATTATCTGCATCAGTAGCAAAAGCATATTTTGGGGACACAGACCCAATGAATAAACTCCTAAAAATTGATAATAAAGAAGTAGTAAAAGTAACAGGCGTTTATGAGGATTTACCTTATAATTCAAGTTTTAGAGAAATGGAGTACATTTTGCCTTGGGAATTATACCTGATTACTAATCCTTGGATAAAAAAGATGGATGATCCTTGGGGAAGCAATTTTACCCAAACTTTTGTACAATTGGCTGATAATGCTGATTTAGATAAAGTTTCAAAAAAAATCATCAATGTTAAATTCAATAAAGTTGCTAAAGAATACAAAAGCTATAAACCCGAAGTATTCTTACAACCTATGAATAAATGGCATTTATTTGGTGAATTTAAAAATGGAGTAAATGTTGGGGGAAGAATTGAATTTGTATGGCTTTTTGGTATTATTGGCATTTTCGTTTTACTATTGGCTTGTATCAATTTCATGAATTTAAGTACCGCTCGTTCGGAAAAACGAGCGAAAGAAGTAGGTGTGCGTAAAGCCATTGGTTCAGCTCGTAGCCAATTAATTATTCAATTTCTAAGTGAATCTTTATTGGTTGTAGTGTTTGCATTTGTATTATCAATTCTTTTGGTTCAGCTTATTTTACCTTCTTTCAATGAAGTAGCTGATAAAAAAATGGTAATTCTATGGACAAACCCTTTCTTTTGGCTTTTGGGTCTTAGCTTTAGCCTACTCACAGGTTTAATTGCGGGAAGTTATCCAGCCTTATATTTATCATCTTTCCAGCCTGTCAAAGTATTAAAAGGTACTTTCAAAGTGGGTCGTTATGCGGCTATTCCTCGTAAAGTATTAGTTGTTATTCAGTTTACAGTTTCTGTTACTTTAATTATCGGAACGATTGTAGTTTTCCGCCAAATTCAACATGCCAAAAACCGCCCAATTGGTTATAATCGTGATGGTTTAATCACCATGAATATGGCAACTCCTGATGTTCATAATCATTTTGAGGCTATCCGTGGTGAATTAAAAAATACTGGAGCGATTTCAGAAATAACTGAATCTGGAAGCCCTACTACTGAAGTTTGGAATACAAATGGCGGTTTCGATTGGGAAGGAAAAGACCCAAATTTAGCCATTGATTTCCCGAACAATGGCGTTACTTATGAATATGGTAAAACCGTAGGTTGGCAATTTGTCGATGGACGAGATTTTTCAAGAGACTATGCTACTGATTCATTAGCCTTCGTAGTGAACCAAGCTGCCATAAAATTCATAGGGTTAAAAAATCCAGTTGGAAAGACCCTTAAATGGAATGGTAAACCATTCAAAATTGTGGGAGTAATTAAAGACATGGTTGTACAATCGCCTTACCAGCCAGTCAGACCATCACTATTTCATATTTCAAGTGATCAAGAAAATGTTCTTATCATTAAAATAAATCCTAAAATAAGCTCAAGAGAAGCATTGAGTAAAATAGAAACAGTTTTCAGAAAGTATAATCCAGCAGCTCCGTTTGAATACACTTTTGTAGATGAGGAATATGCGAAGAAATTCGGAAACGAAGAACGAGTTGGAAAACTGGCGACATTCTTTGCGATACTTGCCATTTTCATTAGTTGTCTTGGCATATTTGGTTTGGCTTCATTCACAGCAGAACAGCGCACTAAAGAAATTGGCGTAAGAAAAGTATTGGGAGCAACGGTATTGAATTTATGGCAATTACTTTCTAAAGATTTTGTCTTTTTAGTGATGCTTTCTTTTTTACTCGCAGCGCCAATTGCTTATTTCTTCATGAACAGTTGGTTGAAAAAATACGAATATCGTTCTGATATTTCTTGGTGGATTTTTGTAGCGTCAGGTTTGGGAGCATTACTGATTACTTTATTAACCGTGAGCTACCAAGCCATCAAAGCCGCTTCGGCAAATCCTGTAAAGAGTTTGAGAACAGAATGAGTTGATTGGGGATTTTGGATGTCGGATTTTGGATGTTGAATTCATTTTTCCGAAATCCTAAATCAGAAATCCCAATTCCAAAAGTCCTTTAGTCATCAATCCTAAAGTCCCAAAAAATGATACAAAATTATTTAAAAATCACATTGAGAACCTTATTTAGAAATAAGGTTTATTCTTTCATTAACATCGGTGGACTTGCCGTTGGGATGGCAGTAACTATGTTGATTGGACTTTGGGTTTGGGATGAACTAAGTTTTAATAAATATCACAAAAACTACAACCGAATTGCTAAGGTTATGCAACACATAACCAATAATGGGGATGTTCAAACAAGAGAAAGTGTACCTTATCCTTTAGCAGAGGAACTCCGCAAAAACTATGGAAGTGATTTCAAGCATGTAGTGTTGTCAATGGACGATGTATGGAATGTATTGAGTTATGGAGATAACAAGTTTTTAAAAGTAGGTTCATACTTTGAACCACAAGGAATAGAAGTCTTTGGTGTAAAAATGTTAAAAGGAAGTGCTGATTGTTTAAAAGATCCGTCTTCTATCATTTTGTCAGAATCAGTAGCAATTGCACTTTTTGGAAAAATAGATCCATTAGATAAAGTCATTAAAATGGACAACCAATATACTGTAAAAGTAACGGGTGTTTATGAAGATTTCCCGAAGAATTCTACTTTCAATACAGTAACATTCATTGCTCCTTTTAAATTATTTTACAATAGATATGGATGGGTCAGAACCATAGCCGACCCGTGGCGAGCAAATGCTTTTCAGATTTATACTCAAGTAGATGATAATGCTGATTTTGATAAAGTTTCATTAAAAATAAAAGATGTAAAATTAAAAAAGGTTAATTCTGAATTAGCCAAAATGAAGCCTACGCTATTTCTACAACCGATGGCTAATTGGCATCTGTATTCAAACTTTAAGGATGGCTTTAATGTTGGTGGTCGTATTCAATATATCTGGTTTTTCGGTATCATTGGAGCATTCGTTTTGCTTTTAGCGTGTATCAATTTTATGAATTTAAGTACTGCTCGAAGTGCAAAAAGGGCAAAAGAAGTTGGCGTTCGCAAAGCAATTGGTTCTGCTCGTGGTCAGTTGATTTCGCAGTTTTATAGTGAGTCCTTTTTAGTGGTTACTATTGCATTTATATTTTCGCTGTGTCTGGTTCAGTTATGCTTACCATTTTTCAACGAGCTGGCTAACAAAAACATCATCATTTTATGGTCAAATCCACTGTTTTGGCTGGCAGGAATAAGCTTTAGCGTATTTACTGGACTGATGGCAGGAACTTACCCAGCACTTTATCTTTCGTCTTTTCAACCAGTAAAAGTATTGAAAGGCACTTTTAGCATTGGTCGTTTTGCTTCAATTCCACGCAAAGCTTTAGTAGTAATGCAATTTACAGTTTCAATTACTTTAATAATTGGCACAATCGTCATTTTTCGACAAATACAATATGCTAAAAATCGTCCTATAGGTTATGAAACCAACGGATTAGTGTCTTTGCCACAAGCCATTAATGAAATTCACAAGCACTTCGATGTGGTAAAAGATGAGCTATATAAAACAGGAGCAATTGTTAGTATTTGCGAAACGTCTGGGCCAACCACAGAAAGTTGGTCAAGTAGTAGCGCATTTGAATGGCCAGGGAAAGACCCCAATCAATTAGCAGAAATTCCAATTGTTGGTACTTCTTACGATTATGGCAAAACAATAGGCTGGCAAATGAAAGAAGGACGAGACTTCTCTAAGGCTTTTGCAACAGACTCATCATCAGTCATTTTGAACGAATCAGCCGTAAAATTAATGGGTTTGAAAAACCCTATTGGCAAAACAATTACTTGGTTCAAGCAACCTTTTACAGTAATTGGCGTGGTGAAAAATGTAATTATGCAATCGCCTTATGAACAAGTAAAGCCTACAATATATAATTTCAACAAAGAGGATGTCGCTTATATTCTTGCTAAAATCAACCCTGAAATGAGTGCAAGTATGGCTTTGAGTAAAATAAAAACTGTCTTTGATAAGTATAATCCTTCTCAACCATTTGACTACAATTTTGTAGATGAGGAGTATGCCAAAAAATTCGGGGATGAAGTCCAAATAAGTAAATTAGCCAGCACCTTCGCCGTACTTGCCATATTTATTTCATGTTTAGGTTTGTTTGGCTTAGCCTCTTTTGTAGCAGAACAACGCACCAAAGAAATTGGAATCAGAAAAGTATTAGGAGCAACAATCTTGAATTTATGGCAATTACTTTCTAAAGATTTTGTCTTTTTAGTAATGCTTTCCTTTTTACTCGCTGCGCCAATTGCTTATTTCTTCATGAACAGTTGGTTGAAAAAATACGAATATCGTTCTGATATTTCTTGGTGGATTTTTGTAGCGTCAGGTTTGGGAGCATTATTAATTACTTTATTAACCGTGAGCTACCAAGCCATTAAAGCCGCTTCGGCAAATCCTGTAAAGAGTTTGAGAACGGAATGAGTTGATTGGGGATTTCGGATGTCGGATTTCGGATGTTGAAATATTTTTTCCGAAATCCCAAATCTGAAATCCAAAATCCAAAAGTCCTTTAGTCATCAATCCTAAAGTCCCAAAAAATGATAAAAAATTATTTAAAAATCGCTATTCGTAATTTGCTCAGAAACAAGGTTTTCTCTGCAATTAACATCGTTGGTTTGGCTTTGGGAATTGCCACTTGCCTTATCATTATGCTTTTTGTGTATGATGAGTTAAGTTATGATAGATTCAACGAAAAAGCTGATAGAATTTTTAGAGTAGTTTTCAAAGCCTCTATCAACGACGGAAAAATCAATGAAGCAAACGTGATGCCCCCAACGGCACAAGTGCTAAAAAACGATTATCCTGAAGTATTAGACGCTACTCGTTTACGCACCAGCGGTTCGCCAGAAATTGTGTATCAAAACAAGAAATTCAAAGAACATTCTTTCGCTTCTGTCGATGCCAATTTCTTTAATGTTTTTACTTTGCCATTGTTGAAAGGCGATGCAAAAACGGCTTTGCGTGAACCAAACACCGCCGTCATCACACAAGAATTTGCCAAAAAATACTTTGGTGATGAAAACCCAATCGGTAAAGTATTATTTATCAAAAGTTGGAATGAAAATTATAAAGTAACTGGACTTATCGACAAAGTACCGCATAATTCTCATTTCCATTTTGACATTTTTGGTTCGATGGCTGGTGTAAAAGATGCCAAAGAACCTTCTTGGATGTCGTCTGGCTATTTTACTTATTTGGTTTTGCCAGAAGGTTATGACTACAAAATTTTAGAAGCGAAGCTACCTCAAGTCATTAAAAAATACATGGGTCCGCAAATTCAAACGGCGATGGGCATGAGTATTTCGCAGTTTTTACAAAAAGGTAACCAACTTGGACTTTTCCTTCAACCATTAACCAGTATTCACTTAGACGCTGGTTATACTGGTAGCATAGAAGCCAGTGGCAATATTCAGTATGTCTATATTTTCGGGGCAATTGCGGTGTTTATGTTGCTCATCGCATGTATCAATTTTATGAATCTTTCTACGGCTGGAGCTTCCAAACGTGCCAAAGAAGTGGGCGTTCGTAAAGTATTGGGTTCTATAAAACAAGATTTGATTACCCAGTTCTTATTTGAATCAGTACTTCTAAGCATCGTTGCACTTTTACTTTCTTTGATGTTGGTACAATTAGCTTTACCTGTTTTTAACGATTTAGCCGAGAAAGATTTACAATTAGATTTCCTCAAAAACCCTCTCCTACTCCTTGCTTTTTTACTTTTTGGATTGTTGGTCGGTGTTTTAGCAGGCAGTTATCCAGCCTTTTTTCTCTCATCCTTCAATCCCGTTGAAGTATTGAAAGGCAAATTCAAATTGGCAGGAAAAAGTATTAGTCTGAGAAGTGGTTTAGTAGTTTTTCAATTCTTCATTTCTATTGCTTTAATCATCGGGACTACGGTGGTGTATCAACAAATTAAGTTTATCCAAAGCAAAGATTTGGGCTATGCCAAAGACCAATTACTCATCATGCGAAATACTTGGTCACTGGGCAAAAATGAAGAAGTATTTCGTCAGCAAATTTTACAAGATCCAAGAGTATTGAGCGTAACCAGTGCGGGTTATTTACCTGCTGGTCCAAGCGATTCTAATAATTCGATGGGCTATCCAGACAGCGATGAATCGCAAGTAATGCGCACATTGGAATACAAAATCGACGACCAATATATTCCAACAATGGGTATGAAAGTAATTGCTGGAAGAAATTTCTCCAAAGATTTCGCTACCGATTCTACCGCAATGATTATCAACGAAACAGCAGCAAAAGCTTTTGGTTGGAAAAATGCCATTGGACATACCATCACTCGTTTTAAAACCAATGATGGCTTAAAAGTTACTTATAGAATTATCGGCGTTGTGAAGGATTTTCACTTTAAATCTCTCCACGAAAGTATCACGCCTTTGTTGATGGTTTCTGAAAAAACTTATGGTTTAACCATCAAAGTAAAAGGAAAAGATGTGGAAGGTTTATTGGCTTCCTTGAAAAATCAATGGCAAAAGTTTAATGTTGAAGAGCCTTTTTCTTATGCTTTTATGGATGAATTGTTTGAAAAAACTTACCAAAGCGAACAGAAAATTAGTGTGATTCTAAGCATCTTTTCTGGACTTACCATTTTTGTAGCTTGTTTGGGATTGTTTGGTTTAGCAACTTTTACGGCTGAACAACGCACCAAAGAAATTGGTGTTCGCAAAGTATTGGGAGCGTCGGTAAGCCAAATCGTTACTTTACTTTCTAAAGAGTTTTTAAAATTGGTTTTAGTGGCTTGCTGTTTTGCCTTTCCATTGGGTTATTGGCTGATGAACAAATGGTTACAAGACTTCGCCTATCGCATTGAAATCAGTGCTTGGATTTTTGTTTTGGCTGGCATTTTAGCACTCTTTATCGCTTTGTTGACGATAAGTTATCAAGCCATCAAAGCGGCATTAGCCAATCCTGTGACGAGTTTACGAACGGAATGATTCGATTTTGGAATTGGGATGTCGGATTTCGGATTGATTTGAATCGATTTTTTTCCGAAATCCCATATCCCAAATCAAAACTCCTAAAGTCTTTTAGTCCTGAAATCTTAAAATCTTTAAAACCATGCTACAAAACTATCTAAAAATCGCCATCCGAAATTTGTGGAGAAACAAACTATATTCTGCCTTGAATATTGGCGGATTAGCTACTGGGCTTGCCGCAGCTATGCTCATTTTTTTGTTTGTCTCTCACGAATTTAGCTACGACCAATTCCATCAAAAAGCTGATAGAATTTATAGAATTTTATCTATTACAAAATACGGAGAACAAACCGTTCAGACAACGGCAATGAACGCTAAATTGGGTGAAATGCTGAAACAGAATAATCCTGAAATTAAAGATTTTGTACGCATTAGTAAGATAGATAATCCTACTTTCAAGAACGGTAGTCATCCAGAAATTAAATTTAAAGAAGAAAAACTCGCATTTGCCGATCCTGCTTTTTTTAATATTTTTTCATTCAAAACTTTAGAAGGGAATTTCAATACTGCCCTGAAAAATCCTTTTAGTTTAGTACTTTCTGAAAAAGTAGCGAAAAAATACTTTGGCAACGAAAATCCAATTGGCAAAACCTTGCTTTTAGAAGGCAAAAAGCCATTTATCGTTACAGGTGTTTTTGCACAAATGCCTTCTAATTCAACATTTCAGTTTGAAGTAATTACTTCAATGGCTACTTATCCTAAATTGGATGAAGAACGTCAGTACATTTGGGAAAAAGCTGGATCTTTCGAAACTTTCATTTTACTCAATCAACAAGCTTCTGTTGCTAAAGTAGAAAAATCGATTGCCCAAGTAGGTAAACTAACAGGTTTTTTTGATGAAACTTCAAAATATTCATTAGAACAATTTGATAAAATTCATAATGGAAGTAGTTTTTCAGGCCACCAAAATACAAAGTTTGCTTACATTTTTTCAGGTGTAGCCATCTTGATACTTATTTTGGCACTTTTCAATTATATGAGTTTGACAACGGCACGAGCTACGATTAGAGCTAAAGAAGTAGGTGTAAGAAAAGTAGTAGGTGCTGAAAGACTTGGTTTAGTAAAGCAGTTTTATATCGAAGCCTTTGTGTATTGCTTCTTCTCTTTTGTACTGGCTTTCTTGATGTTGGAATTGCTACGTCAACCTTTTTATGACATTTTGGGCTTGCAAGTCGATATTGTTTTTATGAAAAGTCCACTTTTCATGGGTATTATTGCTACAATTTTCACCCTGAGTGTTTTATTATCAGGCAGTTATACTTCTCTTTTTTTATCAAAATTCAATCCGATAGAAGTACTAAAAGGCAAGTTTTCAAGCCAACAAAATGGTGCAGTTATCCGCAAAGGCTTTTTGATTTTCCAGTTTTCTGTTTCTGTAGTCTTGATAATCTGTACAATGGTTGTGCAAAAACAACTGGATTTTATGCGAAATATGGATTTGGGCTTGACCAAAGACCAAGTTTTGGTCATTCCAATTGAAGAAAGTCCTGCTTCTAAAATCGCTACGCTTAAAAATGATTTAAAACAAATTGCAGGAATTAAAAATGTATCTCACGTTTCTACGCCACTTTATAAGGGTGTAAATTCATGGTTTACCAAATCGCTGGTTTCTAAAAAAGAAGTGACATTATTTTCAATTGATTCAGACGAAAATTTCTTCAAAACAGTTGATTTAAAATGGAAAAATCCGCCCATTGACAGCAAAAATCTTGATTCAAAAATATACCTCAACGAAATAGCAGCAGAACAACTGGAATTGGGCAAAAATCCCGTAGGGAAATCGGTGTTTTTATTTGGAAGCAAACCAAGTATTGTAGGCGGCATTATGAAAGATTTCCATTTTACTGGCGTAAAATCTAAAATTGAACCTTTGATGATTTCCATCTCTGCACCAAAGGCTACCGAAACTTTGTATGGAAGTATTTATTTACGTTTAGATTCAAAAGTAGATGTACAAGCCAAAGTAGCTCAAGTACAACAATTTTATGAAAAATATCCAAGCGAAAAGCCTTTTGAGTTTTACTTTTTAGACGAAGCTTTTCAGAAAACTTTCAGTGACGAAATCAGAATGTCTAAAATGTTTTTCAGCTTTACGAGTATCGCCATTCTCATCGCTTGTTTGGGTTTATTTGGCTTAATTACTTTCTTGGCAGAACAAAAAGATAAAGAAATCGGCATCCGAAAAGTATTAGGAGCAAGTGTAAAAAACATTGTTTTCTTACTTTCAAAAGACTTTTTAGGATTGGTACTTTTAGCCAATTTTATCGCCATTCCATTGGCTTGGTGGGCAATGCAAAAATGGTTACAAGATTTCGTTTTCAGAATCTCACTTACTTCAGAAATTTTTCTATTAGCAAGCCTTACAAGTATTGTTTTAGCTTTTGTTACGGTAAGTTATCAAGCTGTTAAATCGGCGGTGGCGAACCCAATCAAAAGCCTTCGTAACGAATAAATCTTTAAAACCATGCTACAAAACTACTTCAAAATCGCCATCCGAAACCTCCAACGCAATAAGGTGTTTTCGTTGATTAATATCGCTGGACTAAGTATTGGTTTGGCTTGTTGTATGTTGATTGTACTTTATACAAAAGACGAAATCAGTTATGATCGTTTCCATAAAAACGTCAATCAGATTTATAGAATCACTTCTACAGAAACAGCTCCCGACGGAAAAGTAC
Source organism: Arcicella rosea (assembly GCF_040543805.1). Lineage (NCBI taxonomy): Bacteria > Pseudomonadati > Bacteroidota > Cytophagia > Cytophagales > Flectobacillaceae > Arcicella > Arcicella rosea. Next base: position 260,568 of record NZ_JBEUMS010000003.1, read on the forward strand.
AGAAATTTGGTATCACGGGCATGATGCCAGGGCCAGCTTTTAAAGCACAATTACCCGAAATTGAAAATTACGTTCGTCTGCAAGGCGAATCTTATAATATCAAAAAGGGAAATGATATTTTGGTACAAGATGCCTTGAAAGTTGATAGTTCTTTCTTCTCAATTTTTACTTTCGATTTTATAGAAGGTTCAGCCAAAACAGCTTTGAAAGATCCTCAATCAGTCGTGATTTCTGAAGAAGTTGCCGAGAAATACTTTGGGAAAGAATCGGCTTTGGGGAAAACTTTGTCAATCAATTATGAAGATAAGTTTCAGCCTTTTACAGTTGCGGGTGTGACTAAGAAATCACCTCAAAATTCATCTATCAAAATAGATTTATTAATGCCATTTCATCGTGAAAAAAGCCATGATGACCAATGGATTAATTTTTACCTGAATACTTTCGTAACCTTAAAACCTTTGGCAAATCCAAAAGCTTTGGAGGCAAAATTTGCCAATATTTATGCTCGTGAAGCAAAAGGGCAATTGATTGAAGCGAAAGAAAAATGGAATTTTCAAAACACTATTCAATACGGTTTACAACCCTTTTTAGAGGTTCATCTTTCAACAGACTTTAGAGCGGCCAATGGTTTAAAAGACGAAAGTAATCCAATGTACTCTTATGTATTAATTGGTCTTGCAGTGTTTTTATTATTGATTGCTTGTATCAATTTCGTCAATCTCACTGTCGCTCGTTCTGTCAAAAGAAGTAAAGAAATTGGTATCAGAAAAGTAGTCGGTGGCGACCGAAAACAGTTGATTTTTCAGTTTATGGGCGAATCTTTTGTGCTGAGTCTTATTGCTTTTTTATTAGCCATTGTTCTGGTAGAATTGGCTTTGCCAATCTTCAATACTTTAGCCAACAAAGCTCTTTCGATAAAATATCTTTTTGATACACAGCTCATTACCTCATACTTCTTACTCTTTCTGTCAACAGGATTTCTGGCAGGAATTTATCCCGCTTTGGTACTTTCAAGTTTTAGTCCTGTCGATACACTTTATGGTCGCTTTAAATTATCAAAAGGTAGTTTCTTACAGAAAAGTTTAGTCGTTTTTCAGTTTTCATTGGCAGCATTTATGATGATGGCAACGCTTATTTTGTATGCTCAATTTGACTTTATGGTTAAACAAGATTTGGGTTATAATGATAAAAACATCGTAGAAATTGCTACAGGGAGAATGAATCGTACCGAAACAAATACCTTTAAACAAGAACTTTTAAAAAATCCAACAATTGAAAGCGTAGCTCCACGACAAGGTGGAACTTGGAATACACTTGCCAATGTAAATGGTAAAAAAGAAATTATTTTTGCCATTGATATTGTGGACGAAGATTATCTTTCCACTTTAAAAATTCCAATGGTTCAAGGCAGAAATTTTTCTAAAGATTTCCCTTCGGATTCTTCGCAATCAATTTTAGTAAATGAAGCATTTGTGAAAGAAGCAGGTTGGAAAAACCCAATCGGACAAACAGTTGATTTCTTTTCCCGCAATAGAAAATTTCAAGTAGTTGGCGTCGTGAAAGACTATCATTATAATTCTTTGTACGAAACCATCAAACCACAATTATTCACTTGTCATCCAGACATGGGAACTTTTGCACAATTAAGCATTAAAATTAAGCCAACCAATACGCCCAACAGTTTAAAATTCATTGAAAAAACATTCAAAAACTTACGCCCAACACAGCCTTATATTTACGATTTTAAAGACCAGAGTAACCAAAAACAATATGAAAAAGAAGCGAAATGGAAACAGATTATTAGTTTCTCGGCTATCCTTATCATTTTCATTTCTTGTATCGGTCTTTTTGGCTTAGCGACACTTTCAGCTGAAAAACGCACCAAAGAAATTGGCATCAGAAAAGTATTAGGAGCCAATGCTTTAGCCATCGTGTCGATGCTCACAAAGGACTTCTTAAAATTAGTACTGGCTTCGGTAGTTTTTGCATTTCCATTAGCTTGGTGGTCGGCGAATAAATTCTTAGAAAGTTACCCATATCGTATAGCTATTGACGGTTGGATGTTTGCCTTAGTATTGGTGATTTTGGTACTTATCACCATCTTGACGATAAGCTATCAAGCCTTAAAATCAGCTTTGGCAAATCCTGTAAAGAGTTTAAGAACAGAATAACTATTGTAGAGACGTTGCAATGCAATGTCTCTACGTGTTCAAAATCGCACAAAAAGTGTCCGAAAACGGACACTTTTTTTATTTTAATAAAACACAAGCATTTAATTATCAATCGATTAACTTTCTGGTTTTGTTTTTGGAATAAGTTTATTATCATTAGCTAATTCTGTTTAACCTCATAAAATATGCTCAGTAATTACTTCAAAATAGCATTTAGAAATCTTGTAAGAAACAAGGTTTACTCTTTTATTAATATTGGTGGATTGGCTGTTGGAATGGCAGTGGCGATGCTTATTGGGCTATGGATTCATGATGAGCTAACTTATAATACTTATCATCAAACCTATGATAAAATTGGCTTGGCGATGCAACACCAAACAGAAAACGGGACAGTTTTTACTGGACAAGCGATGCCTTTTCCGATTGGTGCTGAGCTAAAGAATAAATATGGAAACAACTTCAAATACATAGCGATGGCTTCGTGGGAAGGCGAACATATATTATCTATCGGTGATAAAAAATTATCTACTCCTGGAATATATTTTGATGTAGATGCCCCAAAAATGTTGTCTTTAACAATGCTGAAAGGAACAAACGAAGGTTTAAAAAACCCGAATTCTATTTTACTTTCGGAATCGACAGCAAAAGCTTTTTTTGCAGATGCTGACCCTATCAACCAAACACTAAAAATTGATAATAAACTATCAGTAAAAGTAACGGGCGTTTATGAAGATTTACCTTTTAATACGAATTTCAAGGATTTAAAATTTATAGCACCTTGGGATTTATATGTTTCTTCGGAAGATTGGATAAAAAGAGCAAGAGATAACAATCAATGGGGTAATAATTCCTTTCAACTTTACGCTCAAATTGCTGATAATGTAGATTTTGAAACAGTTAACAAAAGAATACTTCGTTCAAAATTCAATAATTTACCTAAGGAAGAAAGACGTTTTGATGCCCGAATTTTCTTGCAACCAATGGCAGATTGGCATTTAAAATCTAATTGGAAAGACGGCGTAAATACAGAAGGATTAATAGAATACGTTTGGCTATTTGGCATTGTAGGCATTTTTGTATTGCTTTTGGCTTGTATCAATTTCATGAATTTAAGCACCGCTCGTTCAGAAAAACGTGCGAAAGAAGTTGGCGTTAGAAAAGCAATTGGCTCTGCTCGTAGTCAATTAATCATTCAATTCCTGAGTGAATCTTTATTAGTCGTTACTTTCGCTTTTGTATTTTCAATTATTTTAGTAGAAATCGCCTTGCCTTTTTTCAATGAAGTAGCCGATAAAAAAATGACGATTCTATGGACAAATCCTTTGTTCTGGTTACTTTCTTTGGGCTTTAGTTTATTGACTGGTTTAATCGCTGGAAGTTATCCAGCTTTGTATTTATCTTCTTTTCAACCTGTGAAAGTACTAAAAGGTACTTTTAAAGTTGGTAGATTTTCTTCGCTTCCACGCAAAGTATTGGTAGTTTTTCAATTCACAGTTTCGGTTGCTTTAATTATTGGAACAATTATCATTTACAAACAAGTACAGTTTTCTAAAAACAGACCTATTGGCTACAATAGAGATGGATTGATGATGATAATGATGAAAACACCTGAGTTTTATGGAAAATTTGATTTACTCCGCAACGAACTTAAGAGTACTGGTGCAATCGTAGAGCTATCAGAATCTTCAAGTCCAATCACTGACGTATGGTCGAACTCAGGTGGTTTTTCATGGGAAGGCAAAGACCCCAATTTAGATACTGACTTTGCACACATCTTTGTTACCCATGAATTTGGAAAAACAGTAGGCTGGAACTTTAAAGAAGGAAGAGATTTCTCAAGAGACTTTTCTACCGATTCGTCAGGCTTAGTTATTAATGAAGCTGCCGTGAAGTTTATGGGTATTAAAAACCCTGTCGGAAAAACTGTTACATCAGGAACTGGTAAAGATGCACAAAATTTCACCATTATTGGTGTAATTAAAGATATGCTGATGCAATCGCCATACAAACCCGTAAAGCAATCTTTTTACTTCTTGAGTTCGCATAATGTAAATTGGATAAACCTTAAATTGAATCCTAATAAAAGTACGAGCGAGTCTATTTCAAAGATTGAAGCGACCTTCAAAAAGTATATTCCCTCCGCTCCTTTTGACTATAAATTTGCAGATGATGAATTTGCAAGAAAATTTAAAACGGAAGAACGCATTGGAACATTAGCTTTATTTTTTGCCGCACTTGCTATTTTTATTTCATGTTTAGGTTTGTTCGGATTAGCATCTTTCGTAGCAGAACAGCGAACCAAAGAAATTGGTATCAGAAAAGTATTGGGTGCTACCATTTTGAATTTATGGTCTTTATTATCAAAAGATTTTCTGGTTTTGGTGATTATTTCTCTGCTTACGGCTACGCCACTTGCCTATTACTTTATGCACGATTGGCTACAAAAATATGAGTACAGAACTGATATTTCTTGGTGGATTTTTGTACTGGCTGGCTTGGGTGCATTAACCGTTACATTATTAACAGTAAGTTTTCAGGCGATAAAAGCGGCGCTGGCAAATCCTGTGAAGAGTTTGAGGACGGAGTAATTTGAGTTGAGAGTTTTGAGTGCGAAGTGAGGAGTACTTTTCGCCAAAATTCCAAATCTAAAATCCTTTAGTCATTTAGCCATCAATTCTAAAGTCATATCATTATGTTACGAAATTACCTCAAAATAGCCTTACGTAATCTTGTCAAAAACAAGGTTTACTCTTTTATCAATATTGGTGGATTAGCCGTTGGCATGGCAGTAGCAATGTTGATTGGTTTGTGGATTCATGATGAATTATCATTCAATAAATATCATAAAAACTACGACAAGATTGTACAAGTAATGCAACACCAAACCTTTAATGGTGAAGTGGGTACTCAGACATCTAATCCTTATTTACTCGGAGCAGAAATTCGTGAAAAATATGGAAGTGATTTCAAATTCGTACTCATGTCTTCTGGAAGAGAAAAGCATATCTTGAAGTTTGGTGATAAAAAGCTTTCTATACGAGGCGAATACATTGAAGCTGAAGCCCCAGAAATGCTAAGCTTAAAAATGCTGAAAGGAACAAACAATGGATTGAAAGATCCATCATCTATCTTGATTGATGAATCCACAGCAAAAGCATTTTTTGGTGATGAAAATCCTTTATTCAAATCTTTTAGAATTGATAATAAATTTACGCTAAAAGTAACAGGCGTTTATGAAGACATTCCCAAAAATTCCGACTTCCATGATTTAGCATTCATCGCTCCTTGGGACCTTTACATTAAAAATGAAAATTGGGATGAAAAACTCTCTAATCCTTGGCGAAGTAATGCTTTTCAAACTTATGCACAATTGACTGATAATGCTGATGTGGATAAGGTTTCTGCAAAAATAAAAGATGTTAAACTTAATAAAGTAGATAAAGCTAATGCTGCTTTTAAACCCGAAGTATTTCTTCATCCTATGAAGAAATGGCATCTATATTCTGAATTTAAAAATGGTGTCAATACAGGAGGACAAATTGAATTTGTTTGGTTATTTGGTATCATTGGAATAGCTGTATTGCTCTTAGCTTGTATCAATTTTATGAACCTAAGTACTGCTCGCTCAGAAAAACGTGCGAAAGAAGTAGGTGTCAGAAAAGCGATTGGCTCTATGCGTGGACAGTTAATAACCCAATTCCTTACTGAATCATTTTTGGTAGTAATGATAGCTTTTATTTTATCCTTACTACTTGTTGAACTCAGTTTACCTGCTTTCAATGAAATTGCTGATAAAAAAATAAGCATTCTATTCACAAACCCGCTTTTTTGGCTTTTAGGTTTAGGCTTTAGTTTAGTGACTGGTTTTGTGGCAGGAAGTTATCCAGCTTTGTATTTATCTTATTTTCAACCTGTTAAAGTACTAAAAGGCACTTTCAGAATTGGGCATTTTGCTTCTATGCCACGGAAAGTGTTAGTGGTCTTACAGTTTACAGTTTCTATTACATTAATCATTGGAACAATTATCGTCTATAACCAAATTCAATTTGCTAAAAACCGCCCAATAGGATATAACAGAGATGGATTATTAGCCATGTTTGTCAATAATCAGGAGCTAATACAACATTATAATGCCATTAGAAATGACTTGATAAAGACGGGAACAGTGTCAGAAATGTCTGAATCTTCAAGTCCTACAACAGGCGTTTGGGCAATTAATAATGGTTATGATTGGAAGGGCAAAGACCCAAGTGTTCAAGGCAATTTTGGAACAGTAGCAGTAACCCACGATTTTGGAAAAACTGTAGGTTGGCAATTTAAAGAAGGTAGAGATTTCTCAAGAGCATTTTCAACCGATTCTACTGGTGTTGTATTGAACGAAGCAGCGGTGAAATTTATGGGCATTAAACAAGTAGTTGGCGAAACCATGCAAATTGATGGAAAACCCTATAAGATACTTGGAGTAGTAAAAGATATGGTCATGAATTCTCCGTATCAACCTGCTTTGCGAACTGTTTTTATGTTAGACTATAAGTGGATAAATATCATTAATATAAAAATCAATCCTAAAGTAAGTTCCTCAAAAGCATTAGATCAAATTGAGACTGTATTAAAAAAATACACTCCTGATACTCCATTTGATTATTGGTTTGTTGATGATGAATATAATCTAAAATTTCTTAACGAAGTAAGAATCGGTAAACTGACTTCATTCTTTGCAGTACTTGCTATTTTTATTTCTTGTTTAGGTTTGTTTGGATTAGCGTCTTTTGTAGCTGAGCAAAGAACTAAAGAAATTGGCATCAGAAAAGTATTAGGTGCTACCGTTTTGAATTTATGGACATTGCTCTCAAAAGAGTTTGTATTACTCGTATTAATCTCTCTCTTAACAGCAGTACCAATCGCATATTATTATATGAACAATTGGTTACAAAGCTATGATTACAGAACAGAAATTTCTTGGTGGACTTTCGCAATTTCTGGCTTAGGAGCATTAGTTATCACTTTATTGACGGTAAGTTTTCAAGCCATTAAAGCAGCTTTAGCCAATCCTGTAAAGAGTTTGAGGACGGAGTAATTTCTATTGAAATGTTAAAAAAAGTTAAGCTAATTCAGAATCTCTTTTTGCCTGATTATCTTCACTTTAAACTAACAAATTTTAGAAATCATGATACAAATTTACTTTAAAATAGCTTGGAGAAACTTGATGAAACGGAAGTTTTACGCTTTCGTTTCTATCTTGGGTTTATCGGTCGGCATTACTTTTACTTTACTCATTGGCACTTATATCTGGGGAGAATTACAAGTAAACACTGATTTAAAAAATGTAGAAAATCAGTACTTGATTCAAAGCAAATGGAAAAAACCTGATATTGGCTTAGAAATAACAACGCTTGCCCCTTTGGCAAAAACCTTAAAGGAAAACTATCCAAATTTGGTAGAAAACTATTATGGTTTTGAAGGTTATACCTCCACTATTTCAAATGGAGATAAAGTTTTCAGAGAAGATATTCAAATTGGAGATGCTACTTTGTTGAACATGTATGGTTTTGAATTACTGTATGGAGATAGCAAAACTGCTCTAAACCAGCCTTATACAATGGTAATTTCCTCAGAACAAGCCATTAAGTATTTTGGGAAATTAGATTGTTTGGGAAAAAGCCTGACGGTAGAATCTAATGCAGGTCAGAAAAAGAGTTTTATGATTACTGGAGTACTGGGAAAAGTAAATACTAATTCGGTAATCAACTTACTTTCTGATACCCGAATTCCAATTTTAATGTCTTTTGAGAGCAGTAAATTTTGGGGAATAGAGAAGTACTTCGCTTGGAACAATCCTTATAATGTGGGCTATATTGAGTTGAAAAATGGTGTAAAACCTGAAAGTGTTGCTCAGGTAATGTCCAAGCTCATCAAAGCAAATGCTCCTGAAAATATTAGTGCAAACCTTCAAGCTTATCTTGTTCCCATGAAGGATGTTTATCTGGAAGCAAACAATGGCATTGTAAAAAAGACAATTTTTACTTTACTCTTTGTAGCCTTATTTATACTGCTGATGGCGATAGTCAATTTCATCAATATGTCTATCGGAAATTCAGTAACAAGGTTAAAAGAAATCGGTGTTCGGAAAATGCTTGGTAGTGAAAAAGGACAGTTAATTCGACAATTTTTAGCTGAATCAATCTTAATTTCATTTTTTAGCTTATTGATTTCCTTAATTCTTTACGAAGTTTTTCAACCGTTTTTTGGTGAAATGCTTCATAAGAAAATACCTTCTTTGTTAACAGTATCATCTTATTTTTATCTTTTTGCTGTTCTATTTGCAGTGTTGATTGGCTTATTATCGGGTATTTATCCCGCATTTATTTTATCAAATTTGCCTTCTATAGATTCTTTAAAAGGTAAATTGAAATCTATCAAAGAAAACATTTTTTTCAGAAGGTTATTAATTGTTTCTCAATTCACCATTGCTCTATTTGTTTTTGTCGGAGCATCTGTTATTTCGAAACAAGTAAATTACTTTTTCAATAAAGATTTGGGTTATCAAAAAGAAGCTGTCGTTACGCTAAGTGTTCCTCGTGATTGGTCGCCTGTGGGCGTTGATAAAATGGAACGCATCCGTGACGAAATGGCAAAACTAAAAGAAGTAAGCCAAGTAAGTTTGTCGTATGATATTCCAGCAGGACATGGCGGAAACAATAATGCTTTTTATAAAATGGGGCAAGATTCCACCCAAGCAGTATATGTTCAGACCATTACAACCGATGAAAAATATGCGGATGCTTATCAAATTCCAATGGTTGCAGGAGTATATTTTCAGCGAAAACAGGAAGGTTTTCAAGCGAGAAAAATCGTACTGAATGAAACAGGCTTTAAAACTTTGGGCTTTAAAAACCCTACGGAAGCCATTGGTAAAGAAATACGGATTCATTATTATCCACAGCCATTTACGATTGTTGGTGTTACTAAGGATTTTCACATCGCTTCAATGCACAAAGCGATTTCTCCTTTGGTATTTATGAATGTAAAAGATTTTACTTTTTTCAGGTACTTTTCTTTTAAAATTCAGCCGAATAATCTTGCTCAATCTTTATCAAGTATTGAGCAAAAATGGAAAACTTTAATGCCCGGTTCAGCTTTTGAATATACTTTCATAGACGATACGCTTCAAAAGCTTTATCAATCTGAAATTCAGCTTAAAAAAGCTTCACAAGTAGCCACCATTTTATCAATTATTATTGTGCTATTAGGTATTTTAGGAATGGTTTCAATGAGTATTGCCAGAAGAACAAAAGAGTTAGGAATTCGTAAAGTTTTGGGAGCATCAAGTATCAGTATTGTAATGCTGTTTTTGAAAGAATTTATAGTTTTGATAGCCATTGCCATCGCTATTTCTTTTCCTCTTGGCATTATCAGTATGAATCATTGGCTGACGGCTTATGCTTATAGAATTCAATTAGATTGGCAAACTTTTCTAACTGTTGCTTTAGGATTTAGCCTAATAATAGCCATTTTTGTTTGCTTACAAACTTTTAAAACAGCTTTAGAAAATCCGATTAAAAGCCTCAAAACAGAGTAGAAACATCGTTTTCAAGATTATTAATAGAAAAAGACATTTTATAAAATCAACAATATGCTAGAACTCAAAAATATTTTTCGTTGGTATAATTCAGGCGTAAATCGTGCTTTCGTTTTGCGTGATATAAGTTTAACTATTGAGCAAGGAGAATTTGTTTCTATCATGGGTCCTTCGGGTTCAGGGAAATCTACGCTTTTACATGTTTTAGGAATGATGGACGAACCTAATGAAGGAGAATACTCATTTTTGGGAGAAAACGTACTGAAAATCAAAGAAAAACAGCGTGCAGAATTATACAAAAAACATATTGGTTTTGTATTTCAAGCGTATCATTTGATTGATGAACTAACGGTGTATGAAAACATAGAAACTCCATTATTATATCATGGCATTGGTTCTTCTGAAAGAAAATCGATGGTCGCTGATATTTTAGATAGATTCAATATTGTTGGTAAAAAAGACCTATTCCCGAATCAGCTTTCGGGCGGACAACAACAATTAGTGGGTATTGCTCGTGCCATAATTACAAAACCCAATTTGATTTTGGCAGATGAACCTACAGGCAATCTGAATTCAAAACAAGGACAGGAAATAATGGAATTATTTAAAACATTGAACGAGGAAGGCGTAACCATTATTCAAGTAACTCACTCAGAGAAAAATGCTACTTATGGAAGCAGAGTAATTGAGTTATTGGATGGACGCATCGAAAGATAAAAAATTTAGTTTTGGTTTAAGTGTTAGTCGCTCATTGATATTCAGTGAGCGACTTTTATATCAGTCTTTTCAAATTTACCGTTGTAAAAATCACTTCTTGTCCCCTTTTCACCACCATACTAATGGGCTTGCCTTCACCTTTTTGAAAGATTTTATATATCTCAGTAATTGATATATCTTTATAAGACTTATTATTGATAAAAATCACTCTATCTCCTTGCTGTAAACCTGCCAAATGAGCTGGAGAATTTTCAATAATTCTTTCAATCAAAAACTCATGATAATCACTTCCACTTGCCAATAATTCCATCCCACTCATATTGTGTTCGAATGGTTCTTTCATTCTTCTATTAATCGGTTTCAACACCACATATTTATCCCGATAATTAAAAGTAACTTTAAATCTTCTGAGAAATTCACAACCAATATTTCCTTGGCGTTCAGAGAAATTTGTTGGTTTTAAGTGATAAGAAGAACTATCAGGAAATGAAGCAACTACATTATTTAGCTCGTATTTTCCGAATTTTATTTTAGGCAATCGTCCTAAATTTCCATTAATGATACCACTCAAGCCACGTCCTAATTGAGCTTTCACAACTTTAGGGGGCAATTGAATATTAAATTTCTTATTTACTTCAATCGAAATGGCATGTCCTGCACCAGTATCCAATAATACTTTTATAGGTACTGTTTGGTCACCATTTACTAATTCTACAGCATCCAAATAAGGCTTGTTTTCTTCAATTGTTATCGGGAAACGTTGTCCTTTAGACGTTTTGTATTTATAATGTTCGGGGTTTTCCAAAACTATTTGATTGACCGAAAAATCAATTGTTACGGCAAAACGATTGAAAAGGTCATATCCAATAATTCCATGAATGGGTTTTCCTACAAATTCGCTAAGTTTTAAAATATCATTTTTCAGTACTACGATATTCTGGCGATAACCAATTACGTCTCCCATTTTTATCGTATTGTCAATCACAATACCGGCTTCTAAGTCATTTCCAACACCAACGCCCGCTATTTTCACATTTCTGCTGTATAGCATTCCTTGTTTTTCAGCCACTTTTGAATCTGTCACAATAATAGAACTCACACCCGTATCAAGGATAAATCTTAGCGTATCAGAGTTATTAATTCTGATAGGTACAATCACCAAATTGGCGTGAAGTTCAAAAGGGATGACGGAGATTTTTCTTTTTTTTACTAACTGAAAACCAAAGTTTTCTTCAATGGCAGGTTTGAATTTTAATTTTTTAGGTCTTTCACTTCGAACATAAGTGCTTACCCTTACACCTCCATTATTTTGTTCAGCATAACTCGTAGAGTCTTGACAATACCCTGCCAGCGGTAAAGTACTGAACAATAATATTTTATGCCAAGCCAGTTTCATGATAAGAGTCGTTTTTCTTATCTTAAATATCGGGATAATATTACTTATTTCCAAAGAGTTACATTAAAAAATTAATGTTTATTCAAAGAAAAATACCGAAAATACTTATAAAATTTTATTCATGAATATTATGTGATTGAAAGTGGGGATATGATTGATTCCAATTTTGTAAAAACAAAATCCAACCTTTCTGTTTTTTATGTTGTCTTTCTTGTAGAATTTTCAAAATATTCACCTTTAAGATGAAGATACTTATGGCTTTTTGTTTTTTAGAATTGTGATAAGAAGTACTTTTGTCAAAATATCTAATTTATAATTAACCAAAAAACAATGAGAAAGCAAATTGTAGCAGGAAACTGGAAAATGAATAAAACAGCCGAAGAAGCCTTGATTTTGGCATCTGAAGTTGTAAATATGGTGAAAGACGAAGTAAATACTGATGTGCAAGTAATTATTGCTCCACCAGCGATTTACTTATCGACACTTCAAAAATATACAGAAACAGCTCCAAATATTGGCATTGCTGCACAAAATTGTTCTAACAAAGCTTCTGGTGCATATACTGGTGAAATTTCAGCTTCAATGTTGAAATCAATTGGTGTTACTCATGTAATTCTTGGACACTCAGAGCGTCGTGAGTATTTCAAAGAAACAAATGAACAATTGGCAGAAAAAGTAAACATCGTTCTTGAAAATGGTTTAACGCCAATTTTCTGTTGTGGTGAAACATTAGAATTACGTCAAGGTGGTGATTTTCTTGCTTTCGTTGCTTCTCAATTAACAGACAGCCTTTTCCATCTTTCTCCAGAAGATTTCGCTAAAGTGGTAATCGCTTACGAACCAATCTGGGCAATCGGAACTGGCTTAACGGCTTCTTCTGAACAAGCACAAGAAATGCACGCTTATTTAAGAGGACATTTAGCAACTAAATACGGTCAGGAAGCAGCAGATAACACTTCTATTCTTTACGGTGGAAGTTGTAATGAGAAAAATGCCCAAGAATTATTTGCTTGCGCAGATGTAGATGGCGGATTAATCGGTGGAGCATCGTTGAAATCTCGTGAGTTTACAAACATTGCAAAATCATTCTAAGCATTGAACCCCGTTTAGCAAAAACTAAACGGGGTTCAGTAAAAATGTTTGTTTCTCCACCCTACATTTTTAGTTACCTATTTTTAATACATTGATCCTCTTTGAAACTTATTCTCTCAATTGCTTAATTAATATATGCTCTTTAAAAAACTCAATCCTCTTGAAAAATTATATCTAAAAAACACGAACAAAGAAGCTTATCAAAATTATAAATACCAATTAAAGGTAAATGATTTGCCTTCGATTAACTTTTTAGATACCCCTAAAGCCCTTGTTGATTTTAAACACAGTGGGCATCTTGGCGATATAATTTATGCTATTCCAGCGATGTATGCTTTGGCTGAAAATGGTAAGATAAATCTTCATTTAAATATCGGTCAAAGAATAAAAGTTGATGGTAATCATCCGCTAAAAGATATCGGTTTGAATGAAAAATCGGTTGCGATGTTAGAGCCTCTTTTAGCTTTACAAAACCAATTTCAACAAATTGACATCTTTAAAAACCAAGCAGTAGATTATGATTTAGACATTTTTAGGCAATTTACATTTGATCACACAAAAGGACACATCAGCAGGTGGTACTTTAACTGTTTTGCAGTAAGCTATGATTTAAGCAAACCTTGGCTAGTTGTACCAAAAAATACTTCAATGAGCGATAAAATCGTTATTGCAAGAAGTACTCGTTACAATTCACCCATGATAGACTATTCTGTTCTAAAAAAATATAACAATCTAGTTTTTGTGGGTTTGTCAGAAGAGTTTAAGTTGATGAAAGCGATTATACCTAACCTTGAGTATGCCAGAGTAAACAATTTTTTGGAGATGGCAAGTATCATTGCAGGTGCAAAATTATTTATTGGGAATCAATCATTCCCTTACGCTATCGCAGAAGCTTTAAAAACACCAAGAATGCTAGAAAGTTATTACAAATGTCCAAATGTAATTCCTGAAGGAGCCAACGGCTTTGAATTTTCGTTTCAACCTCAGTTTGAGTTATTAATTAAAAAATTAATTGCCCAACTATAAACCTCTATAATCATGAAAATTGCGGCAGTAGTAATACTTTACCATCCAACTGAAAATACTTTAGACAATATCAAAACGTATGCTAAAGCTGTTGATAAAGTATATGTCTTTGATAATACTGAAGAAGGGACATTTCTAAAAAAGAATTTGATGGAAATTTCCAATATCACTTATTTACATGATAACCACAATGCTGGTATTGCCAAAAGATTGAATACTAGTGCGCAAATGGCAATTAATGAAGGCTTTGATTGGTTATTGATGATGGACCAAGATTCTAAATTTGAAGGAAATGCAATTCAATATTATTGGGATGGAGTAAGCAAATTTCCACACCCAGAGAGTGTTGGATTATTTGGTCCACAATTCTCACGTAATAATAAACAATCGTTAGCACAATCAAGCTATCAAGAAATTGATGGAATGATTACTTCAGGAACACTTTTAAATCTTAATATCTATCAACAAATAGGAAAATTTGATGAAGCGCTATTCATTGATGCTGTTGATATTGAATACTGTTTGAGAGTTCAAAAAGCAGGCTTTAAAATGATTCAATTAATCAACGTTTTCATTCAGCATGAATTAGGACAAACCGAAAAGAAAGCGTCTATTAAAACACTCTACTTAATTAAAAAAGAAAAAGAATTGCATTCTCCGTTAAGATATTATTATATGTATCGTAACAATCTTTATGTACAATCAAAGTATAAAGGCTTTGACAAACAAACGATGCAAAAAATCAATCGAAATGCAATGTCTTTTCTAAAAAAAGGTTTTTTCTACGGCAGTAATTCATGGGAAATAGTAAAATACATCGTTGAAGCCAGACGAGATTTCAAGCAAAATAAAATGGGAAAGTACCAATCAAACACTTAATAATCAGCGTATTTTATATTTTGCAAATACTGGGTAATGATCTGAAGATTTAATATGACCATGCGTTTGGAAATCTAATACTTCTATTGATTCACTGCAAAATTGGTTATCAATTCTAACAAATCTTGGACTACGATTAAGTGTAAAACCAAAACCATTTCCAGCTTCCTCAAAAGCATTTTTCAGTCTATCACGAATATGTCCGTAGGCATTTCCGTAAGGCGTTTCATTAAAATCACCACAAACAATTACTGGAAAAGGACTTTCATCAATCAATCTTTCAATTTGTTCTATTTCTTCTGCATGATTCACAAAACCTGTTTTTAAACTTGATAAAATAGATTTGGTCTCATCCTTAGCCTGAGAATACGACTTCTCTTTTACTTCCTCTACAACTCTTTTCACTCTAATTCCCATCGACTGGAGTTGTAAATTAATTACTCTTATCGTATCCTTTTCCATGGCTATATCAGCCAATAAATAGCCATTGCCATTATCTTTTCCGGGCTCTTGACCAAACAAACTCTTTTCTTCATGAATGATGGGATACTTTGAAAAAATCGCTAATGAAAATATTCTATGCGTACCATAAATGCTATTAATCACATAGTACGGATTCTCTTTGGTAATGGCTTCAAAAACCCTGAAATCTTTTTCATTACTCATACTACTAAACTCCTGAAAACATTTAATATCTGCATTGGTTTCTGAAACATAAGTAACAGATGCTTTCGTTTTGTCTTTATTAAATGGATAACTATTATGGTAAAAACCAAAAACATTATAATCTAATACCGACAAACTTTTCTCTGCTTCCTTAGCAGTATGAAAACTGTAAGTTCTTCTAATAAATGGATAACCAATCAGTAAAACAACAAGAGGAAGAAGCATTCGGGAAGGTCTGATAAATAGCCACATAAGAGCAATGATGGCACAAAGTATCATCACTATTGGCAAACTCATCATCATAAAACCAACAAACCAATGGTCAATCACCAAAGTGTAAGCTAATAAATAGGTAAAAAGAGTATATATACACAGAGGAAGACTCGTTAGCCACAAAAGAGAAATTGCATTTTTTTTCAGCATGATGTAATCTTGGCGGTTAGCTTTAGACAAAAGTACAAATTAAGAATGTCTTGAATAAACAAAGCCTAATGAATATTTTGGTTTGCAAGCTTTTTTATAACATTAACAGAAAAGTATCAATTTTATTTCTGTAATTAATTGTTAGATTAATAATTATTTCCTAATTTTGCATTCCATTTCGGAAAACACTGGTAATCAAGTCTATTACATCGCTCAAAAAGCGATTTTACATAACAAATAAAAGAATTTTATCATGGCGAAGGTTTGTCAATTAACAGGAAGAAAAACACAAGTTGGAAATAACGTTTCTCACGCTAACAATAAAACTAAGCGTAAATTTTTTCCAAACTTACACACTAAGAAATTTTTCTTAGAATCAGAAGGTGTATGGGTACAGTTGAAAGTTTCAGCAAAAGCTATCCGTACTATCAACAAAAAAGGCTTAGAAGCTTCTTTAGTAGATGCTGCTCGTAGAGGTACTTTAAGTTTATAGTACTCCTAAAATATTTTCAAAAGCCTCTTCGGATTCATTTCGAAGAGGCTTTTGTTATTTATCGCCTTTATTCATTATCAATGATAGTGCATCAAAAAAGGCACTTGTAATTGCTACAAATGCCTTTTCATATATTTTCTTCAACAAGAATATTAGCTCATTCTTGCTACGATTTCTTCTGAAATACCTACTGCACTGAAACCTCCATCATGGAAAAGGTTTTGCATCGTTACTTTCTTCGTCAAGTCAGAGAATAAAGTAATTACATAATCAGCACATTCATCCGCAGTTGCATTTCCTAATGCCGACATTTCGTTAGCATATTCATAGAAAGCATTAAAGCCAGAAATACCTGTACCAGCCGTAGTTTTAGTTGGTGATTGTGAAACAGTGTTTACTCTTGTTCCGTTTTTCTTTCCATAATGATAACCATAAGAACGAGCAATCGATTCTAACATCGCTTTTGCTTGTGCCATATCAGTATAGTCAGGGAAAGAACGTTGTGCAGCGATATAAGATAAAGCTACTACTGAACCATTATCAGAAATAGCATCCATTTTATCAGCAACTTGCAACATTTTGTGGAATGATAAAGCAGAAACATCTAAAGATTTCATAAACCATTCGTAGTTCAAATCGCCATAAGGACGGTTTTTACGAATGTTAGTACTCATACCGATTGAATGCAATACGAAATCAATTTTTCCACCCAAAGCATCCATTGAACCTTCGTAAAGTTTTTCCAAATCTTCTACAGAAGTAGCATCCGCTGGAATAATCTTAGCTTCGCATTCTTCGGCTAATTTGTTGATTTCTCCCATTCTCATGGCTAAAGGAGCATTCGTAAGTGTGATAATTGCGCCTTCTTCTTTAGCACGTTGAGCCACTTTCCAAGCGATAGAGTTGGAATCTAATGCTCCAGAAATAATTCCTCTTTTTCCTTTTAATAAACCGTATGACATTTTTTTGATTTCTGATTGTTGATTTTAGTTTAAAATAAATTATTCTTGAACGAAGCTTCTTAATATGAATATGAGCTTCATTTTAAAATAATTAAGTATTTTAGTTGTATGCTAAAATCAAGGTTAAAATTTGTCCAAAAGTACTATTTTTTTTCTTAAAACCATGAATATTCAAATTCGACAAGCGATAAAAGAAGATTTACCTCAGATACTAAATCTATATGCCGAGGTTCTCGACAAAGGTGAAGTACTTTCGCTTGAACAAGCTGAAACGCTTTTCTCAAAAATGGCTACTTATCCAAACTACAAAGTGTATGTAGCTGAAACTGAAAGCACAATTATTGGCACCTTCGCTTTATTGATAATGGATAATTTGGCTCACTTGGGTACTCCTTCAGCCGTTGTTGAGGATGTTGTGGTTGCTGATAATTATCAAGGAAAAGGAATTGGCAAAACCATGATGATATTCGCTATGGAAAAATGCAAAGAAACAGGCTGTTATAAATTGGTACTTTCAAGTAATTTAAAACGGACTGAAGCACATGCTTTTTATGAAAGTTTAGCTTTTGAAAAACATGGATTTAGCTTTAGGGCAGATTTGTAGTTGAATTTCCTTAATTAATTATGAAAAACACTGTAAACCAATCATGAAACTTGCTTTCTAAGACAATTTTTATTACTTTTGCAGAGAATTTAAAGGAAGAGGGGTCGATAGTCCCTCTT
Organism: Arcicella rosea; assembly: GCF_040543805.1. NCBI lineage: Bacteria > Pseudomonadati > Bacteroidota > Cytophagia > Cytophagales > Flectobacillaceae > Arcicella > Arcicella rosea. The sequence goes on from NZ_JBEUMS010000003.1 coordinate 278,695, forward strand.
TTTTGTTTACTAGATTGTAGCACAGTTGACTTAACTGTGAAAAAAGAAATGACAAAAGAAAAAATAATCGAACTGCTTGAACCCTATCTTGAAGAAGGAAGGTTATTCATTGTAGATGTTCAAGTAAGTGAAGGTAAAACTAGGCAGAACATTACAATTCTATTAGATACCGACGAAGGCATTAAAATAGAAGAATGTGCATCTGTTAGTAGAAGATTAGCTCATTTTATAGAAACCAATGAATTAATTGCTGGAGCCTATAATTTAGAAGTATCTTCTCCGGGCATCGATCACCCACTTACATTTAAGCGTCAGTTTGTAAAAAATATTGGTCGTAACTTGAAATTAGTATTGAACGACAAAATAGAAAAAATAGGGGCTTTAGAAGAAGTAAGCGACGAAGGCATAACTTTCAAAGAAGAACCAAAGAAAACAAAAAGTAAGAAAGTAGAGCCAATAGAGGCAATCACCATTCCTTTTTCGAATATACAACAAGCAAAAGTACAAATATCGTTTAAATAGTGGTCGAGTTGCCGAACGGTTGAATTGTTGAAATTAGAGTAAATCTTATCCTTCATCCATTCTACTTGCTGGCTTCTTTTCACATTAATAAAATTATGAAAAGATGAATAGTGCAGAGTTAATTTCATCGTTTGCGGATTTTGCAAAAGAAAAAAATATCGACCGTCCGACGATGATTAAAGTGCTGGAAGACGTTTTCCGCACAATGATTCGTAAAAGATACGGTACGGATGAAAATTTTGATGTAATTATCAACCCTGAAAGTGGCGACTTAGAAATGTGGCGCACACGTGAAATTGTTGATGACAATTCAGAAGATATTTGGGATTATGACAAAATTCCTTTGGCAGAAGCAAAATTAATTGAACCTGATTTTGAAATTGGCGAAGAAGTAGCGGAATTAATCAAATTAGAAGATTTCGGTCGTAGAATTGTTCAAACGGCTCGTCAAACATTGATTCAAAAAGTTAAAGATTTAGAAAAAGAGGGTCTCTTTGAAAAATACAAAGACTTAGTTGGAGAAATGGTTTCGGGAGATGTTTACCAAATTATTGGAAAAGAATTTATCATTACTGATGGTGAAGGCAATGAATTGACTTTACCAAAATCAGAGATGATTCAAAAAGATCGTTTCAAAAAAGGTGAATCGGTAAAAGCTGTTATTCATAAAGTTGATATGAATAATGGTACGCCAAAGATTATCCTTTCTCGTACTTCTCCTGTTTTCTTAGAACGTTTATTCGAACAAGAAATTCCTGAGATTTACGACGGACAAATCATGATTCGTAAAGTAGTTCGTGAACCAGGTGAGCGTGCAAAAGTAGCGGTAGAATCTTATGATGACCGTATCGACCCAGTAGGTGCTTGTGTGGGGATGAAGGGTTCTCGTATTCATGGAATTGTTCGTGAATTACAGAACGAAAACATTGACGTTATCAATTATACAGAAAACCTTGAATTACTTGTAGGTCGTGCTTTAAGCCCTGCGAAAGTAAGTTCAATGAAAATTGATAAAGAAAGAAAAAGAATTGCGGTGTATTTACAACCAGACCAAGTTTCCTTGGCAATTGGTAAAGGCGGACAAAACATTAAGTTAGCAGGAAAGCTAGTTGGCTACGAATTAGATGTTTATCGTGATATTAAAGAAAGTGAAGTTGATGACGAAGATGTTGACTTAACTGAATTTTCTGACGAAATCGAAGATTGGGTAATTGCAGAATTACACAAAATCGGTTTGGATACGGCGAAACAAGTACTCAAATTGAATAGCGATGAATTAATTCGTCGTACAGAGCTTGAGGAAGAAACCGTAAACGAAGTATTATCAATTCTACGTTCGGAGTTTGAGTAATTTAGAATGAGTAAGTGATAGAATGATAGAATAGTCATTGTTTTTTTCTCACTTACTCATCAAAACTATTCTATCATTCATTACTTAAAATTAAAAATTACTATAGAAAAGTATCAACAGAAATTATGGCAGAAGATAAAATGATGCGTTTGAGCCTTGTGGCAAAGCAGATTAACGTGGGAACCTCAACCATTGTTCAATATCTCTCTGTCAAAGGTCACAAGGTTGAGAACAACCCCAACGCCAAACTAAATTTTGAGCAATTAAAGCTCGTTGCAAAAGAATATGGAGCTGAATCTTTATTGAAAGATGTTAGCCCAGCACCTGTAGTTTCATCGAAACCTACAGTGGAAGAGTTTGTTCCTACGAAAAAGCAAGATGACGATATGCCTCTTTATTTCCGTGGAAAAGATAAAGCTGATGAGGCTGAACAAACAAAAGTAGCCGAACCAGCAAAAGCTGAGAAAGAACCAGAAGTGATTTTGGGAAGAGCCGAAGTACAATTTAAAGTACTTGGTAAAATAGAATTGGATGCAAAAGGAAATCCAGTTCCTCAAAAGCCTGTAATAGCTGAACCAAAACCAGAGCCAAAAGTTGAAGAGCCTGAAGTGAAGATTGAAGCTGTTAAACCTGAGCCAAAACCAGAAATTCAAGTTAAAGTTGAAGAGGTGAAGCCAGTGATTATACCTGTGGTAACCGAAGAGGTTAGAGTAGTAGAGATTCCAAAAGTTGAAAAGGTTGAGGAAGCAACAAAGCCTGAGCCTGTGGTAGTATTAGAAAAACCAGTAGTGATAGAAGCAGTAGCAACACCAATAGCAGAAACCAAAATTGCTGAAGCAGCAATACAGCCGAGTAATCAGAACCAACACAATAGACCACAAGGTGGGGTGAACAATAACCAAAATCAACAAAATAAGCCACAACAAGGCGGTGGAAATAATAATCCAAACCAACAAAACAGACCGCAAGGTGGCGGAAATCCGAACCAAAATCCACAGCATAATAAGCAACAAGGTAGCGGAAATCCAAACCAAAATCCACAACAGAACAAACAGCAAGGTGGTGGCAATCCAAACCAAAACCAAGCTCGTCCAATACAACAGGGAAGTAGTTTACCAACACCAAACCCTGCACCACAACCACAGCAGCAACGTCCTGCGCCAGCACAAAAACTTGGTCGTAATGATGAAATTCCAGAAGATACTTCCAATGTGGAATTAATTGAAGCGAAAGGTGAACAACTAAAAGGTTTGACGGTTTTAGGTAAAATTTCTTTACCTGTTGAACCTGCCCGTGGTGGTTCTAGAAATAACAACAATAATAACAACAATAAGAAAAAGCGTAAACGCATCGATAAACCGGGCGGAGCTAAAGTTACTGAAGCTGAAATTCGCAATGAAAGAGGTGCTCCTCGTCCGAAAAAAGACGGTGTACCGGGCGCTCCTACTACGAATGATCCTAATGCTAGAAAACCTGCCAATACTGGTGGTAATACTGGTAACAACAATAATACCTCGAACAATAATCAAGGTAACAACAACAATCAAAACAATAATAACAGTAATAACAACTTTAAGAAAAAACCAGCTGGAAATAATAACAACAATGCTGGCGGTGGCGTAAAACCACAACCTAAAGGAGAAGTTTCTGAAAAACAAATCCAAGACCAAATCAAGGCTACGATGGCTCGTCTGCAAGGACAAACCAACAAGTCGAACTTTGGTGCAAAAGAACGTCGTGTTAAACGTAAGTTCCGTGCCGAAAGAAACGAACAACGTCAATTAGCAGAAGACGAAGAAGCAAAAATCTTGAAAGTAACTGAGTTTATCTCAGCAAGTGAATTAGCTTCTTTAATGGATGTTTCGGTTAACGAAATTATTTCTACTTGTATGAGTTTAGGAATGTTCGTTTCAATCAACCAACGTCTTGAAGCAGATGTTATCGCTTTAATTACTGAAGAATTTGGATTTGAAGTACAATTCGTATCAGCAGAAGAAGAAATTGAATCTGCTATCGTAGAAGAAGAAGATGCTCCAGAAGATTTATTACCGAGAGCGCCAATCGTAACCATCATGGGTCACGTTGACCACGGTAAAACATCTTTACTTGATTATATCCGTCGTGCAAAAGTTGCCGCTGGTGAAGCCGGTGGTATCACTCAGCACATTGGTGCATACTCAGTAAAACATGACGATGGTCGTAGAATTACATTCCTTGATACTCCTGGTCACGAAGCCTTTACAGCGATGCGTGCTCGTGGTGCTAAGTTAACTGACGTTGCCATTATCGTAATTGCAGCGGATGATGCTGTGATGCCACAAACTGAGGAAGCTATCAACCACGCAATGGTTGCTGGTGTACCTATCGTTTTTGCTTTCTCGAAAGTAGATAAGCCGGGTGCTAACACAGAAAAAATTCGTGAGCAATTATCAATTAAAAACATGCTTGTTGAAGAATGGGGTGGTAAATACCAAACTCAAGAAATTTCTTCTAAATCAGGGATGGGTATCAATGAATTATTAGAGAAAGTATTATTGGAAGCTGAATTATTAGAATTGAAAGCCAATGCTAATAAACGTGCTGTAGGTGCTGTTATCGAAGCTTCGTTAGATAAAGGTCGTGGTTATGTTGCCAATATCATGGTTCAAGCAGGAACATTGAAAGTTGGAGATATGATGCTTGCCGGTGCGCACTATGGTCGTGTAAAAGCCATGTTCGATTACCGTGGAAATAAATTAAAAGAAGCTGGTCCATCAATTCCTGTACAAGTACTAGGACTAGGCGGTGCTCCTGCTGCGGGTGATAAATTAAGCGTAATGGAAAATGAACGTGATGCACGTGAAATTGCCAACAAACGTGAACAAATCATCCGTGAACAATCATTACGTACTCGTAAACATATTACCTTAGATGAAATCGGTCGTCGTAAAGCAATCGGTACATTTAAAGAATTGAACGTAATTGTGAAAGGTGACGTGGATGGTTCAGTAGAAGCATTGTCAGATTCATTATTGAAACTTTCAACCGAAGAAGTACAAGTTCGTATTATTCACAAAGGTGTTGGACAAGTTTCAGAATCAGACGTATTGTTGGCTTCTGCTTCAGATGCAGTAATTGTAGCCTTCCAAGTTCGTCCAAGTGTAAACGCTCGTCGTTTGGCAGAAAACGAACAAATCGAAATTCGTACATACTCTATCATCTACCAAGCAATTGATGATGTAAGAGATGCGATGGAAGGTTTATTAGCACCGAAATTTGAAGAAGTTGTAACAGCTAACATTGAAGTACGTGATGTATTCAAAATTTCTAAAGTTGGTACTGTTGCAGGTTCTTATGTATTAGATGGTACCGTGAAACGTGCTCATAAAATCCGTGTGATTCGTGACTTCGTCGTGATTCATGAAGGTGAAATTTCTGCTTTGAAACGTTTCAAAGACGATGTAGCTGAAGTTAAATTCGGATATGAGTGTGGACTTTCAATCAAAAACTTCAATGACCTTGAAGTGGGAGACATCATCGAATGTTACGAAATGAAAGAATTGAAACGTACGCTTTAATTCATTAATAATATTTTTAGTCAAAAAAGCTCGGAGATTTCTTCGAGCTTTTTTTATGTTTTATGCTCTAAAATCTCCATTTTAAATCAAATTTGACTATTCAAATATAAATTATTAAAAATATACGTTCATATTCTTCAAATTAGGTCATTCACGAATAGTATTCATATAAAATCTTGTTAATTTTATATTCCAAAAAAGACCCAATTTTATGAATCAAAAATTACTGCTATTATTCTTCATGATAGGTTTCTCTCTTTCCTCATGTAAAAAAGAGAGTACGCTCTTTACTCAATTATCCGCAGAAGACACAGGTATTACATTTTCTAATAGGATTACAGAAAATGACACCATGAATGTACTTGAATTTGAATACGTTTATAATGGTGGCGGTGTTGCTTTAGGCGATTTCAACAATGATAACCTTACCGACATTTACTTCACAGGTAACCAAGTTGCCAATAAATTGTACCTCAATAAAGGAGTAGATGAAGCCAACAAACTAAAGTTTGAGGACGTAACCGATAAAGCAAAAGTTGCAGGCAATGGCAAATGGTGTTCTGGTGTTGCCCTAGTTGATATTAATAATGATAAATTATTAGATATTTATGTTTGTGCAACCGTAAAAGATGTTGCTTCTGAAAGAACTAATATGCTTTATGTAAACCAAGGAGTTGGGAAAGATGGTGTTCCAACTTTTAAGGAAATGGCAAAAGAGTATGGCATCGACGATGATTCACATAGTACTAACGCCGCTTTTTTTGATTATGACAATGATGGCGATTTAGATTTATATGTATTAATTAACGAAATGGAAGACATCCGTTTCCCTAATAAATATCATGATAAAATTGTGGATGGTTCATCAAAAAGAACAGACAAATTATTCCGTAATGATTGGGATGAAAAGCTCCATCATGCCGTTTTTACAGATATTTCAAAACAAGCTGGAATTTTGATTGAAGGATACGGTTTGGGACTAAACATTACCGACATCAATCGTGATGGCTGGAAGGATGTTTATGTAACGAATGATTATTTAACGAATGATTTACTTTACATCAATAATCATAATGGTACTTTCAACGACCAAGCTCACGACTATTTCAAACATACTTCATATTCGGCAATGGGAAATGATGTTGCCGACCTTAATAACGATGGTCTGGTAGATATTTTGGCTGTAGATATGATGCCCGCAGATAATTATCGTAAAAAAATGATGTTGCCTCCCAACAATTACTTGACTTATCAAAACAATGAAAAGTTTGGTTACGACTACCAATATGCACGAAATACTTTACAAATGAACCAAGGAGTAAATCCTAAAACGGGCAAACCTGTTTTTAGTGAAATTGGTTTATTGGCTGGCGTTGCTGAAACTGACTGGAGTTGGACTCCTATGGCAACCGATTTTGATAATGACGGACTCAGAGATATTATTATCACCAACGGATTTCCAAGAGATATTACAGATCAAGATTTCATGATTTATCGTGCTGAAATGAGTAATATGATGTCTAAATTGATGTTACTTGATTCTATTCCTTCAGTAAAAATCACTGATTATGCTTTCCGAAATAAAGGTAATTTTAATTTTGAAGATGTATCAATGGCATGGGGATTGAACAAACCGAGCTTCTCGAATGGTGCAGCTTACGGAGATTTGGATAATGATGGCGATTTAGATTATGTTACGAATAATATCAACGATTCAGCTTCGGTTTATCGTAACAATTTGATTGAAACCAAACCTGATGAAAGTAATTATCTTCGATTAAAACTAAATGGTGCCGATAAAAATATTGGTGGTTTAGGTGCTTTTGTTGAAATCAAGTATCAAAATGGACAGACTCAAGTTTATGAAAATTCGCCTTACCGTGGTTATCTTTCTACAATTGAAAATATTGTACATTTTGGTTTAGGGAAAAATCATATTGTTGATGAAGTAAAAATTATTTGGCAAAGTGGTAAAGTACAAGTACTCAAAAATGTGAAAGCAAATCAAGTTTTGAATATTTATGAAAAAAATGCGGTTGTGAATCTTGAGAAAAAATCAAGTAAACCTACTCTTTTCGAAGACATTACCGATTCCTTGAATATCAATTTTACGCATACTGAAAAAGATGCTATTGATTTTAATATTCAAAAATTAATGCCTCATAAATTCTCTCAGTTCGGGCCAGCCATTTCTGTTGGAGATGTTAATGGAGACGGACTTGAAGATGTTTTCATCGGCGGACCAAGCGACCAAAAAGGTACATTTTTACTCCAAAATCAATCGGGAAAATTCACACAAGCTGATTTAATTGCCAATGAAACGAATCTGACAAAACCTTCTGAAGACATGGGCGTATTACTTTTTGATGCAGATTCAGACAATGACCTTGATTTATACATCGTCAGTGGCGGTTACGAGTATCCAAATGGCTCCCCTGTTTATCAAGATAGATTTTATGAAAATGATGGAAAAGGACATTTTACACAGAAAACCCAAGCACTTCCAGCATTCTTAAAAAGTGGTTCATGTGTAAAAGCTGCCGATTATGATAAAGATGGCGACCTTGATTTATTCATCGGTGGCAGAGTAGAAGTAGCAAGTTATCCAAAACCTGTTTCAAGTTATATCCTTAGAAATGACTCAAAAGCTGGGCAACCAAAATTCACTGACGTAACAGCACAAGTAGCTAAAAACTTAGTAAATATCGGTTTAGTTTGTGATGCCATCTGGACAGATTATAATAACGATGGTTGGATAGATTTGATGCTCGCTGGCGAGTGGATGCCTATCACCATTCTTAAAAATAATCATGGAAAATTAGAAAAATTAGCAACGGCTACTGATTTAGACAAACAAGTAGGTTTCTGGAACAGTATCACTACTGGTGACTTTGATGATGATGGTGACATCGACTACATAGTTGGAAACTTCGGAAAAAATTCGCTTTTCAGAGCAAGTGATACCGAACCAGTTTCTATCTATGGAAAAGATTTCAACACCGATGGTAATTTTGATGCCATTCCTACGGTTTTTTATAAATCAAAAGAAGGTGAATTGCTCAAAAAAGAAGTGCCATTCAACGGAAAAGATGATTTAAATAAGCAAATGATTACGATGCGTAAGAAGTTTGTTCGTTATAATACTCTAGCAAATGCGGAGATAAAAGATGTACTTTCAGAAGAAGACTTGAAAGATGCCATCATTTTAAAGGCCAATTATCTTAAAACAAGTTATATCGAAAATCTTGGGAATGATACTTTTAAAGTAAAAGCATTACCAATGGAAGCACAAACAGCGCCAGTTTTAGGGATGCTAACCGAAGATTTTGATAACGACGGAAACCTTGATGTGCTGATGGTTGGAAACGATTTTGGAGCAGAAGTTTCAGTTGGAAGATATGATGCTTTCAACGGATTACTTTTAAAAGGAAACGGTAAAGGCGACTTCAAACCTATTACTTTACCTGAAAGTGCTTTTATTGTTTTAGGCGATGCCAAAGGCTTAGTCAGAGTGAATAATCCACAAGGAAAAGCGTTGATGATGGCAACACAAAACCGTGGCGCACTAAAAACCTTCAAATTAAGAAACAGTGTGTTGCAAAGTAAACCATTGAAAAATACAGATATGGTTGTTTTAGAAACACTTAAAAATGGCAAAACGAGAAGAGTAGAAGTAAATTATGGAAGTTCGTTTTTATCGCAATCTTCACGAAGTATCTTGGTTAGTTCAAATGTAAAATCAATGGAAGTAATTGATTCAAAAGGAAAGAAAAGAACACTTTAAGTATATTATTAAAAATTAGATAACATAAAAAAGCAAATTCAGGTTAATCACTGGATTTGCTTTTTTTGTGCATATCCTTTAAAAAGCACTTCAATTGTTTATCACCAAAGGAGTACTCCCCTCCTATCTTTTCTCAAAAAACAATATTTCAAACTTCTGGGTAATTCATCAGTAAATTTCTATCAAATCAATCTTAACATAGAATTAGGCAATTAAATTATCGAAAAATGATAAGCTATACTATATTTCCAGAAATAGAAATAGCTTTAAATATCTATAAATCAATCAATTAAATACAATTTAAAATAAGTATATTACTCAATATCCAAATTCCTTTTTGTCCTTTGCCTTGCAAACTATACCTTTACAATAAATTTACGTAGGCACTGTATAATTATAATCTCTATTAAGGTTAAATACAGTAATTTCACAAAAAAACTGATTTTTACAAACCAAATATTTATCTGAAATGAGTGTACTTGTTAACAAAAACTCAAAAATAATCGTACAAGGCTTTACTGGGTCTGAAGGTTCATTCCACGCTCAGCAAATGATCGAATATGGTACTAACGTAGTTGGTGGTGTAACACCAGGAAAAGGTGGTTCAACCCATCTTGACCGTCCTGTATTTAATACAGTTGCTGAAGCTGTAGAAAAAGCAGGTGCTGATACTTCAATCATCTTTGTACCGCCTGCATTTGCTGCTGATGCTATCATGGAATCTGCTGACGCTGGTATCAAAGTAATTATTTGTATTACAGAAGGTATTCCAACCAAAGACATGATTTATGCTAAGGAATACATTCAGAATAAAGATTGTCGTTTAATTGGTCCAAACTGTCCAGGAGTAATGACGGCTGGTGAATGTAAAGTAGGAATTATGCCTGGTTTTATTTTCACAAAAGGTAAAATTGGTATCGTATCAAAATCAGGAACTTTAACTTACGAAGCTGTTGACCAATTGACAAAAGCAGGTTTAGGACAAACAACTGCAATTGGTATTGGTGGTGACCCTATCATTGGAACAACAACTAAAGAAGCTGTAGAATTATTAATGAACGACCCTGAAACTGAGGGTATCGTAATGATTGGTGAAATTGGTGGTGGAATGGAAGCTGAAGCTGCACAATGGATCAAAGCTGATGGAAACAGAAAACCTGTAGTAGGTTTTATTGCTGGACAAACTGCACCGAAAGGTCGTAGAATGGGTCATGCTGGTGCTATCATCGGTGGTGCAGACGATACTGCTGCTGCTAAAATGGCAATCATGGAGGCTTGTGGAATCCACGTAGTACATTCTCCTGCTGATATTGGTGCTACAATGTTGAAAGCATTAGGATTGTAGTAAACGGTTTCAATGAATATTGATAGTTTTTTTCTAATTTTGCACAAAACTATCAAGACTTGAACTTTTACCAGAAATATATTCAATTGCAAAATCCTGCACGATTTACTGAATCATGCAGGATTTTGTGTTTAGACAAACAGTACTCCTTTTTCCAGTCACTAGTTTTTTTGATTATCGCTAGTCTTCTGTCATTCTCTAATCATAGCTATGCTAAAGGCACCGTTGGACCAAGCAATAGCTTTTATTTAGTACATGACTATCACGACGACTGGCAGGTCTTTGACGAACCCTACAAGGCTTATGTACCTTATGTTCGTGAGCTTCATAAAGATTATAATTCATTCAGCTTATTTTGTGATATTGAAAACTACAAGACTTACAAAATACTCTATTACTCATCCAAAGAAAATTATCTATTTATCAATGCTTCTTTACAACAAAAACTACCAGTAAATCAGTGGCTTGTATTAGATGTTGATAGTCTTCAAAACGTTTATAAAAAAACGAAGTTATTCCTCACGATTTATGGTACTAATACCAACGTAGATGAATTAATGCTGTATGTAGGAAACCCAAAATCAACAAGTCAAGCAGTAATTGAATTATCAGAATCTTTATTGACGATTATTCCTCGAGAAATTTCTTCTTTCCAGAATTTCTTCGTGATTGGTATTTTTTTGTTGGTATGTGCTTATGCTTTTCTGTATAACTATCAACCAAAATCTTTTGAACGTTTTTTTAATCCAAAAGACCTTTTAACAATAAGTCTTCGAGATGATACTTTTGTTGTAAACAAGCCTTTCGATTTGGGAAATTTATTGTTTGTGATAAACCTCAGTTTTACGATTGGTTTTATTTTCATGTTAATTATTATTGAGAAAAACGACTTATTCTCGACAAGTACCATTCTTCAAGAAGGAGAAACACTGGGTGTATTATTTAGTAATTTCTTGGTAATAACCTCTATTATATTCGGAGCATACATTTTCAAATATGTTTCATTGATGATTCTTTCCAATCTTTACAGACTTGATAAAATTATAAATATTCACTTTTTTAAAATTATTCAAGCTTCAAGTATTTTTTTCCTGATTGTATTAATTGTACTGACATACAGCACAATATCTATCCCAGAAATCACAAAAAATGCAGAAAAGTATTTGTTCCTACCAGTTTCTATATTCTTTATTGGACGCTTGGCCCTCTTATACTTTACGATAAATAAGATGACCTCATTAAAAAATCTATATTTATTTTCGTACCTTTGCATCGTTGAATTAATCCCACTTATTGTTGGCATCCGTTTTGCACTCTAAATAATGTGATAATTCAACAAAAAAATGTTCTAAAAAAGAACATCATTAGCCCAAACAATAATCCAATCAAGTTTAACTGCATTGAGCATGAGCGAAATAACATTAACCGCACATCCAGACAGATTAACCAAAGTAACCAGTATTTTAGTTACGCAAGCACGCCCAACCGACGAGAAATCACCATATTTTGAGTTGGAGAGAAGATACAATATCAAGGTTGATTTTCGCCCATTTATCGAAATTCAAGGCGTTGCTTTTAAGGACTTCCGGAAGCAAAAAATCAACATTCTTGAGCATACAGCCATTATTTTTACTAGCCGTAATGCCGTAGATCATTTTTTTCGTATTTGTAAAGAAGCACGTATCGAAGTACCAGCCGATATGAAGTATTTCTGTATTACAGAACAAACTTCAAATTATTTGCAGAAATATATCGTAATACGTAAACGTAAAATATTTACAGGAACAAAAACTGCTGCAGAATTACTTGAGTTAATCAAAAAACACAAAACTGAAAAGTTTTTATTCCCTTGTTCGGATAAACGCCGTAGCGATATTCCTGAATTTATGGGAACAAACGATTTACATCTTACTGAAGCAGTAATGTATGAAACAGTTTCTTCTGATTTATCTGACTTAGAAAGTGTTTTTTATGATGTCATCGCATTTTTTAGCCCTTCAGGTATTAAATCTTTATATCATAATTTCCCTGAATTCAAACAAAATAAAACGAGAATTGCAGCCTTCGGCCCTACAACAGCAAAGGCAGTAACCGAAGCTGGTTTGATTTTAGATATTCAAGCTCCACTTCCAAATGCTCCGTCAATGACTGGCGCTTTGGAACTTTATATCAAAAAAGCCAATAGCCTTTAAAGGTTATTGAAAATAAATCATTCAAGACCTGTGAGTAATAAAACTCATGGGTCTCTTTTTTTATCAGACTTTTTACAACAAATATCAATAAATTAGCGTTAGGAGTATCTGAGAGATACAAATTTTAGCGTAAATTATACAAATGTTTATTAGATTTGGAATTAAAGCCTGTATTTTGACTTATCTGTACTTTTTTGAAAGACTATGCGAAAGAATTTACAATATTTTACTCTAATTCTACTGCTATTGGCAAACTGCTCCGTTTTTGCGCAACAAGATGCACAGTTGAGTCAATATATGTTTAATCCATTATATATTAATCCAGCAACGGCAGGTACCGATGGTGTAATGAGATTTCAATTGCATTACCGTAATCAATGGACTGCCTACCAAACTACTTATGATGGTTCAGGTTCATTAGGTACACAAGTACTTACTGCCTCAATGCCATTGAACGGCTTGCATAGTGGCTTAGGAATACAATTTGTAAATGATAAAACGCCTTCTGGAAGTGGCTATCAGAATATGTTATTATCTTACGCTTATCAAATTGGCTTAAGAAACGGTTCAATATTATCAATTGGTGTAAAAGGTGGATTTCATACCAAAACTTTTGACTCACGCTTTAGACCAGGTGAAACAGGAGATCCAATTGTAGATGCAGCCTCTAAAAGTATTAATGAAACCAAAGCTGATTTAGCACTAGGCATTTTATACAAAGCACAAGATTATCAACTAGGAATAAGCCTTAACCACGTCAATACACCCAATTATAGTTTTGGCGTAACAAGAGATAGCGATTACCGTATCAAACAAGTATTAAATATTACGGCAAGCTATGATTATTATCTTAATGATGAAGTAAAAGTTACTCCAACAGCACTTTGGAGAAGCGATTTCGTAACTTCAGCCTTAGAAGGCGGTGCCATTTTTACTTATACTGAAAAATATTGGCTCGGAGGCTCTTATCGTTTAAACGATGCTGGTATCATTATTGCAGGGTTATCCATGCTGAAAGACAATTCGTTACGATTAGGTTATTCACTCGATTTAACAACAGTTGGACAAACAGCAAAATCTCCTACATCACATGAAGTACTAATCAGTTATGCACTGCCTGCACCAAAATTATTTGGTGGGAAAAAGACTCCAGTTCGTACACCAAGATTCAGACATCAATAATTTTTTTCCTACAAAACCCAACAGAAGCAATTTACAAAAATCACAAATAAACGATTGGTGTACTTACAACAGAAAAAAATATTAACTTTGTTTTTGGGTTACTATACTAACCAAGTAAATAAGGTCGTTTTTAAGAAGATTTAACATTAAAAATTGAATTTTATTACAATAATATAAAACACGATTATATTAGAAAACCATTATCAAAATTTTAGAGATCATTACCTTATTTTACTTACGGGTATCAATTAAAAAAGTTAAGACACTATGAATTACAGTGGAATTTTCAGGAAAATATCCTTACTACTCTTAGTAGTTACTCCTGTTTTGTTTTTGGATAGCTGTAGCTCTGGTACTAGCAAAACAGCTAGTAGCAAAGGTAGAAGTAGCAAACGAGGAGAACAGGTTGCTAAAGGCAAGAATAGCAAACGAAGCAGAAGTAGCAAAAAAGAAGATATCAAGATGGTCAATGGGGAAATTGCAGCAACCAGTCGTAAAGGTTGGAAACAAACTACCCCACTAGGTATGGTCTTGATTCCTGCTGGCTCATACATGATGGGACAAGCAGATGAGGATATTGCTGCAACATCAGTAGGCTTCAACAAACGTGTAACAGTTGTTCAGTTTTATATGGACGATACTGAAATCACTAATAATGAATATCGCCAATTCACAGATGTGATGTTGACAGATTCAATTTCTGTTCTTGGCGAAGAAAAAGTACTTTCTGAATATTATCCTGATACTACAGTATGGAGTAAAGATTTTACTTATCACAATGGTGACCCAATGACTGAATATTATTTCTCAAGCCCAGCTTTTGATATGTATCCAGTAGTTGGTGTTAGCTGGGTTGCAGCTAGATATTTCTGCGACTGGAGAACAAAAGCTTATAATGACTATAGAACATCTGAAGGGATGTACATTTCTCCAAGATTCCGTTTACCTTCTGAAGCAGAATGGGAATGGGCTGCTCGTGGAGGAAAAGCTTCTGCTAAATATCCTTGGGGTAACCCTTATGTTGCTAACGTAAAAGGTTGTTTATTAGCAAACTTCAAACCTCACAGAGGTAATTATGATGCTGACGGTTATGCCTACACAGCGCCTGCAAACCAATTCAATGCAAACGATTATGGTTTATATAACATGGCTGGAAACGTAGCTGAGTGGTGCTTAGATGCTTATGCTGATAATGCTGTAGCAATTACTTGGGACTTAAACACAATGAATGACGATAAAGACGAACCACGTAAAGTAATTCGTGGAGGTTCATGGAAAGACGTTGCTTATTATCTTGAAACGGGTACTCGTTCTTACGAGTATGAAACCAAGAAACGTTCTTATATCGGCTTCCGTTGTGCGATGAATCATTTAGGGCGTTCATCAGGTAAAGAATTCAGGTAAAAGAAAAAACGATTTTGAATCGTAAGCGAGGGAATCCAGTCGTAAATACGACAACGTTCTCTCGCTTCGTTTTAATAATCCATCCAAACATCAAAATCATTCTCATTAATCGTTACACTCAAAATCATTACAAAAACAAATGGAAAGAATTATTAACGTTATCGCCAGTTTTGGTGCTGCAGTAGTTATCGTTGGTGCTTTATTTAAAATCTTACATTGGAATTATGCCAATGAAATGCTAATGGTAGGAATGTTTACTGAAGCATTTATATTTATATTATTCGGAGTTTTATATCTTTCTGTAAGACCTGAAAAAAGTTACGATTGGGAAAAAGTATATCCTGAATTAGCAAGTGATTTCCAAGGAGAATTACCTAAAAGAAGCGTTACAGCATCAAACGCTGGAGTTGGTTTAACTGCTAAAATGGACGAGATGTTAGCTAATGCTAAAATTACTCCTGATGTTTTTGAAAACTTAGGTAAAGGCATGAAGTCTTTAACTGAAACTGTTTCTAAAATTGGAACAATTACTGAAGCGACTGTTGCAACAAACGACTATGCTAAAAATGTAAAAATTGCAGCAGGAACAATGACAGAAATGAATAAGGCTTACGGGGTAACGATGACTGCTATGGGAGAAATGGCAAACGCTTCTCAAGATGCTAAAGAATATCGTCTTCAATTCCAAAAAGTAACTCAAAACATGGGTGCTTTGAATGCTGTTTATGAATTAGAATTACAAGACACCAACAAACACTTGAAAGCAATGAATGCCTTCTATGGTAATTTAACTGTAGCAATGGAAAACATGGCTGACGCAAGTAAAGATACTCAGCAGTTTAAGCAAGAATTAGCAAAATTGACTACTAACCTATCTTCATTAAACACTGTTTATGGAAGTATGTTATCAGCCATGAAAGGAAACTAATTTAAGAGACATATCGGTTATGATTAGTTCAAAATTAATTATAACAAGCATATTGAAAAAAACTTAAACAAAAATCCTATAAGTAGATAAGAAAATGGCTGGAATGAAAGAAACGCCCCGTCAGAAGATGATTGGGATGATGTATTTAGTGCTAACAGCTCTACTTGCTTTACAAGTAAGCGATGCACTTTTACAAAAATTTGTACTATTAAATAATAGCTTAGAAGTTGCAAACAGCTCGGCTGTTCAAAAAAATAATCAAACTGTTGAAGGAATTAAGGCAAAAGTAAACGATTCGCCTAATCCTGCTCAATATGCAGATATCATCAAACAAGCTCAAGAAGTACGTAAACTTTCGGATGTGATGGTTGGTGAGTTAGATGATTTAAAAAATACGATTATTGAGAAAAGTGGCGGTATTGATCCTGAAACAGGTACTTATGTCGGTATGAAAGAAACCGAAAAAGTATATGAAGTAATGATTGGTGGTAAAAAAGACGGCTTGGCTTATGGCTTAAAAACAAAGCTTGATAATTTTGTTACTAAAATTGCAAGTTATGGTGATAAAAACACCAAATTTGAACCGCTCGCTCTCTCTGGAAAAGAAGACCCAGCAGTAGCCAAAGATGCCAATAATAAAAATAAAGACTTTGCTGAATTGAATTTTGCTGAAACACCAGTACCTGCTGCTTTAGCAACTTTAAGTCAAAAACAATCTGAAATTCGTCGTTACGAAAGTACAGTTTTAGGGCAATTGGCCGAAAAAGTAGGGATTAAAGACGTTAAGTTTGACAAAATCTTAGCAATGGTTTCTGCAAAATCTAATACAGTAGTTGCTGGGATGGATTACGAAGCAGAAATGTTTATTGCAGCTTATTCAAGTGGAATTACGCCAAGAATGAGTTTCAATGGAGCTGGAGTACCGGTTAGAGATGGTAAAGGTCAAATTAAGTTTAAAGCTCAAGGTGGTCAATACGATAGCCGTGGACTTTCAAAGAAAACTTATTCAGCAAGTATTTCATTTAATGGACCAAATGGAGCTGAGACAAGAACAATTAATGGTGAATATTTCGTATTAAAACCAACTTATAATATTGAAGCTGGAAGTTTACCTCCATTGTATTTAGGTTGTGCCAATAAATTAAGTATTGTTAGTCCAGGATTAGGTGCTTTATGGCAACCAAGTTTCAGTGCAAATGGAGCAGAAGTCATTGCAGCAGGTGGCGGAAAAGTTACAGTTGTACCAAATGCTGCTTCAGTTGAATTGAATATCAATAATGGTGGTATTTTATTAGGAACAGAGAAGTTCAGAGTAAGAAGAGTTCCAAAACCAGAAGTGAAAGTATATGGTGGTGGTGGTGAACTGGATGAAAAACGTGGTGCAAGTGCAAGTGGTTTAAGAAGTATTGATGTTAGGGCAATCGCCGATGAATCATTCAAAGCAACGAATCCAGAAGATGCTCAATACCGAGTTTCAGAAGTTTACATAGCATTAGCAAGAGGCTCAAAGAAAGTTGCAGACCTTACATTACAAGGTGGTGGAAATATTAGTACTTTAGCACAGAGTGCCCAAGCTGGAGACCGTTATTATATAGAAATAAAAGCTGTTCAACGAAAAAACTTTAAGGGTACAATAGAAACCATTCCCTTCAATATAATAAAGAATATTCCGTTAAACTAATATATTTTTGACAGTGTTGACTGTGTTCTAAATATATTAGCTATAAGTTTACAAGTATTTGATAATCAAGCTTAACGTAAAACTTATAATGATATTAACATTATGAAAAATTTAATTAAAATTACCGGAGCAATCGTTTTTAGTCTAGCTTCTTGTTCACTGGCAACAGCACAAGAAAAAGACAATAGAGGCAAAAATCCAGATTCAGTTCGTCCAATAGACGATTCTAATATCATGTGGAAAATGCGTTTATGGAGAAGAATGGATTTGAATGAAAAACAAAATCAGCCTTTTTTCTCTAAAGGAAACGAGATTACTAAATATTTAATGGAATGGGTTCAAAGTGGGGTTTTACAGCCTTACAGAAACGATTCTTTAAAGACTAAAATCTCTAAAGAAGAATTTTTAAAGAACCTTGTTATAGAAAACTCTATTGGCGACAATGCCCTTTCTGATGCTGAAAAAGCAGCAGGTTTTGGAGCAGAAGGTGCTGCAGCAGCTGGTACTGACGATGGTTGGGGTGATACTAAACCTGCTACAGGTAATGCGGCTCAAGCTTCTTCAACCGCTAAAAATACAAGTGGTACAGGAGATTTATACTTCGCAAAAGAACTTTCTATCATAGAAATCAGAGAAGATGCTATTTTTGATAAACAACGTTCTCGTTTGTATTATGATATTCAGTCTATTACAATCATTATACCTGCCAACAAAACAGCTGCAGGTTTTGATAAGACTGTTGCTTCATTCAAGTATAAAGATTTAGACAAGTTATTCAGAAGTAACCCAAATTGTATCTGGTATAATTCTCAGAACGAAGCACAACATAAAAATATGGCAGATGCTTTCGATTTAAGATTATTCCATGCCAGACTTACAAAGAAAGGGAATCCAGAAGATAAAAGTTTAGATGAATTCTATGGTGGTGAAAAACAAGGTTTGATTCAATCTCAACAATTAGAGTATAAATTGATGGAAATGGAGCATAATCTTTGGGAATATTAATCCAAAATTGAATTCATAAAAAAAGCGAGTGGAAATTTCCACTCGCTTTTTTTATGAATTCAATCAGACTAGATAAATTGATTGATGATATTTTCAAACAATTCTTGTTTACCGCTAGTCGCTTTAGGTTCTCCTACTTCAAAAGCATAATTTCTTAAATCTTCTAAAGATAATTTGCCAGCTTCGTATTCAGCACCTTTTCCACTATCAAAAGAAGCATAACGATCTTTACGCAATTTCTTATAAGATGATTTTTCTAAAATATTATCTGCAATTACTAATGCACGTGCAAAAGCATCCATACCACCGATATGAGCTAAGAAAATATCTTCTAAATCAGTTGAATTTCTGCGTGTCTTAGCATCAAAATTGATCCCTCCTTGGGTAATACCACCTGCTTCTAAAATAATTAACATAGACTCAGCT
Organism: Arcicella rosea; assembly: GCF_040543805.1. Taxonomy (NCBI): domain Bacteria; kingdom Pseudomonadati; phylum Bacteroidota; class Cytophagia; order Cytophagales; family Flectobacillaceae; genus Arcicella; species Arcicella rosea. Next base: position 298,072 of record NZ_JBEUMS010000003.1, read on the forward strand.
AATTCATTCAAATTCGTAGGAAATTGGTCTGTATCCCATCCGTTTTGATAATCTCCACGGTTGGCATCCATACTTCCTAGCATATTGTTATCCACAGCAACTTGTAATTCATGCTGGAAAGTATGCCCAGCCAGAGTAGCGTGGTTTACTTCTAAATTCAACATAAAGTCATTTTCTAAACCATATTCTTTCAAGAAGCCGATTACAGTAGCTGAGTCAAAATCATATTGGTGTTTCGTTGGTTCACATGGTTTTGGTTCGATAAAGAATTTACCTGTGAAACCATTTTTACGAGCATAGTCACGAGACATTGTAAGAAATTTACCAAGATGTGCTAACTCACGCTTCATATCAGTATTCAATAAAGTCATGTAACCTTCACGACCTCCCCAGAACACGTAATTTTCTCCGCCTAAAGCAATTGTTGCATCAATAGCATTTTTCACTTGAGTACCAGCATGAGCTAATACAGAGAAATCAGGGTTTGTTGAAGCCCCATTCATATAACGTGGATTAGAGAATACATTGGCAGTACCCCATAATAATTTCACGCCACTTGCAGCTTGTTTTTGTTTTGCATAATCAACAATAGCCTGCATATTACTTTCATATTCTGACAAAGAGCTTCCTTCATCAACTAAATCAATATCATGAAAACAATAGTATGGTGCTCCAATTTTAGTAATGAATTCAAAAGCAGCATCCATTTTATCTTTCGCTCTTCCTACAATTTCATTTTTTGCATCCCAAGGAAATACTTTTGTACCTGGACCAAATGGGTCAGCGCCAGTTCCACAGAAAGTATGCCAATAAGCAATTGCAAAACGCATTTGCTCTTTCATTGTTTTTCCTGCAATAATACGATTTTCATCATACCATTTGAATGCTAAAGGATTATCAGATTCTTTTCCTTCAAACTGTATTTTACCAATTCCTGCAAAATACTCTTTGTCGCCTAATGTGATGTTTGCCATTGTCTTTGTTATTGATTGTTTAATTTGTTTAGTCAGTAAATTATGTGTTCTATACTGTTCTATAAATTTAATGCAAAAATACTATTACATCTATGAAACACAAAAAATGTTTGCTTTAATTTGAAATTATTTTTGTTAACGACAATACATTTTCTTAAATCTTGTTAAAAATGGTAATAATTGGAATTTAAACATCTTTCAATTGATTGTAATTAGAATAGTCTAATTTAAATTTCAAACAACTTACAATCAACAAAGTACAATTATACAATTAAATAGTTATATTAAACCAATTTAAAAGGCATGTTTATGAAAAATCGTCATCGTATTAAAACAGATAAAGTATTGAAAAATATATACTTTAGTACTTACCCTAATAAGTAAGCTAATCTGTAATATGATATAGTTTTTCGTAACTTTGTATTAATATTAAATTTTAACCTTCTAATATTCCATAATGATCTCTCGTCTTGTAATTATACCGACATACAACGAAATTGAAAATATTGAAGCCATTGTCCGTAAAGTAATGAGTTTAGAACCAAGTTTCGATTTACTAATCGTTGATGATGGTTCGCCTGACGGCACAGCAATTAAAGTAAAAGAATTACAAGAAGAGTTTGGGCTAAGTAGATTGCATTTACAAGAAAGAAAAGGGAAACTCGGTTTGGGTACAGCTTATATTCATGGATTCAAATATGCTCTTGCCAATAATTATGAGTATATTTTTGAAATGGATGCCGATTTTTCGCATAATCCAGAAGATCTCATTAAACTTTATGACGCTTGTGCAAATGGAAGTTTTGATATGGCGATAGGCTCTAGATATGTAAGTGGTGTAAACGTGGTAAACTGGCCAATGGGAAGAGTTTTAATGTCGTACTTTGCTGGATATTATGTTCGCTTTATCACAGGGATGTCTATTATGGACGTTACAGCTGGGTTTAAATGCTATCATTCAAAAGTACTTAAAACCATCAATTTAGATACCATTAAATTTGTAGGCTATGCTTTTCAAGTAGAAATGAAGTTTACTGCTTGGAAATATGGGTTTAAAATTGCTGAAATACCTATCATTTTTACCGATAGAACAAAAGGCGTTTCAAAAATGTCTGCTAATATTTTTAAGGAAGCTATTCTAGGAGTAATTGAAATGAAAATTAATAGTTTTTTCAAAAAATATCATCGCAAAGAAATTAACTGAAAATGATATAAGTAATGGAATATAATCATATCAAAGCAATACATATCATTTTTGTAACTAGTTGGTTTGCGGGGCTTTTCTATTTACCTCGATTATTTGTATATCATACTGAAGCCAACGAAAAACCAGAAATTGAAAGGCAAATTCTACAAAATGAGTACAAGCGGATGCAAAAAGTACTTTTTAATGCCATCATGGTGCCAGCAATGTGGCTAACAATTATTTCTGGTACAACAATGATTTACTGGTTATGGTGGGATAGTTTTGCATCTCAAGCTTGGTTACATTTAAAGTTAAGTTTTGTAATAGGTTTAGTTTTTTATCATTTCTATTGTCGAAAAATAATTTTAGAATTACGAAATGATAAATATAGATTTACAGGTTTTCAATTAAGGTTATTTAATGAAATTGCTACCATCTTTTTATTCGCTATTGTATTTTTAGTCGTTTTAAAGAATACCGTTGATTGGATTTGGGGGATTTTAGGGTTAATTCTATTCGCTATTATTATTATGTCTGCTGTTAGAATCGTTAAGTCAATCAGAGAAAAAAAGAAATAAAGCATATTAAAAAAATAAGCGGATGGCAAATTGCCATCCGCTTATTTTTTAATAATATTCCTATTATAGATTAATATCCAGGATTTTGTTTTAAAATATCTTTTCCTTGAATATCAATTTGTGTTTGTGGGATTGGCATATATTCGCTCTTTCCTGTAGTAAATTTAGCACCACCAAACATTGTACTTAATACTTTAGCTTCGTTAGCTAAATAAGCATTTAAAGTACTTTCAGCGATACCCCAACGTACTAAGTCAAAGAAACGGTGACCTTCACCAGATAACTCTAATTTACGTTCAAAACGAACAGCTGTACGAGCAGCATTTTTATCAGTCCAAGGAGTATCATAAGTTCCGATTACATATTTTGCAGCTGGTGCACCATTTTTTGTAACCCATGAAGCTTTATTAGCAGCTCTTGTACGAATCATATTTACATACTCTTGCGCTTTTGCTAAAGAACCAACTTCAACTTCAGCTTCAGCAGCCATCAATAAAATATCTGCATAACGAAGAATTGTATAGTTCATTACAGAATAACCTCTTGTCCAACCACTACCATCAGTTAATGTATTTTCTTGAGACTTGTAATAAACATATTTTTTAGTTGAGTATGGACCAGAGTAAGGTTGAGAACGAATCCAATCTTTACCTGGGTGCTCTTTCCAATCCAAATAAGGAATACCACGACGACCAACAGAGTGATCTAAACGAGGGTCAAGGTTTCCAGCATCTGGAGTAAATGCGTCTTTAGATTCAACACCATAATCATTTTTAACGGCATTAGCTGCGCTATTATATGAATTATCTAATAATGGTAAACCATTTGCATCTGTACGGAACGAGTTCACTAAATCAAAACTTGGGGCAAAGAAACCACAACAGTTACCAGGACCATCAGCACCAGTATTATATGGATAGTTCAAAACATCATAAGAGTTTGAGTTTGAAACATCACCAGTATTCATTGAAGTTTGTGTTGCAAAAATTGATTCTTCATGATTATCGTTAGCAGCATTATAAATTTGTGCATAATTCGATACCAAACCATATTTTTTGCCATTTGTAGTTTTACCATTAGCAATGATTAAATCAAACAAAGCTTTAGCTTCTGCATACTTCTTTTCAAACATATAAGCTTTAGCTAAATAAGAAGCTGCTGCCCATTTATTTGCTCTACCTGCAGCACCTTGTGTTTCAGGCAAGTTATCATAAGCAAATTTGAAATCAGCTTCAATTTTGCTCCATAAATCTGCAGTGTTAGTCACTTTTTCAATACCTGTTCCATAATCAACTGTTTCGTCAATAAAAGGAGCATTGTTGAATATCTTTTTCAATTCGAAATAGAAGTGACCTCTGATAAATCTTGCTTCACCGATGATTCTTTTCTTATCAGCATCAGTTAAAGCTGTTGAACCAGTAGCTAATCTAATTGTAGCATTTGCTCTACTAATACCTTCGTATTTAGCATTCCAAGTACCATTAAATTCTCCGTTAGTAGGGTCAGCCTCATAACGTTGAATTGGGTTAATGGCAGAAAAGTCACCAGGGTCAGTTCCTTTATTGGCATCACCTCCTAAAATACTTCCAAATACCCAGTTATTTGGTCCAGCTAATTGCGTAAATCCTTTACCCAACATCATCGAGTAAGCACCAAGTAAAGTTCCCTCTACACCTGCTGCACTTGATAATTGGGCTACTCCTAGAGAACCTGTTGGAGCAACTTCCAAAAAGCTATCTTTACAGGAGAATGTAATTGAAGCCACAGCAAACGTGGCAATCAAAGAATTCTTAAAATTGATAGTTGTTTTCATTTATTATATTTTTTTATAATTTTCTACTTGTTATTTCAAAAGAATTAACCTGAAAAAATTAATATAATGCTTTTATTATTAATTAATCATTTGCTGTAAATCAGCTATGATTTTTTAAAAAGTTAAGTTTAAACCTAAGTTGAAACCTCTTGATACTGGATAGTTACCAACATCAATACCGAAGTTAGTATCAACAGCACCACCAACACCTGGATCAAGACCTGAATAAGAAGTAATTGTGAAAATATTTGTCACAGAACCACTTACTCTTGCTTTGCTAAGACCTAATTTAGAAATTAAAGCCTTTGGAAGCGTGTAGCCTACTGAGATGTTTGTCATTCTTAAATAAGAACCATCTTCAACATACCATGAGTTTTCTGCACCGTTTGTACTGATGTTTGAAGCACTTTCCCAAATAGGAGCTTTTGCATTATCACCTAAAGCTGGAGTCCATGATTCTTTAGCAATAGCACCTTTTCCTGAACCTTGGAATGAACCATAGAATGCAGTGTACCATTTAGACATATTGAAGATTTTGTTACCCAATGATGTATATAAATACGTTGAGAAATCCCATTGCTTATATTTTACATCTAAAGTAATACCACCTGTATAAACTGGAACTGGATTACCTAAGAATGTTCTATCATCTGGAGTAATTTTTCCATCACCATTCACATCAACATATTTGAAACGACCAACTCCAGCACCTGTTTGAGTAGAATTTTTAGCTTCTTCAGCAGTTGCAAAGTAACCTGCTACTTTATATCCAAAGAAAGAAGAAATTGGTTGATCTACAGCATTTCTGATTGGGTTGATACCACGATAAGCAGCGCCACTAAAGAATTTAATTGATTCAGTTAATGAAGTAATTTTGTTACTTAAGAATGAACTGTTCCAAGTAATATCATACTTAACATCTTGTGAGAATTTACCATGATTGATTAACTGAATATCAAGACCTTGGTTTCTCATACTAGCAATGTTCACAGAAGGAGCAGATGCTAATACACCAACAACTCCAGGAATAGGTACTTGATATAATAAATCTTTAGTATCTTTTCTCCAGAAATCAATTACTGCTTCTAACTTACCATTCAAGAATGTTGCATCAATACCAATGTTAGTGGTTGTACTTGTTTCCCATTTAGCATTGTTATTACCAATACGAGTTCTGTAGTATCCTTCATCAGCACCGTTGTTAGTACCTGAAATTGGATAATATGAATTACCTTTACTTGAACCAAACAATGAGTATTGGTTACTTGGATCTACTGGGTTAGAGTTACCCATTTGTCCCCAACCTCCACGGATTTTTAAATCTGTAATGAATGGAATTTCTTTCATGAAATCTTCACTACTCATACGCCAAGCAGCAGAGAACGCAGGGAATACACCATAACGGTTGTTTGCACCAAATCTTGAAGAACCATCACGACGAACTACAGCAGATAAATAATATTTATCTTGTAAGCTATAATCTACTTTAGAGAATAATGAATAGAAGTTAATACCGCTGAATAAACCAGAGTTTACTTGTGGGTTTTGAACTTTACTCAAGTTTACGTAGTCTAAATCTGTTGAGAATGGGTTGATACCTGAACCTGAAATTTGTCTTCCTTTACCAGTGTTCAAAGCTTCAATACCAGCTAAAGCACTAATTGAATGACTACCAAATTTCGCCTTATAAGCAGCAGTGTTTGTAAATACCCACGAGAAGTTAAATCCAGAACCTTCGCTGAAGCTGTTGTTACCTTCTGGCTCAGAGTCTCCAAGGTATTTATAACCATAATCTTTGAAATAATAGCTATTAAACTGACCACCAATGCTTGAACGTAATGTCAAGTTTGCAATAGGATCTACTTCAATGTAAACGTTACCAAAGCCATTAGCATTAAAATTATTATCGTTGGTATTGTTATTCTTTAATTGTCTAACTGGGTTTCTTGGGTTGTTAAAACCACCAGCTTTAGTACTTGCAAAATTTCCTAATTCATCATAAACTGGGATGATACTTGGCATACGATAAGCAGCTAAGATTGGAGATTCATCTTGAGCAATACCCAAACCATTTGTAGCACCAGATTGCCCTAATACTGAACGATAAGTAAATTGTAAGTTTTCACCAATTCTTACTCTTTTACCTAAATCAAATTCTGAGTTAGCTCTGAAACTATATCTTTTGAAACCGTTAGTAATCAAAATACCATCTTGTTGTTGAGCAGAAAGACCGAAGTAATAACGACCATTTTCTGTTCCACCACTGAAACCAAGGCTATGTCTCATCAAAGGAGCAGATCTAGTAATTTCTTTATACCAGTTTGTTCCAGCCATGTTTGGTTTAATCAAGAACACGCCATAAGGATCTGCTTGAGCTGCAGCTTTAACAGCAGCTAAATCTACAGTACCATAAACACCACTCTGACCATTTGCATATAAATAGTTAGGAATTGTAGCCGTTTCACCATTACCATATTGTGGGTGTTTCAAACCATTAGCCCATTCAGTTGGGTTAGCTGTACGAGACAAACCATTGGCAATGTTAGTGTTGATTTGTGCAATTTTAGTCCAATCAGCTTCTTCTTGAGGAGTCAAGTTTTTAGGAGCACCAGCAGCGTTAGGGTCAGTTACACCATAAACACCGTCATAAGTAACTTCCATTTTTCTAGCTTTCTTAGTACCTCTTTTAGTTACGTAAACGATTACACCGTTTGCAGCACGAGCACCATAGATAGAAGCAGCAGCAGCATCTTTCAATACTGTAGTTGATTCAATATCATTTGGAGAAAGGAAATCTGTAGATTGTACAGGAACTCCATCAACTACATAAAGAGGATCGTTAGAACCCGCAGGTCCGATTGAACCAAATCCACGAACACGAATAATTGAACTTGTTCCTGGCTGTCCGTTTGTAATTAAAGTAACACCTGATACACGTCCTTGTAATTGTTGTTCAACGTTACCAGAAGGAACTACTTGTAAATCTTTTGCTTTAACAGTAGCAACAGCAGCAGTTGATTCTTTTTTGTTTGAACTTGAATAACCTGTAACAATTACTTCATCAAGTGCTGAAACATCTTCTGCTAACTTAACATCTACATTACTTTGCGACCCAACTTTAACTTCAGTGCTTTTATAACCAATCGCTGAAATTAATAATACATCCTTACCTGATTTGAGATTAATTGCAAAACCACCGTTTGCGTCTGTTGATACACCTGTTTGTGTGCCTTTTAGAAGAACCGAGACTCCAGGAATTCCCTGACCATCCATGCCAGTAACTTTCCCTGTTACTCGTCTGTCTTGTGCCATTGTTAAGAACGTACTTAATAAAAATACGCACGACAAAAGCATACCCCTCCATGTAGAGTAAAATTTTGTGTTCATAATAAAATTGGGTTTTTGATTGAAAAAATTAGATTTTTGGTTGAAAATCCTTGTAAATATATGTTTAATTTAATTTCATAACAAACTGATTATTTATATTCTAATAATTTATTTCATTTTTGTCTGAAGGCGGTTTTTTATTAATGTATCATTTTGATAATGTTTATTGTATCATTTTGATACTTTTTAGAATTTTTAAAATATCAACCAATATTATTTTAACATTTTATAAGCACTTGACTATCAGTGATTTATTTTCATTTATGTCGTTTTAGTATTATTGTATTTTTTGGCAAAATAATATAAATATACTCAAATAAGCTTTATTAAGGCATTTTCAAAACAATAGAAAATAACTATTCATACGAGTAAAAAATAAAAAAAATCTATTTAAAGAATACAACACCAACAAAGCCGTACAATATTTATTCTTAAATTTTTTTGTAATTTTCTAAGTATAAATTTCCAGAATGATGGTCATTTTATTTAGTAAATTTGTATTCTAAATAAAACAATATGACTGAGTTTGATTACAAAAGTGCTTTAGCTAAAGTACCCGAGCTTCCGGGTGTATATCGTTATTTTGATGATGAAGGGACAGTAATTTATGTAGGTAAAGCAAAAAATTTAAAAAATAGAGTAAGTAGTTATTTTGCAAAATCCAACCAACACGATAGAAAAACAAAGCGTTTAGTTAGCCAGATTAGAAATCTAGAATTTACCATTGCTCATACAGAATTTGATGCTCTTCTATTAGAAAATACACTTATCAAGCAATTTCAGCCCAAATTCAACATTTTGTTGAGGGATGATAAAATGTATCCGTTCATCTGCATTACGAATGAGGCTTTTCCGAAAATTATAACCATTAGAAGGATTGACAAAAAATTAGGTACTTTTTTTGGCCCATTTGCTAATCAAAAAGCCATGCACGCTATTCTGGAAATGTTCAATCAGCTGTATAGCTTCAGAACTTGTAATTTGAATCTTAGTGAAAAAAACATTCAGGATAGAAAATTTAAGGTTTGTTTAGAATATCATATTGGCAATTGTAAAGGTCCTTGCGAAGGGCTTCAAACAGAAAATGATTATTTAAAAGAAATTGACCAAGCCAAAAATATCTTGAAAGGTAACATGAGTTTTCCGAAACAATACTTTGAAGAAAGAATGTTGGAAGCAGCCTCTAAACTTGCCTTTGAAGAAGCTCAGGAGTTTAAAGAAAAGTTGACTTACTTGGTCAATTTCCAGAGTAAATCGACGGTTGTGAATCCCAATATTAAAGATGTGGATGTGTTTTCAATCGTTTCTGACGAAAATGCTTTTTACTTCAATTTCATGAAAGTATTAAATGGTTTTATCACACAAACGCAATCCTTAGAAGTAAAAAAGAAGCTTGATGAAACTGACGAAGATGTTCTGACGATGATGGTTTGGGAAATGCGTGATAAGTATGAAAGCGAAGCCAAAGAAGTAATTACAAACATTCCACTATCGGTAGATTTAAAAGGTGTTGAAAATACCATTCCGCAAATTGGTGATAAGAAAAAACTGTTGGATATGTCTTTGAAGAATGTATTGTACTTCAAAAAGGAAAAAGCCGACCGACAAGCTTCTGAAGAAAGTGCTGGTGATGCCAAAATGAGAATTTTGTTAACGCTCAAAAATGATTTACAATTAAAAGCCATTCCACGTCATATCGAATGCTTCGATAACTCGAACATTCAAGGGACAAATCCTGTTTCAGCGATGGTCTGCTTTAAAAATGGATTACCTTCGAAAAAAGATTATCGTCATTTTACACCAAAAACAGTAGAGGGTCCAAACGATTTTGCAACCATGCACGAAGTAGTAACCAGAAGATACACAAGACTCATTGAAGAAGAAGCCGATTTACCAGATTTGATTATCATTGATGGTGGGAAAGGGCAATTAAGTGCTTCGGCAGATGCTTTGAAGAATTTAGGATTGTATGGGAAAATTCCAATTATTGGGATTGCTAAACGTTTGGAAGAAATCTATTTTCCGGAAGATAGCATTCCTTTATACATTGACAAAAAATCAGAATCTTTAAAACTGATTCAACGTCTCCGTGACGAAGCTCACAGATTCGGAATTACAAAACACCGAGACAAACGTTCTAAAAACTTTATTATTAGTCAATTAGAAAGTATTGATGGCATTGGGAAACATACTGCAGAAAAACTCTTGAAGCATTTTGGTACGGTAAGTAACATTTATAAAGCTACTCCAGCAGAGTTAGAAAGTCTGTTAGGAAAGGCTAAAGCGATAAAGTTAAGAGAACAATTGAATGTAATTAATGACCAATAAATTACAATTGTAGCATAATTTAAGTCTTGAATTATGCTACAAAGAACCACGCACAATAAGTGAACTTGTACTAGCAATTTTTCCTTTCTGACGATTGTGCACCATTCTTCCAACCATTTTTCCCATCTGAACAAAGTCATTTGAAATTGTCGTGATACCGTCTTCTGCTAAAATTTCTTTAATCGGAGTATCATCATAAGAAAGTAATCCAATGTCTTCGCCTAATTTTAATTGCTTTTTATGGGTAAAATTTACAAATCTCACTAAGTCATTTTCCAAGAAAAGAATGTAAGCATGTCCTTTTTGTAAATTTTCTACATCAAGGTTATCAACGATTTCTCCTTTTACCTGATATTCTTCACAAAATTTATTGAAGCCAATTAAAATGCCTTTGGGAGTATATTGAAATTGATTTTTACTGAGGAATAAAGTAAGGCTTTCATATTTTCTTAACATCGGTAATGCTTCGGTCAGCCCTTGATAAAAGTTTTGTTCAAAATCTTGGTACAAAACGGCATACTCTTCATCCAGTTGTTCAACATCAATATCTAATATCAATAATTTATCTTTCGAGATTTGTTTAACAATATCAGAAACATCTTCATTAAAGTGAGGCATGATGATGTAGAAATTGTAATTACCAATGTTATTGACAATGACATTTTCAAAAACCTTTAAATCATGGTAATGAAAAAATAAATCAATAGAAACATTTTCGCCCAAAGCCTCTTTCATAGCATGAAAAAGCACTTCTTTATAGGCATTCATTGCATCAAAAAGCACAAAAACGTGCATGGATGCCTGAATGTTAGTTGAAGCGATATAATATCCTTTTCCATGTTGAGCCGCCACGATACCTCTTTCTCGAAGTTCTTCATAAGCCCGAATTACAGTCATCCTAGCAACACCCAAAGAAGCCGTAATTTCATTAATCGTAGGAAGCTGATCACCTCTTTTCAAAAGTCCCTGCTGGATTCTCTCAATGATTTCATCTACAATTTGTTGATATTTCGGTTTCTGAGCTTTAGGCTCAATTTGTAATTTATTTTTCATGGTTAGATTAAATCGCCAATTAGTTATGTTTCTTTTATTCAGCCCTCAATTCTTAAAATATTATTTCAAGAATCCTTCTTCTTCTTTGGGTTTAGCCGTTGGGACTTGTACTTGGGTTGAATCTACAGTATAAGTATTACAACCTAAATCAGCTCCATCTGGCTTTTTGAAAGGTTCTTTTTTGAAACCCGCAATTGCCAAAGTTTGGTCTGCATATACTTTATCCATAAAATTAGCATAAGCTGGCATTGCCATTTTCGCTCCTTGCCCTAATGCCAAACTTCTAAAGTGAATACTCCTATCATCGCCACCAACCCAAACACCAGCTACTAAATTTTGAGTAACACCCATAAACCAACCATCAGAATAATTTGAAGTAGTACCTGTTTTAGCACCAATATCATTTCCTTGAGCACAGTTGTAGCGATTTAAACCTTGTGCCGTTCCTCCTGATTCTTGTACAGCACCCTTTAACATATAAGTCATTTTATAAGCTAAATCTGCGCTAATTACTTGTTTGGTTGTGGTTTCAAAACGTCTTAATTCATTTCCATGTTTATCTTCAATTCTTAGAATCATTATTGGTTCAATTCTATAACCTTGATTCATGAAAGTACTGTAAGCCGCAACTTGTTCATAAACTGATACTTCACTAGCTCCTAAACACAAAGCAGGTACTTCCATTAAAGTACTTTGAATTCCTACTCTATTGGCAAATTCTGCTACTTTTTTAGGGCCTAGTAATTTCATTAATCCTGCAGAAACAGAGTTAATTGAAAGCCCCATCGCATGACGAAGCGACATGGAAGCATAAGAATAACTTCCTGTTGAGTTTTGTGGTGTCCATGTTCTATCTATACCATCTTCAGGTCCAAAAGTTACGGGTTCATCAACAACGCTTCCACATAAATTTACGACATCGTTTTCGAGTGCAGTAGCATAAACAAATGGTTTGAAAGTAGAGCCAGGCTGGCGCTTACTTTGTTTTACGTGATCAAATTTGAAGTATTTAAAATTGATTCCTCCTACCCAAGCTTTAATATGACCGTCGTTTGGATTCATCGCCATAAAACCACAATTCAAAATCCTTTTATAATAACTCATAGAATCAAGTGGCGACAATGTTGTATCTCTATCTCCCTGCCAAGAAAATACAGTCATTTTCACAGGTGTTTTTAATACTTTCCAAACGGCCTCTTCGTCGCCATCCAATTCTTCCATCAAGGCTTTATAACGCTGAGTACGCTTCATCGCATCTTTCAAAAACCCTTTGATTTCGTGCATTTTCTCATCTACCCACGGATTTCTCCCTTTCCAATGTGCATAAAACAATTTTTGTTGGTTTCGCATGTGGTCATCCAAAGACGATTGTGCATAAGCTTGAATTCTTGAATCAATGGTTGTGTAAATTTTCAAACCACTGGTGTATAAATTTAATTTATCTCCGTCATCTCTGGTTGAATTCAAATCGGCAATAATTTCTTGCAATTGTCTTTTTACTGCTTCACGCAAATAAGGTGCTTGACCTGTATTTTGATTTTCCACTTTGAACTTCAGTCCGAGTGATTCTTCTTGCAAAGCAAGCATTTCTTCTTCAGATAAATGTTCATACTTGTTCATCTGACTAAGTACTACATTTCTTCTAATCGTACATTTTTCTGGATGGCGACGTGGGTCGTACAGAGATGGATTTTGTAACATCCCAACCAAAGTAGCAGCTTCTTTTACGCTTACATTACCCACATTTTTACCAAAATAGGTTTTGCAGGCAACTCTGATTCCGTAAGCGTTATTCCCAAATTCTACTTCATTCAAGTACATCTTTAGAATTTCTTGTTTGGTATAACGACTTTCCAAACGTATCGCTAAAATCCATTCTTTTGTTTTAGCTATGACAGTTCTTACCAAAGGAATTTTAGCTAACAAACCTTTATAGCTTGGTCCATCTTCGGTTGGATCTAATCTACGAGTATCAAAAAGATTTTTGGCTAATTGTTGCGAGAGCGTACTTCCTCCACCAGCACGACCAAAATGAGAAATCACCCTGAAAGTACTTCTTAAATCAATCCCAGAATGCTGTGTAAAACGAGCATCTTCTGTTGAGACAAGTGCATTAATAATGTTGGGGGAAAGTTCTTCGTATTCTACAGGAGAACGGTTTTCACGGAAGTATTTTTCTAATTCTACGCCATCTTCCGAAATCAAAACAGAAGCAATTTGGCTTTTAGGGTTTTCCAGTTCCTGCAAACTTGGCATGCCACCAAAAAGCCACAAAAAATTATATTGAACGGCAATAATGTATAATATAAATGCAATAAAACCAATAATCGACAGTTTCCAAAGTCGAGAAATTACTTGTTTATATTTGCCAGCTTGAAGTTGAATCATGTGTAATTTTCAATAAGGATTATTAAGAGGACTGTTTAAAAGCAATTAATACTCAAATAAAAGCTCTTCAAAACAGCGAATGCTGTTGTTTCTGAATAAACTATCTTACAAATTTAAAAATTTAATATTGAATTCCCGCAAAGACCTATACTTTAGGCAATTTCGTTAGATTCTTGTTTCAGAGAACGTCAGCTATTTTCAAAAATTGTAATATCAGTAATATCCTTCAATCGTTTTCCTCAAGATACAAGATTTTAGCAGTTTTACACAAAATATTCAAAAGCATTTCTTGATGTTTTTCTACTTCAGCGTCAATTTTATAAACAAGCCCTGCATTCACACATGAAAAATCTGTAAATTGCATGATTATTTCAATATTCTAAAATATTCTAAATGAGTTTATTAGCAATTGGTTCGGTAGCTTTTGACGCCCTCGAAACACCCTACGGCAAAACAGACAAAATCATAGGTGGTGCAGGAACATACATTTCTTTGTCTGCTTCTTACTTTAAAATCCCCGTAAATCTTGTAGCCGTTGTCGGCGAAGATTTTCCACAAGAATACATTCAACTTCTTGAAAATAAAGGAATTAACACAAACGGTTTGCAAATTAAAAAAGGAGAAAAATCGTTCTTTTGGTCTGGTCGTTATCACAACAATATGAATTCTCGTGATACATTAGTGACTGAATTGAATGTTTTAGCCACTTTTGACCCTATCATTCCAAACGAATACCAAGACTGTGAATACTTAATGTTGGGAAATTTAACACCAGCAGTGCAAATTACAGTAATTGAACGTTTAGCGAAACGACCTAAATTAGTTGTAATGGACACCATGAACTTTTGGATGGACATTGCAATGGATGATTTGAAGAAAGTACTTACAATGGTTGATGTACTTTGTATCAATGATGAAGAAGCTCGCCAACTTTCTGGTGATTATTCTCTTAGAACTGCTGCCAAAACGATTATGGCAATGGGACCAAAAACCTTAATCATTAAAAAAGGGGAACACGGAGCTTTACTTTTCCAAGGAGATAAATTATTTTTCTGTCCAGCTTTAGTGCTTGAAGAAGTTTTTGACCCAACTGGAGCTGGCGATACTTTTGTTGGTGGTTTTATTGGTTATTTAGCTAAAACTGATGACATCAGCTTTGAAAATATGAAAAGAGCTATCGTTCATGGTTCGGCAATGGCTTCTTTCTGTGTAGAGAAATTTGGAACTGAGCGCATCGTTAATTTGAGCGATGAAGAACTTACTGCCCGAATCAATGAATTCAAAGAATTAGCAGGATTCGACATTTAATATTTTCGGATTACTAGATTCAGCGAGTCTAGTAATCCGATTTTTTCACATCCCACCTCCTGAAATAAAATTCTGTAAATGGCTAATGGTGGCTTTTTGGTCTTCAATAATATAACGAACTACATCGCCCATCGAAACAATTCCTACAACGTGCTTATCGGCAATAACGGGTAAATAACGAATATGTTTTGCCGACATAATTTCCATACATGTCTCAATAGAGTCTTCAAATTTCACAGATGGATATTCAGATTCCATGATTTCCGACACCAGAGTATCATTTGAATGCTTCCCTTTTACGATTACTTTTTGGGCGTAATCTCGCTCGGTTAGTATTCCTACAAAATCATCTTGGTTATACACGACAAGCGCTCCAATATTTTTCTGAGACATAATCTCAAGTGCTTCATAAACAGTTTTAGAAGCATCAATAACGGTAACAGTATTTCCTTTGTGATAAATAAGATTAGATACTCTTTTCATAGTGCGATTTTTATTTTGTTATAATGCTATAATTTAACAAAAAAATACAAAATAAAAAACCAAAAAATAAATTATTTTCCGCCTACAATGATTTCAACCAATGAATCTATCCCTAAATGTTGATTCGCTGCCTCTAAAACCATCTCAGCGTTTATTCCTTGAATATGCTGAATGTAACAATCATAAAAATCTAAAGGAAGTTCTTCTGATAAAATCACTTTATAGCGATCTAAAATATCGAAAGGAGTATTTAATGAGCCCGCAAAAGATCCAATCATATAATTCTTCACTACTCCTAATTCATCATCTTTGATTAATTCTCTTTGAAGAACATTAATTTCTTTATAAATCTCATCAATTGTTTGTTGAGTATTTTCTCTTTTAACATCAGTGCCAATCACAAAGTATCCAGCTTTTGAAAAGGGAGCAATATTAGAAGAAATACCATAAGTAAGCCCTTTCTCTTCACGAATATTACTCATCAACCTTGAGCCAAAATAACCACCCAATGTCTCATTTAAAACTAACATTTTGAAGTAATCTGGATGCTTGCGAGTCATCATTTGTTTCCCCATTCTAATCGACGATTGAATTGAATCTTCTTTTTCGATAAGTACAGATTTTTCAAGTATAACATACTCGCCTTTATTAAGCGAAATATCTTTCACAATCTGCTGAACATCATTTTTTCCAAAAAAATCGTCCAGCAGATTAACTTCACTTTCTGTAATTTTTCCAGAAAGAAAAATTCTAGGTTTCTTTCCTAACCAGAAATTTTGATAAAAATTTAGTAAAGTATTTCGGTTAATAGCTTGGATAGCTTCTTCATCTAAAGAATTTCCATAGGAATGGTTGTCGCCAAATACTTTTTTTCTAAACACTTTATTAGCGATGAAAGATGTTTTTCCTGCATTTACTTCAAGTGTTTGTAATTGTATTTTCTTGAATTTTTCTAATTCATCTTCTGGGAAAATGGCATTTTCTAATATGTCTTTTACCATAGGCAAAAGCGTTGGCAAATACTTTGTCAAACCGTAAACCGTAATATTAGCTCTGTCAAGTCCATGACCAAATTCAATAAATGCTCCATACTGGTCAAAAAAAGCACTTATCTGTGAAGAAGAATATCTCTTTGTTCCTTCTCCAAGCATTTTAGCTACAAATAGCGATACTCCATTTTGCTTTTCATACCAATTTCCTGCCTCAAAACTAATTTCTAGTTTAACAACTGACTGTTCACCAATACTGATATAATGAACAGGGATGCCATTTGATAGCATCGTACTCTCTATTTTAGGAATAGATACTTGTTGAATCGTCTGAAATGCCGGGCTTTTTACTCTGTCTAAAATCATTGCTTATAAATGCTATTTTCTTGCTGGATTTTGATGATGCCAGATATTATTATCTAAAAAAAATGACATCTCGTTGGAGATGCCATTTCACTATTGTAAAATATTTTTGAAACGCTACAGAAACTAGTTTGTAGTAGTTGTTGCTACTTTAGGAGCTGCATTAAAATTTGCGTGTAAGCTCAATCTAAGTGTTTGTGCTAAAGCGTTTCCACTTGAAACTGGAATTAAGTATGCAAAATCCAAACCGAATTTTTTCTCTAATTTCACTCCAAAACCTGCTGTAAAATACTTACGTCCACCTTTACTAGCATCTTCAAAGAAATAGCCACCTCTTAAAGCAAACAAATCATTGTATAAATATTCTGCTCCTAAAGAAAGATTGATTTCTTTTAATTCTTCGCTAAAGCCATCTGGAGCATCTCCAAATGAACCTAAAATTCCACCAATCGCTGTTGAAGGTTGTTCTAATTTACCATTCACTACTTTCGGAGTAGGTACCATTAATTTATTGATATCAGCCGTTAAAGTTAATTTATTGTGCTGATCAATTGTATTGATTGCAGCAAAACCTGCTTTCAAATTCGTTGGAATAAAGTTTGATTCGTTCAAACCATAAGAAACACGACCAGAAATGTTTTGAATCATTACACCCCAATTGTAGTTCCAAGGTTTATCTCTTTTTGAAGTATGGAATAAACCAATATCAGCACCAACTGTTGATTCAGTCTGAACCTGAACTGTACCTGCTGCTCCTGATGTAAGTGGCGATAATGCAGAATTAATATATTTTACATTTACTCCTAGTCCTAACTTCTCAGAAAGTTTACGAGAATAAGAAAGGGAAACTGAATATTCTTTAGAATTGAAATTTCCTAAAGATTGTCCAGCACTATTGGTAGCTTGAAATTCTCCTTGGTCAAAATAATGAACTGATAGGCCAATCGCTTGATTCGTTTGAATTTTTTTGTAGAAACTAGCGTTCAAAAGTCCCATATCATTCACTAACTGGCGTAACCACGGAGTATAAGATACTGAAACAGCCATATCTTTACCAGAAAAAGGAATTTTTCCTGGATTCCAGAAAATGCTGTTAGCATCGCCATCTCCAGGCGAAAGCGCTACACCTGCATCACCCATTGCAGCTGAACGAGCATCTGGAGTAATTATTAAAGATTGGATAACTGGTGATGGTGTACGAGTAGTTTGAGCAAAGACGTTCACAGCGGGCACTGTTAATCCAAACAACAGAGACACTCTTAGAGCGCTGGTAATTTTTTTAATCATTGTCTTTAAGGTTAAAGTTTCTTGGAACGAGGCATATCAAAAGTAGTCAATAAACCTTTTTTTACAAAATTTATCCAAATATTCTTTGCTGGAATTATTTAAGCAAAATAATCTTGCCACTTCCATTGGCTTGATAGCCAGTTGTTAGTGACTTTACAAAAATACGATAAAAGTAATTACCAGTTACATTTGAGACAGAATCTTCTACAATATTCCATGAAATTTTATTAAATGGTGAGCTTACTCGGTAAGCATTCTCGTCTATTTGTTTTATTAAATGCCCAAAAGTATCAAAAATTTCGACAATTATATTCAAATCATCTCCTTCTTGGTTATGCTCAAAACTGAAAGTAGCTTTTTCTTTTGCTGGATTCGGAAAACTAAATACATTTTTTAAGCGATTTTGGCTTTCTGAATTGACACTGAATCGTAACGAAGCTTCGTTTGAATTATTATTTGTATCCCAAACTTTTAATTTTAATTGATGTTCGCCAGCCGTCAAACCCTTGATTTGATATTTTACTTGCCCACTTTTGTAATCATCTTTTGTTGCGATAAAATACTGATTTACAGCAATATTCAAAGTGTCATCAATCGTTAAAAGCAACTCATGCCCTAAACCTTCACTGGCAATATTAATACCGCTCTCATCTGAAATATTGGCAATAAAAATAGGATTATCATTCGTAGCCCCTCCATCCACAAAGGTATTATCATTGAGGAAGAGATTTAATTGAGGCGGAACATTATCAAGTACTAGGCTATTATCAGCACCACCAATCAAAGGGCTCAAAGCACCTAGTGCATCTGTTAAACCATCGTTCGTTTGCGCATAAATGTAAATTTTACCTTCTCCCAATTGATAATTAATATCTTTAGGAATCATAAAAGTGCTAGTAAAGCTTCCATTCAAAACACTGACTTCTCCTTTAAATAAAATATTTGTAAAATCTTGATAATTGAACTTCGCTCCTTTATTTCCTTTGGTTAAAATACTCTTTTCTTTATCATAAACGGTAATAATTGCCTTTCCTGTAAAGTTATTTATTTTTGTTTCACTCGCCAATTGTCTAATTTCTCCTTCAATGGTTACTTTACTTTGTGCCTTTATGGTATCAGCTTTTGCAGTTTCTTTTCCATTTACTTTCAATACCACAGCTTCATATTGTGGGTAAGCCAGTTTCATGGATGGGTCGCCAAGTAAAGAGAAATTTCTATTCAATATGCCTTGAAAACTATTGTTTTTCGTATAAATCATAACATCTCCCAAACGTGGCATTTCACCATTTTTAGCAGTAAAGACAGATTCATAAAAGGCTTGATTAATAAAAAAATTGGTGTTTTGATAAACGGGTCTTGTCGTCGTTAATAATGCGATGGCTCCACCATTTGGATTAAGAATTGATAACTCCGCCCCTGAAATTTGATTAGGGTCATCAAAGCGACCAAACTGACAAGTAGCAGTTAGCATCAAAGGCATATTATTAAAATTTGTCCACGATTCTACATCTTTCAATGTCAAAATTTGTTCGTCTGTCAGCCCTCCTTCTGCACCATGTCCATTATAGTTGATAATTAATGAACCTTGTTGGAAAGCTTGATTAAGCGCAGTATTAGCTGCTGGCGACCTTTGTCCTTCTGGTAAAGAAACAAGCGGGTAAGCATCTAAATAAATTTTATTGGTTTGATATGCTGGATAAAAAGAATTGACCATTGATGCAAATGCTTCAGCATCTTGTTGGTGAATATTTCCATCGCCATCATCAGCAACAAAAGCTACTTTGTTTCGCCATTGCCCAATTGTATTTTTATTCGTTCCATAATTGATTAGCTTGTCAACAATTTGCTTGGCTTCTTCTACATTTTTCACGGGCAATCTCCCAATTCCGATTTCAAGACTATGATTTCCAGCTTGATTTTCAATCCATTCGCCTTCATTATCTTCTAAAAAACCAAAATAATCATCGGAAGAATAGCTAAAAATAGGATGCAAAGATTCTCTGCTTTCATAAGTTGGAATCAAAATAGCTCTGGTTTCATCATTAATGACATTCAGCCTTTTTTTATAATCATACGAAGCATCACCAAAAAGTAATAAGTACTTTATTTTACTAGGATTTCTTTGATAGAGATTTCTCATAAAATCTCTGATGGCAGAAATATCTTGTTTCCCTGAAGCATATTCATTATAAATTTCTTCTGGTGAAACCACCAATACTGATAATTTATCATGCTGACGTCTAAAATCCGCAAGTCTTTCTACTTGATTTGTTAAAAGTTTAGACGCAACAATTACCAAATCAGGTACTTCAACATTATGTAAATTTTGATTATTAATCTTTTGAGAAGAAACTGGATTCAGGAATTCTGTTGTATTAAAAATAATATATTCTTTAACAATCTGACTACTTGCTCCAAAATTAAGCGTTTGGCTTTGTTGTAAAAAAGCCTGACTAAATGGTTGTAAAGGATTGGTAATATCCCAAATTTTAAAATTGATAAATGGTTTTTCTATCACATAATTTACAGAAGGATAATTTGAACTTTCTAAAGACCGAAAAATAGTTTGTTGGTTATATAATTTTAAAGTTCGTTGAGATTGTAATCCTAAAAAATTCAAATATCCACTTCCAAAAGTAAGCGTCTTTTTATCGTAAGTTAGTCCGATTTTTAAGTCATTGACATTCGTAAAGTTACTCCCATTTATGATGAAACTTTTACTAGCAATTGCCCCTTTATAATCATATCGGTCTGAACCAATGGCTGAAATTGCCAATCTTCCGAGGTTTTGTTCATTTGCTCTTAATACAAAATCTGTTTGTCCGTAAGCAACAGCAACCGCAGAACAAGTAATATTTACAGAAGAATTAGCCGTAATTCCAGGAAGATTAAAAGTAAATATTTGTTCATTGGTTCCTGAAAATTCTTCCCCAAACCATTCTCTTCCAGAACCTGCAAAAGGTGCTTGCGCTAATATATTTTTCTGGTCTATTTCATGAAAAACGTAATCGTCGAATGTGTAAATATTTTTGGTGGCTTCAATAGAAGGCTGTTCTTTTATTCGTAAACCCTTGGTTTCAGAGACTCTCAGAAAATAAAAAGTAGTATCAGAATAAATATTGAATTGATGCTTGTAGGAATTGGTAGAGGAATTATAAATTGTTTTATGCGGACTTTGTCCATAAAAAAGAATATAATCTTGGGCATCAAATTTCCCATCTGCTTCTCCTTCGATATAAATACTATTTTCTGTTAAATCAACAGGACGATTTTCAGCATTACTTTGGGGTAGCATTCCACCTCCATTTCCAAAAAGTTGAAGATTCTGAGGATTAATTGTTGCTAAATCAAAGCCATTTTTTTGTAGAAATGTAGCGTCTAGTCGATAAACACCATTACTGTTGACTCCAATTTTTAGCCAATTTCCTTTAGCCAATACAGCATTGTTCTGTGCGTAGCTGTTGAAAGAAATAATAAAAAGTAGAAGATTATATAGAAATGATTTTTTCAAAATGCCAGGTCTTTTTAATTTTTAAACGTAAGCTTATTTCAAAAATTATACTTTTTTCACCAAGGCAATTGCAGAAACTACATATCGTTTTCCATTTGCTTTGTCCGTACAAAGAAAACGGGTTCTACGCAAATCACCTTTCTCGAAATACCTTCCATTCAATTCGAAGACTTCTCCTTTTTGTAAATTTGTCAATATCATCTTATCTCCTTCATCCGCCAATTTGTCAAACTTTCTTAGCTCTCTCACCAAAGGAGAATAACTCTGCGTGGTAGCTGAAGGATTTTGTAAATATTCTTTTAAAGGAATCAGTATTTGAAGTGGCAAAGCCGATTCATTTAATAACGGTAAAAATACTTCTTTGAAATTCTTTTTCCATTCCTTTCCATGCGGGTTGGGCTTGTTGCCAAACTGCTTAAAGGTAACCAAGTGTGCTACTTCGTGAATATAAGTAACCAAAAATGCGTAAGGATTCAAATCGCCATTAACGGTAATTTTATGTCCTTTATCTCTTCTAAAGGAATAATCACCTAATTTGGATTGGCGAGTACGAGTAATCTTGAAGTTAAATTGATACGTTTCCCATAAGCTAAAGCAATAGTTAACAGCAGTACTAGGGAAGTATTTTTGAAAAACCTCTAAGTCTTTTTTCATGATGCTAATATACAAGAAAACTTTGTTGACATCTGAGTGAAAACTATTGGGCAATAAAAAAGCCTTAACTAGGTTAAGGCTCTTTTCTTTCCATAAGGAAACTGTAATTACTTAGCAGCAGCAGTATCAGCAGCAGCAGTATCAACTACAGCAGCAGTATCAACTACAGTAGTAGTATCAACAGTTACTGAATCAGTTGTAGTAGTTTCAGCTTTCTTTTCTGAACAAGCAGCTAATGAAATCATACCAGCTACTAAAGCGAATGCAAAAAATTTCTTCATTTCGTTGTGATTGGGGTTTGTTTGATACAAATTTATGTACAACTTTTATTCCATGCAAGGAATTGTAAATAAATTTTAAGTATTTCTTAATAATTGATTAAAAATCTAGTTTTTACAGTGTTTTTTCGAAGAAAAATACAAATACAACCTTAAAAACTCTTTTATTTTAAGTTGTTTTTATAAATTCAAGAACAAGACAGACGATGAAAATTAAAATAAAATATAAAAATAGTACTATTTCATAAAATTGACCTCTTTAGTCTATCATAAAAACCTGTATCCTTAAAAGTAAAAGTTTTATGAAGTGTGTAATTAGACATAAAACTAAAACCATTCCCAATTAAATGGCAAGTCAATTGATTCACATTGATTACTTTCTTTGAAAAAGGAATCAAATAATGAAAAATCTCGAAATAATGATTTGAAATTCTGTAGGAAAATGTTGCGAAAAACCATGTTACTCCACCCGAAAAAGTTGCAACGATAAGATATTTTACCATTTCACGGCGAGTCTGACTTGTTTTACGAGCATTAAAGGCAAATAGTTTAGTTAAGATAAAGCCTACAATCAAAGAAATAAAGTACGAAGGAGTAATACTTGCTTCGTAACTAATGGTAAACCAAGATTGAAAAAGACTACTACAAACTAGTTGAATGATAACACCAGTACCAGCAACTAAAAAGTAAACAATTAAATCCTTTTTGTTAAGTAATTTTGAATTTGACAAGATTAAAAGATATTTTTAACTAAATCAGGAGCAAGTCCTAATAAAATTGTTAGTGTCGTTGTAAGAATTAAGATGAATTTATACAGTGGTGAGAGCTCTATTTTTGCGACTTCTCCTTTTTTCATGTAAGCTGCAATGATTGGTTTAAAGTAGTAATAAATACCAACAGTTGACATCAAAACGGCAATCACAAGAATCCATTTAAATAATGATGATGGATTTGAAAAAGCATCACTAAAGACAAAAAACTTTCCAAAGAAACCAGCTGTTAATGGAATTCCTGCAAGTGATAACATTGAAATTGTTAAAGAGAATGCTAATAGTGGATTGTTTTTAGCTAATCCGTTCAACGCATCAAAACTCTCATCTGCTTTACCATTTTTAGCTTGTGCTTCCGATACTACCATCAATACTGCAAAAGCCGTAATTGTAGCAATAGCGTAAGCCAATGAATAGAATAAAAGCGAAGAATTCGTTTCTGGTCTTTTCGCTAAAACTGTAATCAACAAATATCCAGCATGAGAAATACTAGAGTAAGCTAACATTCTTTTGAAGCTTTGTTGATAAACCGCAGTGATATTACCAATGATTAAAGTCGCACAAACAATATACACTAATGGATTTCCCCATAAACCATAAACGGTAGGGAAAGAAATTGACAAAATACGATAAGTAGCCGCAACACCAGCCGTTTTCACGACAGTTGACATAAATGCAGTAAAGATACTTGGTGCTCCATCATAAACATCCGGCGTCCAGAAATGAAAAGGTGCTGCCGAGATTTTAAAGAGTAAACCAACCATTACCAGAATTACCCCTGAATATAATAATGGACCATAAGCACCGCCCATTTGTTCTTTAGCTTTCGCTACTCCTTGAGCAATCCCGTGAATATCAAAAGAGCCCGTTGCGCCATATACCAATGCTACTCCAAATAATAAAATCCCTGTAGCGAATGAACCCATTAAAAAGTATTTTAACGCTGCTTCGTTCGAACGTAAACTGCGTTTGTCAGAACCTGTAAGTACATACATAGAAACTGAAAGAATTTCTAAACCTACAAAAAGCATAATCAGGTTCTCGAAAGTAACCATCATAATAGCTCCTACTGCAGAGAAAAGCAAAATGGCATAATATTCAGCAGGATGCGAATGCTCATCGTCATCACCAAAACTACGAGAGATAGCTACCACTAATAATGTTGATAGTAGAATAATCGTAACAAAATTGACAGAAAGATTATTGGTTTTCAGCATATTGTTGAACCAATAATATTCATGATTCCAGTCTGCAAAATTTAATCCAAGAGCAATAAGGATAAAAACTAGCGTAGCTGGTAACAAGATTTTACGGTTGTTCAAAAACCCTAAAAACAGATTAGAAATCCCGAAGAGTGATAATGCTATAATTGCGTTCATGTTTCAAATTTGAAAACTTGAGAAATTGTGTTTCTGAAAAGTAAAACTTTGCACAAACCCAACAATCAAATTATTTGATGATTGATAATAATTGGCTAACAGCTGGTTCAGTTAATTTTAAGAAAATATTTGGAGCAATTCCCAAAGCAATTACTAAAAACGAAAGTGGGAATAAAACAGCTTTTTCATTGAATGTTAAATCTGTAAATCCTTCTGTAATTTTAGAAGTAATCCCAAACATTGATTTCTGAACCATTCTCAACATATATACCGCACCCAAAATGATGGTTAATCCTGCTACTGCTCCTATCCAAGCATTGTATTCATATACTCCTTTCAATAACAAAAATTCGCCTACAAAACCATTTGTAAGTGGTAAAGCTACTGAACCAAGCATTAAAATGATAAAGTAAACTGTAAGGTTTGGAGTAGTTTGTGTAATACCGCCTAAAAGAGATAATTCACGAGATTTTGCTCTTCTTTCAATAATTTCTACGACGAAGAATAAACCTACAACATTGATACCATGCGCCAACATTTGAATCAAAGAACCTTGAATACCTTCTAAATTTCTTGAAAAAATACCTGCTGACATTAATCCAACGTGAGCAAACGATGAATAAGCAATTAATCGTTTCATATCTTTTTGCTGAATCGCAATCACAGAACCATAAATAATTCCTATTACAGATAGAAGAATCGCAATTCCACCCCATTGATCTACACCAAGTGGCACAATTGGTAAAATAAAACGAATCAAACCATAAACCCCCATTTTCAACATGATACCTGATAAAAGCATTGTTCCTGCTGTAGGTGCTTCCACATAAGTATCTGGTTGCCAAGTATGGAATGGGAAAAGTGGCATTTTAATGGCAAATGCAATAAAAAACGCCCCAAATAAGTAACTCTGAGTTGATAAATCTAAAGCATCTGCTGCTTGATAAATAGCATTAATATCAGCTGAATGTGTTCCTGGCGTCAATAAATACAAGTAAACCAATGCCAACAACATAAACAAAGAACCAAAAATGGTATAAACAAAGAACTTAAATGTTACTTTGATACGATTTTCGCCTCCCCAAATAGCCGCAATAAAATAAATTGGGATTAAAGCTGCTTCGAAGAAGAAGTAAAAAAGGAAAACGTCTTTTGCAGTAAATACACCTATTAATGCTGCTTGCATAAATAAGATGAGCGCATACAAATTTGAACTATTTTTATATTCCGCTCCAAAAGTAGAAAGAATGATAAAAGGTACCATTAAAGTGGTAAGAAATACCAAAATCAAACTGATACCATCAACTCCTACAGAAAATTTTATTCCAGCTGAATGAATCCAATCATAACTTACGCCAAATTGTGAAGTAGCGTCTGGCACAAATGACTTATACAAGTACGCTCCTAAAGCCAACTCAGCAAAAGCAAAGACCAAGGCAACAGTTTTAGCGGTTTCTCCCTTGATGACTAATGTAATTAGCCCTGCAATAATGGGAAGAAGAATGAGAGAAAGTGTTAGCATATTTTTTTATCAATCGGATTTGTAATGAGCAAATCTTTCAATGTATTTATATTGTCTTTAATCTATCCCAAAAGGAAACTTTTCAAGCTCCAAACTAATATCGCTGCAATTGATAAAACCATTGCAAAAATATAATAACCCGTTGTTCCATTTTGAAGTAAACGAACTTCACTTGAAAGTGTTTTCACGAGTTTTCCAACTCCTTCTACAATTAAATCTATTACTAAGAATTCAATTACTTCTCTAAAGAAATTAGAAAGTGCTGTGATTGGTTTTACAAAAAGAGTATCGTACAATTCGTCGATATAATATTTGTTGTAAATTACTTTTTGTAAGCCTGTTTCCTCTCCTTCTGCTACTGGAACGGTTTTCTTCACTACATAAATAAAGTATGCAACGCCCGCAGAAAGTAAAGCAGCAACGACAGAAACAATCATTAATTTAATTTCAAGTGATTCATCTACGGCAACATGTTCAATTGCTGAATGTTCAAACAATGGCGCCATAAATTCTGCTAAACTAGCGTGACCACCAAAAATATGTGGAAAATTAAAGAATCCACCAATGGCAGAAAGTACTGCAAGAATCATTAATGGAGCTGTCATCGCAATTGGCGATTCGTGCAAATGATGTTTTTGTTTTTCCGTTCCTCTGAATTCTCCGAAGAAAGTAAGAAACAATAAACGGAACATATAGAATGAAGTCATTATCGAACCTAAAACACCGAATGCCCACATTAATTTGTTGTGTTCGAAAACATGTGCTAGAATTTCATCTTTCGAGAAGAAACCTGCAAATGGAGGAATACCTGAAATAGCAATCGTTGCAATTAGGAAAGTAATAAAAGTAATTGGTAGTTTTTTACGAAGTCCGCCCATTGAACGAATATCTTGTTCATCAGACATCGCATGAATCACAGAACCTGCTCCTAAGAATAACAAGGCTTTAAAGAAAGCGTGTGTCATTACGTGGAAAAACGAAGAAGAATAAGCCATTACTCCTAAGCCCATAAACATGTAGCCTAACTGAGAAACTGTAGAGTAAGCCAATACTTTTTTAATATCATTTTGGAAAAGACCAATTGAAGCCGCTAATAAAGCCGTTGCCAAACCTACCCAAGCTACAATATCAAGAGTTTCTGGTGCCAATGAATACATAATATTCGAGCGAATAATCATGTAAATACCAGCAGTAACCATCGTAGCAGCGTGAATCAAGGCCGAAACTGGTGTTGGACCAGCCATTGCATCTGGCAACCAAGTATATAATGGAATTTGGGCTGATTTACCCATTGCTCCAATAAATAGAAGAATCGTAATATAGAATAAAGTTTTATCGCCAGAAGAATAACCACCTTCAGCAATTCTACTAAATACTTCTGAATATTCTACAGAACCAAAATGATTGATAATTAAGAAAATACCTAACAAAAAGCCCAAGTCACCGATACGGTTCATAATAAAGGCTTTGCGAGCAGCATTTCCATAATTACTATTTTTATTCCAGAAACCAATCAATAAATAAGAACATAAACCTACGCCTTCCCAACCAATAAACATCACGACATAGTTTGAACCCATTACTAATAAAAGCATGAAGAACAAAAATAGGTTTAAGAAAGCAAAAAACTTACCAAAACCTTCGTCGTGGCTCATGTAGCCAATTGAATAAATATGAATCAAAGTTCCTACGCCAGTAATAATCAAAAGCATTAATAATGACAATTGATCTAACTGAAATGACATCGAAATATTCAAAGTACCAACTGTAATCCAGTCGAATAAATGAATAATTTGCGGTTGACCATTAAAGCCTAAAAACAAGGTTAAAGCACAAGCAAAAGATGCAAATGCCGCCGCAGAGCTAATAATGCCAGCTAAAGATTTAGGAACATGACGGAAACCGATTCCATTGATAAGGAAGCCGATTAAGGGAAATAGTGGAATGAGTGTAATTAGAGACATAATTCTAATTTGAAAGTTTTCTAAGTTGAAGATGATAATGTTTTAAATTGGAAGATTACCATTTCAATTTATTCAACAAACCAACATCAATTGTCTGGATATTTCTGTAAATCATCACAATAATGGCAAGCCCAACTGCTACTTCTGCCGCTGCTACAGCCATGATAAAAAACACAAAGATTTGCCCAGCGGGGTCTGCTTTGTAAGAAGAAAATGCTACCAGTAATAAATTTACTGAATTGAGCATTAATTCTACCGACATGAAGATGATGATTGCATTGCGGCGTGTTAATACGCCAATAATTCCGATACAAAATAATGCGGCACTGAACCAAACATAATAGTTCAAGGGTATTTCTCGGATGACATCAGGTATTTGTTGCATGAGTATTGCGTTTCTGCTTGAGAACTTATTAAAACGAAACTTGTTTTGCTAAATCAAAAAGACCTATTTGTTTGTTT
This sequence comes from Arcicella rosea, assembly GCF_040543805.1. Lineage (NCBI taxonomy): Bacteria > Pseudomonadati > Bacteroidota > Cytophagia > Cytophagales > Flectobacillaceae > Arcicella > Arcicella rosea. Next base: position 326,749 of record NZ_JBEUMS010000003.1, read on the forward strand.
ACAGACAAATTAAATAAGAGTTATGAATTATGAGTGATGAGTTGTGATTTTAAAATATTGACATAAAACACTTTAAACCAAACAAAACGTCCTTCACTTTACATAGACTGCTTAATAATGAAAACTTATCAGCAAAATTAAGGAAAAACTGATAAAAGCATAAAAACATAAGACAAAAGTGTAGGTTTATTCTGACCTAACCTTTGTCTTATGCTAATTTACTTGTTATTGAAAGCTCTTAACTTTATTTCTGTGAGTTTTCTTTTGGTATCCATCGGGAAATCGCCCTTCATCATCCAATCATAATAAGAAGGTTCTTCCTTTAATACTTGAACAACTGGCTTGCCTGCGTGTTTACCAAAATTGATTACTTCGATTCCATCTTTATTAAATGCCATTCTTTGAGCAAAGTCAACCAATTTAGACGCTGTGATTTCATGCAAAGCATCCATGTCGTTTTTTACAGGCTCAAATTCTACGCCATTGCTGTCTTTAATTTTTACTCCTTCATAATACTTCACTTGTTCATTCAGTACTTCTAAAGTAGCAATCGTATCTGCTTCTGCAGAATGGGCATCAATTAACTCTTTCTTGCAATAAAATTTATAAGCAGCCGACAAAGTACGAGGTTCCATCAAATGGAAAATACGTTGTGCATCTATTAATCGACGATTCTTAATATCAAAATCTACTTCGTTTCTTAAAAATTCTTCTACTAAAATCGGAACATCGAAACGATTAGAATTAAAACCTGCCAAATCGCAACCTTCTAAAAACTGAGCCATCGACTTAGCTATTTGTCTGAAGGTGGGTTCATTCGCAACATCTTCATCATAAATACCATGTACAAGTGACGATTCGAGTGGAATCGGCATTTCAGGATTTACACGACGGGTTTTTACTGTCACAGTTCCATCAATATTAGCTTTGGCAATACTGATTTCTACAATGCGATCTTTGACAACATTTACACCTGTCGTTTCTAAATCAAAAACGGCAAGTGGTTTACGGAGTTTGAGCTGATGGTTGAGCATATAATATAGACCTCGTTTAGAGGTTTTGCAAAGTTAGCCAAAATAAATCTGAAACGAGTGAGAGTTTAAATTCTTCTTTCTATTTTTGACAATTCATAACATTTCTAACATGGAGTGCGTTACTCTCAAAGAGAAACTATCAATTATTAAATGAAACTTACACAATTCGTACAAGCTCTCAACGAAGAATTTTCCCAGCAAACTTACGGTGAACATCCCGAAGAATTATATGAGCCCATCCGCTATTTAATGTCTTTGGGTGGTAAAAGGATGAGACCATTAATGACTTTAATGGCAACAGCCTTATTCACAGACGATTGGCAAAAAGCAATTAAACCTGCTACTGCGGTAGAAGTTTTCCATAATTTCACTTTAATGCACGATGACATCATGGACAAAGCGCCCTTGCGTCGTGGCAAACCGACAGTTCATGCCAAATGGAATGATAATACTGCCATTCTTTCGGGCGATGTAATGCTAGTGCAAGCTTACGAATTATTGATGTTTGTAGAAGATGCTAAATTTAAAAAAGCTTTAAAAAGATTTAATCGTACTGCCGCAGAAGTTTGTGAAGGACAACAATTAGATATGAATTTCGAAAATCGTGAAAACGTTAGCGAAGAAGAATATCTTGAAATGATTAAATTAAAAACTTCAGTACTCTTGGGTTATGCCTTAGAATTAGGTGGAATTATTGGTGGAGCAAGCGAAAAATCGTGTGATTTACTTTATAACATTGGTCTAAATATTGGTTTAGGTTTCCAACTAAAAGATGATTTATTAGACGTTTACGGCGACCCTGAGAAATTCGGAAAACAAGTAGGTGGCGACATTATTTCGAATAAAAAAACTTTTATGTTGATAGAAGCTTTGGAAAAAGCCGAAGGTGAAACCAAATTAGCTTTAGACAAATGGCTTTCTCTGAAAGAATTTGACGCTACCGAAAAAGTAAAAGCAGTTACAGCCATTTATGATACTTTAGGTATTCGTGAAGTAGCAACGATAAAAATTAATACTTACTTCGATAAAGCTTTTGAAGCGCTAGATTCGCTAAAAGTAGATGAAGACAGAAAGCTTATTCTACGAACATTTGCTGAAACTTTGATTGATAGAGAGGTTTAACGTAAATTTGTAATGAAAGATACTGGCAGTCGAACCAATTGTTTCGGCTGTTTTTGTTTTATAAAAATTGAGAATTTGTCGTTTCATTCAAATTCTTTTCCACAGATATTCTAAAAAAATAATATGTCATTAACTTACATTTTTATTGGAATTACGATTGCACTGAGCCTTTATGCTTGGAATAATCAAACTGTTTTGAATAAGTGGATTATGCATCCATATTCAGTAAAAGAATACAAAGAATACTATCGTTTCTTAACTTCTGGTTTTTTACATGCTGATTATGGACATTTATTTTTCAACATGCTGAGTTTGTATTTTTTCGGAGATATTGTAGAATATTATTTTTCAGAAATTTTCGGCTCAGATATTGGTTCATTGCTTTATGCTGCTCTTTACTTATTAGGTATTATTTTTGCGAATGTGCCAAGTTATGCAGACCATAAAAACGACCGCTATTATAATGCACTGGGTGCTTCTGGTGGTGTTTCGGCAGTTGTGTTTTCAGCAATTCTTTTCCAACCGACGGCTCAGATTTATGTATATTTCTTTCCAATGCCAGGTTTTATTTATGCCATTTTGTATTCGGCGTACTCTTATTATATGTCGAAACGAAATTTAGATAATATTGGGCACTCAGCTCACCTTTATGGTGCTGCTTTTGGAATTGCTTTTACATTGCTCCTAAAACCTTCGTTATTTTCGCACTTTATTAGCCAAATTCTGGGTTGGGCTCTTTAATTTTATATCATTAATCTAATCATAAAAGACAATTAACCCGCTTAAAACTTCTTACTGATAATTTCAAGAATAAGTTTTGAGAAAAAATTAGATTTCACCAATAATCTAATTTGCAAACCGTCTGATAATAAGACTCATAGCTTGCAACTAATTGCTCAAGGCTAATATCATTTATGCAAAAAAGAAAAATTGCCATTTTAGGCTCAACGGGTTCAATCGGAACACAAGCCTTAGAAGTAATAAAAGCCAACGAAGACATCTTCGAAGTAGAAGTATTAACAGCCCAAAACAATGCCGATTTATTAATTGAACAAAGTTTAACGTTCAAACCAAATTGTGTTGTTATTGGCAATGATGATTTATACGATAAAGTACATTCAGCATTAGATAACGCAGGAATAAAAGTTTATGCTGGTGCAAAAGCCTTAGAATCTGTTGTTCAAATGGATTCTATTGACATAGTTCTTACTTCGATGGTTGGTTATGCAGGTTTATTGCCTACTATCAAAGCCATTGAAGCTGGTAAACATATTGCACTTGCCAATAAAGAAACTTTAGTTGTTGCTGGAGAATTAATTACTAAACTTGCCGAAGAAAAAGGAGTAAATATTTATCCAGTTGATTCTGAACATTCTGCTATTTTTCAATGCTTGGTTGGAGAATTTCATAACCCAATCGAAAAAATAATTTTAACAGCTTCAGGTGGTCCATTCAGAGGAAAAAAACGTGAAGATTTGGCAAAAGTAACCAAAGCTCAGGCACTAAAACATCCAAATTGGGTAATGGGTGCTAAAATCACGATTGATTCTGCCAGTTTGATGAACAAAGGACTAGAAGTAATTGAAGCAAAATGGTTATTTGGGTTGAAAGCTTCGCAAATTGAAGTTGTTGTTCATCCGCAATCAATCATTCATTCTTTGGTTCAGTTTGAAGATGGTTCTATGAAAGCACAAATGGGTTTGCCTGATATGAAGCTTCCTATTCAATTTGCTTTGGGATTTCCGAATAGAATAAAATCAGATTTTCCACGTTTCGACTTCACAAAATATCCTTCTCTAACATTTGAACAACCTGATACCGAAACATTTCGTAACTTGCAATTAGCTTTCGAGGCGATGGACAAAGGCGGAAACCTTCCTTGTATCATGAATGCAGCCAATGAAATTGCTGTTGAAGCCTTTTTACAAGACAAAATTGGTTTTTTAGAGATGTCAGACCTCATCGAAAACTGCATGAGTAAAGTGGATTTTATTCAAAAGCCAAGTATTGATGATTATATTCAGACAGACCAAGCAACAAGAAGACTAGCCCAAACGCTAGTTTAATTTCAATATTTAATCAGTAAAAAATCTTAGAACACAAATCGTAAATAAATTTGATTTTACGAGATAACACTTAACAAATGGACGGTTTAGTTATGGCGGGGCAGTTAATTTTAGGACTGTCAATTTTAGTAAGTTTACATGAATTTGGGCATTATATTACCGCAAAGTGGTTCAAAATGCGTGTTGATAAATTCTATCTTTTCTTCGACTTTTTGTTTCCAGTACCTACTGTTTTAAACTTCGCTTTATTCAAAAAGAAAATCGGTGATACAGAATATGGTTTAGGATGGTTTCCATTAGGTGGTTATGTTTCAATTGCCGGAATGATTGACGAAACACAAGATGCTTCAAAATTATCTGCCATTCCTGAACCTTGGGAATTTCGTGGAAAACCAGCTTGGCAACGTTTAATTGTAATGCTTGGTGGAATTATTGTCAACGTAATTTTGGGAGTTGCTATCTACTTCGGTATCAATTATAAAACTGGAAATAATTATATCGCTAAAGACGAACTAAACAAAAACGGTATTTATGCTGGTAGTTTGGCACAAGAAGTTGGTTTTAAAACTGGCGATAAAGTATTGAAAGTAAACGGAAAAGATTTCAAAGAATATAGCGAAATCGGTGGTGCAATTCTCGATGATGATGTTTCTTATACCGTAGAACGTGCTGGAAAAACTATCGAAGTAGTAATTCCTTCTGATTTCTTGAATAAATTATCTGACCAAAAAGACCAATTCATTCAACCATTATATCCATTCAAAATTGCACAAGTAACAGAACCTAAAAAACCTTCTTTATTAAGTAAACTTTTTGGTAAGTCTGCACCAGAAGACTTACCTGCCTACAAAGTCGGCTTGAAAGCGGGTGATAGAATAGTAAGTATGAATGGACATCCAGTTGTTTTCTATCAATTATTAAAAGATAGCTTAACAAAATATGCTGGAAAAAACGTTGCTTTTGGTATTGAAAGACAAGGAAAAGTAGATACCATTAACATGACCGTTACCAAAGAAGGTAAATTAGGCTTTGCAGCAGAACGCATAATCAAATTCTCACACGAAGATTATACCATCGGCCAAGCCTTTGTAATGGGTGCAACAGACGCATTTGATGTAGTTGTGAAAAATGTTAAAGGTTTCAAAAAGATTTTTGCAGGCGATGTTCGTGCCGATAAAGCCTTGAGCGGACCTTTTGAAATTGCTGAAATGTACGGTGCTCACTGGGATTGGTTAAATTTCTGGACACTTACAGGTTTACTTTCAATGGCTTTGGCATTTATGAATTTATTGCCAATTCCTGCGCTTGATGGTGGTCACGCTTTGTTCTTATTGTATGAAATCATCACTGGTCGTCCGCCATCAGAAAAAGTATTAGAAAGAGCGCAACAAGTAGGAACAGTAATCTTGTTAGCCTTAATGGTTTTTGTACTAGGAAACGGAGCATTCAAAGCATTTTTTAAATAAATGACGACTATCAAAAATAACAATATTTTAAAACCTGTCAAGATGAACAATCTTGGCAGGTTTTTACTTTTAGGAATCATCATTCTTTCAAGTAGTTTCAAACTAAGTAATACTTTGCACGCATTTCATACCAGCCTTACCGAAATGCGCTATAATGCTAAAAGTAAAGGGTTTGAAGTAAGTGTAAGAGTATTTACGGATGATTTGGAAAAAGTACTTTCGCACGATAATCAGAATAAGAAAATTATTGTTGAAAACAACGATAAAAACGATGCTTTGGTAGAACAATATGTGAAAAAACACTTTATGTTGGTTAATGCTAAGAATCAACTCAAAGCCATTCAATACATAGGAAAAGAAAAAGAAGGAGACGCAACTTGGATTTACTTAGAATTACCAATGAACGAAGCACTTTCAGGACTAAGATTAAAAAATGATGTACTCATTGATATGTTTGAAGACCAAACTAACATCGTGAATGTCTTTGTAAAAGATGAAAAAAAGTCATTTATCTTCAATGCAAAAACAAAAATTTTCACAATTGATTTTTAAATATTTTCAGAAGAACGAGTTTCCAGCTCGTTGAATTTTCTTTCTAATATCAACAGTAAATCTCTTTTGATTTCTATCCACGGTTGATTGAGGTTCAACGTTTCGACCCTGATTCGATGTTCTTCATAAGTATAAGTGAGGCTTAGACTTTTCTGGACAGTTGGGTACAACAAAATACCTTCCGCTTGTAGGTTGGGCTGGTTTTTCAAGTAGGCAAACATTTGGTATAAATTCCGAGAATGTATTTTCTCGGCATCATAAAAATGCTGAAGTGTTTCTGAATAATACTTTGCATCAATAATAATCTTCCGATTTGAAGGCAATTTGATTGAAATATCCGTTTGCATTTTGGGCAAAAACTGCATTTGTTCTCCCGTAAATTGCCAATGTAAATCTTCTCGAAAGACTTTTGCTTCTGGTACTTCTATTTTATAAAAATTACGTACAAATTCTTCAAAAAGCCTAGCCATTTGGCGTTCATCTCGCAAAAAATCTTTGAATTTTACTTCTCCCGTTTTTTCATGAATGGATAGGTTTTGATGCAACAATTCACAAATATTCAATAGAAAAAGATAATACTGATTATTACGGTGAATCTGAACACTTGAAAAAGTACCATTCCTAATTTCAATTGCATCAACATCCGTTAATTGATACAAAACAGCTTGAATATCTCTCTTCAATTTTCTATCAAGCGTTGGCAGTTTTATAACATTCTGTAATGAAGTTTTTAAGATTTGATTCGGTAAAATATTTATTGAAAGTTCATCAAACTCGCACATTGCCAAACCTTGTTGAAAAAGATTTTTACGAAGAGAATAATTAAAAGCTACTCTTCCTTTAATGCCTTGATAAAGATTTTGTTCAGCAATATATTGTTTATCCAAACCACGATTTATCAAGGCTTTCATGCCTTTTAAAAGTACTTTAGCTAATAAATTAGGCAAATCGGGTACTTCAATCGTAGAAACATTCATCAACTCTTTTTCCTCTAGCCGATTCCAAGCGTAGCAGAGTAAGAAATATATGTTTTCAATAGGAATCATTTTGAGTGTGGAGTTTTGAATGCGGAGTGAGGAGTATTTTTACTAAAAAATAAAAAGCTCAAAGCTCATTACTCAAAGCTACAAGCTAAAAAATATCAAGTAATTTCTTAATTTCAGTTCTTACTTTCTCCTCATTATCAAACCAATATTCTTCTAAAAGAGGAGCGATTTCTAGATTTACAATCCTACGATACCATTTTCGAGTATCTTCTTCGTTAGCAAAAGTTGAAAAATAACTATGTCCAATCTGAAAACCTTTTTGCAGGTTTTTGTCATTCGAAATCACTTGATTTAGCTGAGTAATTGCTTTACTTAGTCTTTCTGCAAAGCTTTTCTCTACTCCTTTTTGAACCAAATATGTCTCAAACTTTTGATTGAAAAGAGGTTCTAAAGTAATAAAAGCGAAACGTCGGCGTAAAGCATAATCAATCATTGCCAAAGAGCGGTCGGCAGTATTCATCGTGCCGATGATGTACAAATTCTCTGGTACATAAAAAGGCTCAGAATCTTTATCACCATAGGTTAAAGGCATTTCGTTCACTCTTCCACGCTTGTCAGACTCAATCAAGAGCAATAATTCACCAAAAATTTTACTCAAATTTCCACGATTTATTTCATCAATAATAAAGAAATGGTCGATACCAGCATTGCGCTGTGCTTGGCGACAAAACTCATAAAATACGCCATTTTTAAGTTTGAAACCTCCGTCACCATCAGGTCTTAAACCTTGAATAAAATCTTCGTAAGAGTACGACTGATGAAACTGTACCATTTTTATCCTGGAATCATCTTGCGTTCCGACCAAAGTATAAGCCAAACGCTTGGCGATAAAAGTTTTGCCCACGCCCGGAGGACCTTGAAGTATGATGTTTTTCTTGTATTTCAGCGTTTCAAGTATTTCCTCAAACTGCTCTTCATCCATAAATAAATCGACTAAAGCATCTTTTTTTTCATAAGGGATTAATACGTCTTCGCTAATCATTGCTTCTTTCTGTGCATCAATCATGGCTTGAATTGCCTCAAATTCATCTTCTGTAATTTTGAATAAACTTCCTTGATTGTTTTTTAATACTTCTGAATCTTTAAAAAATTGAATAGATTTTAGTTCAATCCAGTCAATCGGTTCAGGAACTTTCTCCTTCATTTTAAAGGAAATAATTTCACCATGATAAGGGTCGAAATGAAGTGCTTCGGTGATTTCAAAAATAGCTTTGATTTGTTTTACTGGTGTAGATTCATAGCCAATCACCAAATCGCCTTTTTTAACTGCCTCGAAATACTTATAGATTCTACGTTTATGGTCAAATTCATTGTGGGAAGTATAAGACTGCACTTGTCCAAGTTTGAACGAGTCTATCGACCAAAGGCGTGGATTAACATTTAACCACCAATAATTTCTAGCGTTTTTTTGAGGCATTTCAGAATAATATTTACACAAATATAGGCAAAAAAAACAGCCTGAAATCAAGAAGAAATCAGGCTGTTATACAAGTAATTATCTTTTATCCATTTAATTCAATTGGCTCGCTATGGTCGTTCAGAAATTTGAAATCTGTAATTCCAAAGGAAGTATCTTGAATTAAATTCACCCAAGTTTTATATTTAAAGAACCACTTCATACGAATTGAAGGGAAACCTTTTGTAAAATATGCGTGTAAAAATGGATGTAATAAAATTGTTGGTTTCTTTTCGTTTTGCTTCTCAAGAATGTGTTCTAGATGATGCTCGATAATATCCGAAATAGCAATGCTTGCTGTAATTTTACCTGTTCCGCCACAAGTTGGGCAGTTTTCTGCTGTAACAACATTCATCTCAGGACGAACACGTTGACGAGTAATTTGCATTAAACCAAACTTCGTCAAAGGCAAAATGGTATATTTCGAACGGTCGGTTTTCATTTCTTCTTTCATGATGTCCTGAATCAATTTCTTGTTTTCAGGTCTTTTCATATCAATGAAGTCAATGACGATAATTCCGCCCATATCTCGCAGTCTTAACTGACGAGCAATCTCTTTAGCAGCTTCACGGTTTACACTCAGCGCCGTCGCTTCTTGACCATCCTCATTGTTAGATTTATTTCCAGAGTTTACATCAATTACGTGTAAAGCTTCTGTGTGTTCTACAATTAAATAGCCACCTTGCGGTAAACTTACTGAGCGTCCAAACAACATTTTCAGTTGTTTTTCGATACCCAATTGTTCAAAAACTTTATTTTTGCCTTGGTGAAGTTTCACAATTTTTTCCTTTTCAGGAGCAATATTCGAAACATAATTGCGGGCTTCTTGAAACAATTCGGGCGTATCAACAACAACGCTATCAAAATTTTCATTTAATAAATCTCGCAACATTGATGTTGCACGACTCATTTCACCGATTATTTTGTCACGTGGTTTCGCACTTTTCAGTGCTTTCATACCAGCATCCCATTTAGCGATGGATTCACGGAGGTCTTTATCCAATTCCTCTACTTCTTTTCCTTCGGCTACTGTTCTTACAATCACTCCAAAATTCGCAGGTTTAATCGAAGACATCAAACGTTGTAAACGCTGACGTTCGGCTTTTGCGGTAATTTTTTTGGAGATATTCACCCCATTCGAAAAAGGAACTAAGACTGTGTAACGTCCTGCGATAGAAATATCACAAGATAAACGAGGTCCTTTTGTCGAGATAGGTTCCTTTACAACTTGCACTAAAATCGGCGTATTTTTACTTAATACTTTATCAATTTTATCGTGCTTGTCAATTTCAGGTTCTAGCTTAAAGTTATCTAATCGTCCAGACTGCAATCTTTCAGCGATAACCTCTTTCGTAAATTTGTTTAAGGAATTGACGTTCGGACCTAAGTCATGATAATGAAGAAAGGCGTCTTTCTCATAGCCAATATCAATAAAGGCAGCGTTCAATCCCGTTACCATCTTCTTGACCGTCCCGAGATAAATATCTCCGACTGAAAAGTGTGGTTCAGACTCCTCTAAGTGGTATTCCACAATACGCTTGTCTTGCAACAAAGCTATGCGGTCACCTTTGGGAGTCGAATTGATAATTAATTCATTACTCACAGGTGATTAAAGCATTTAGAAATGAAAGAGATATGAAGGACGTCGTAGTTAGTGAGTATGCTTTTGAGTTAAGTCTTTAAAAAATTAGGAAATTACAGATATGTGCGAGCCTAGAAAAAAAGGAGAAAATCGATTTTTTATTAGGGGAATCATCGTTTAAAAACGATAATTATTAAATGAAATCTGTCTGTAATTTAATTTTTTTAAGTTGACTTTAATGTGGGTGAATATCTTGGTTAAGCAAATGATTTTATAAATAATCTCGTTAAATTTCATTTATTAACAATTAAAACATCGAGTATTAATACTCAGTGAATTTCTTCAAAATCAATACATATCCCCAAAATGTCATGACCAATAATTACATAAAAAACTGAGAATGAAACCTTTATGTAATTAAACTTTTCTTTCAAGCAAACAATCTCACAAAAACAACAAAAACAGGCAAACTCCATAAAGGAGATTCTGCCTGTTTTTTGGGTATCAAGGCGAAAGGAAAAAAGAGTCGTAATAAATATTTACTTTGCCCATTCCTTATTGCCTTAACTACTTCTTCTTATGTCTACTTTTTCTAAGACGCTTCTTTCTTTTGTGCGTTGAGATCTTATGTCTCTTTCTTTTTTTTCCGCAAGGCATGATTATAAAAGGATTTAAATGTTAAAAATATGTTTAATTTTTTTGTATTTCTGATGCTAAAGAAGCTCGAAAAGTAATATTTAAAATACAATATTACTTTAATTTTGACAGAATTTCATTTGCTGCGGCTTTTTCTTGTGAATCTGTACTATTATTCAGTACTTTTTCAAGAATTTCCTTGGCTTCTTCCTTTCTGTCTAGTTCAGCTAAACAATATCCTAAATTCAAAGCCGCCTTTGAATTCGACGGGTTATTCTTTAAAATTTGTTTGAAACGATCAACCGCTTTTCCAAACTGATTTGAACGAATCGATAAAATACCTAAACTGAACAAAGCTGGTTCATAATCTGGTTCCTTTGCAATTACTTCTCTCAACATCGTAATTCCCTGCATGGGCGTAGAAGTTGAAACGTAAGTCATTGCCATGTTGGTTTTTGCCAACAAGTTTTCAGGATTTTTCGCCAAAACTTTCGTAAAAATCTCTCTGGCCTTTTCCCCTAACACAGTTGTTTTTTCCGCTTGAAGCGAGTAGGTAAATGCTTCGTAATACAAATTACCTGCTTTCATCAAATTCGTTTCTGAGGGTTCGATTTTGGCTACTTCCTCGGCATAATAAGCAGCACTGTCGAAGCGAGTGTATTCCACAAATTTAGCGATTAATTCATCCGCTGCCTTCATTTTTACTTTCGCAGTACTCCCATTCAAATAACTCCCCTTCAATTGCGCAATCACACGTTGCTGTTCAACACTCAATGTTGCTCCATGACTTTCGGCACTCTCTTCTGTTTTCGATGCTGTCGCTTTATCACGATTAGCAGTTGCAGCAGGGGCTTCATTTGAAGATTGCTCTAACGTCCTTTTCTCATCGCTAACAACTACTTTGGGTAAACTGTACAAACCGCCAACTAATCCGAAGGCAATTACGATGATAATGATAAAAGACTTTTGCATGATTTCTTAGTTTTTTAAGCTATTAATTTATCTGTTAAGGTAAATTTAAAACCCAAATCACTGTTAAAGCGCCACCCACGGATAACAAAGAATTTGAACAGACAACTAAACTTAATCTATTTTGCGTTTGACTTAACCTGTTCTACAAAAGTTTTTGCAGGTTTGAAACTAGGAATAAAGTGTTCTGGAATCTCAATTGAAGTATTCTTAGAGATATTACGAGCGATTTTGTGTGCTCTTTTCTTGTTTACAAAACTTCCGAAACCTCTTACATAAATTGGTTCACCATTCGCAAGGTTGTCTTTAACTACCGAAAAGAAAGACTCAATTGCACTTGATACATCTGCTTTGTCGATACCAGTCTTGTCTGAAATTTCTGCGATTACGTCTGCTTTAGTCACTTTTTGAAAATTTTAGGATTAATAAAAAATATGTTAAACAAATAATGATTGGTTGCGTTTCAGCATTGAAAATAACGGTAGAGTTCACCTTGAATTTAGTGATGAAATCATTACTTTCGTAACCCCTTGATTATTAAGGGTCACAAAGGTACGGCTTTGGTTTGAATTATGAAAGAAACAAAAAAATATTATCCGAACTTTTTTTTCGTAATTGCTTAATTTTGAACCGTTTGCCAAAACTGAAAACCGTTCTCGAATATCAATTTTTACGTGATTTTCTTGAAAAAGCAACAAAATCACTCATTTTAAGTACAAATCTCTATTTGTGAACAAACAAACTACTCATCCCTTGAAAAACGATTTTTTCTCAAAAAAAATTACGAATTGGTATCTTCAAAATAAACGAGATTTACCTTGGCGAAACACTCAGAATCCATATTACATCTGGTTATCTGAAATTATTCTTCAACAAACTAGGGTTGCACAAGGCATGCCTTACTATTATAAGTTTGTGGAGGCCTTTCCTACTGTACAAGATTTAGCAAATGCTGATGAAAACGAAGTACTCAGGCTTTGGCAAGGTTTGGGCTATTATTCCAGAGCAAGGAATTTGCACAAAACCGCCAAAATGGTTGTGGAAGATTATAACGGAGTATTTCCAGAAAAATATTCGGAATTATTAAAATTAAAAGGAATCGGCACTTATACTGCGGCGGCGATTGCCTCTTTCGCTTTTGGTGAAAAAGTAGCTGTTTTAGATGGTAATGTTTACAGAGTATTGTCAAGAGTATTTGGTGAAACAACCGATATTTCGGGCAAGGATGCTAAGAAAGTATTTACACAATTGGCTGAAAGTGTATTACCGGCAAGCGATTCGGCTACGCACAACCAAGCCATTATGGAATTCGGAGCAATGCACTGTACTCCTGCTTCGCCCGATTGTATGTTCTGTACACTGGCGATGGAATGTGTGGCGAATGCCACTGGACAAGTATCCTTATTACCAATAAAAACGAAAAAGGTAAAAGTAAAAGAACGTTTTTTTAATTACTTTATCATCGAACAAAATGGTAATTTTGCCATGCGTAAAAGATTAGGAAGAGATGTTTGGGAAGGAATGTATGATTTTTATCTGAAAGAAATTGAGGAAAATATTCAAGATTTATCGTATCTTGCTATGGAAGACACTTTCTTGTCTGAATTAATAAAAAACTCCTTAATCAAAAGAGAATCAAGCATATACACCCATATACTTACTCATCAGCGCATACAAACAAAATTTTGGCATTTAGAAGTAGATAATCATTTTCTCTTACATTTGCCACAAGAACTTGAATGGTACAACCTCAATGAAGTTGATGATTTACCTAAATCAACCTTGGTAAATAATTACTTAAAAGAGTATGTATTTGAATAAAAAATAGATTTTTAGAATGAACTTTTTTTACTTGGTAAAAGCTAAATCATAGCATTAGCACCTTGGTATAAATTGGTAAGTTGTAAGTTTTTCATTAAATTCACATAGGTTCTCAAACTTTTAAAAACAAACAAAAATGGCTGGCGTAAACAAAGTAATTCTTTTAGGAAGATTGGGCTCTGATCCAGAAGTAAGATCCCTACCGAGTGGCTCGAAAGTGACAACTTTTAGCATTGCAACCTCTGAGGCATACAATAACAAGGATGGGCAAAGAGTAGAACAAACAGAATGGCATAGAATTGAACTTTGGGACAATTTGGCTAACATCGCAGAACAATATCTTCATAAAGGAGATTCAGTGTATGTAGAAGGCAAAATTCGTACTGAAGAATATACTGATAAAGATAATATCGTAAGAAAAACAATTAAAATTAGAGGTACTTCAATGACCTTAGTTGGCGGTAGAGCAAGTAATGAAGGAAGTGCAGAAAGTGGTTCAGCAATGCCAGCACAACAGCAACGTCCAGCACCAGTAAGAACGGCAGCACCAGCGCCTGAATTCAATAATAATACTGGTAGTGACGACAGTGATGATTTACCATTTTAAATTATAAGTTATTTGGTGATTAGAGATTGGTAATTAATATTTTTCATTCGAAACTATCAAAAAAGATAGCCTGAAAATGCTTAATTACCAATCATTTCAATTTAATCACTAGAAACTAAAACCCATTATATTTTGGAAACCCGATTATCCGACGAACCTCACCCGATTTTGGTGCTTTTAGCCCAAGTTGAAAGCACCTCTTCTTATAGCGTTTATGGAATCAATGCCTTGATTCTATTGGGCTTATTAATTTTATCAGCTTTATTGGCTGGCTCTGAAGTTGCATTCTTTTCATTATCTGCCGAAGAACGTGCTGCTTGCCGTGATAGCGACAGCGGAACAGAACGAAAAATCTCTAAATTACTAGACAAACCACAGTTACTTCTTGCTACTTTATTGATTTCCATCAATTTAGTCAACATTACCTTTATTACCATTTCTACTTATGTAACCGAACAAGTAGTTGGTGAAGAACAAAAGGAAGGATTAGTAGCTACATTAGTCCTTTTAGTAGGTGTTACTTTTATCATTACATTTTTTGGAGAACTCATTCCTAAAGTATGGGCGCAACAAAACAACCTTCGCTTTGCCAAAATCACCGCTCCATTATTAGAAATTGCGACCATCGTTTTTCAACCTCTTTCTTCGCTTTTATTAGGAATAAGTAATGTTATCGAAAAAAGAGTAGAAAGAAAAGGTTATACCATCACTGCCGACGAACTAAATCATGCCCTAGAAATTACCACGGGTACAGACACATCAGAACAAGAAAAAGACATTTTAAAAGGCATTGTAAACTTTGGAAGTACTTCGGCAAAAAGTGTAATGCGTTCAAGAAGAGACATTACTGCTTTTGATATTGCTTTCGACTTCCACGAATTGATGGATAAAATCAATAAATCTGGCTATTCGAGAGTTCCCGTTTACAAAGAAACCATTGATAAAATAGAAGGTATTTTGTACATCAAAGACCTTTTACCTCATCTTGAAAAAGACGAACATTTTAAATGGCAAGATTTGTTGCATCAAACTTTTTTCATTCCAGAAAGTAAAAAAATTGATGATTTACTCTATGATTTTCAAGAGAAAAGAGTACACATGGCAGTGGTAGTCAATGAATATGGAGAAACGGAAGGCATTGTGACGATGGAGGATATTATCGAAGAAATTGTAGGCGATATTCATGATGAATCGGATGTAGAAGATTTAGGTTATGTGAAATTTAACGATGGTTCTTTTGAGTTTGAAGGAAAAGTTTCTTTAAATGATGTCTGTCGTGCTTTGGGGCTTGATAATGATTATTTTGATAAAGCCAGAGAAGACAGTGAATCGCTTGCGGGACTTTTGATTGAACTTTTCACAAGACTACCACATGCTGGCGAAGAAATTGAATACGAAAAATATAAATTCAGAATTTCTTCAGTCGATACTCGTAGAATCAAAAAAGTAAAAGTAACGCCCAAAGTAGAAGAAGAAATCAATACAAATACGCCACCAAAGGAAAGTGAATAGGCTTTTCAAGATCAATCTCAATATGAAAAAGCTTATTATGCTACTTTTAATGGCTTTGTTTTCTTGTGAAAAAAAGCCAAATCCGACACCGACAATCAGTGATAATTTCGATAATCCTACTGATGCTGGCTTACTCGAAAATAAAGCAATCGACGAAGCTTCAGGTTTAATTGCTAGTCAGAAAAATAAAGATTATCTCTGGACACATAACGACAGCGGTGACGAAAACAGGATTTTCCTGATTGATAAAAATGGAAAAGGTTTATTTCAGTTCAATTTAGAAGGTGCTACAAATCGTGATTGGGAAGCAATCGCAATCGCTACTTTTACTGAAGGTTCATATTTATATATCGGTGAAATTGGTGATAACAATGCTCAATATGAAGATTATGCCATTTATCGTGTAGCCGAACCAACAATTACAGGAAGTACCCAAGCAGTGAATACTTTAAGTAATGTTCAAAAAATTACTTTTAAATATCCTGATGGAGCGAAAGATGCAGAGTGTATGTTGATTGACCAGCAAAGTAAGGATATTTATATTTTGAGTAAGCGAGAAAAAAATCAGCGACTTTATAGACTTGCTTATCCACAGTCGTTTACCCAAACAATGACCGCTGAATTTGTAGAAGAAGTATCATTTTCGTTAGGAACAAATCAAGCATTTTATATTACAGATGGAAGTATTTCTTCGGATAATCAGGAAATACTCATCAAAAATTATCTGCAAGTTTTTCATTGGCGACGACAAAGTAATGAAAGTATTCCTTCAGCTTTGAAGCGTGCCGCAAGTTTGTTGCCCTACACTGCCGAACCGCAAGGAGAAGGCATTTGCTTTAGTAGCGATGGCTCAAGCTTTTATACTATTAGTGAAGAAAGCGACAATAAAATTCCAGTGCATTTGTATCAAAGTAAAAGAAAATAAAAAGGCTGAAACCAATGTGGTTTCCGCCTTTTTATTAAGTATTTTTCAAAAGTTTTCAGGCATCTTATTTTTACCAATTTATTGAAGGACAAACTATTAACAGTTTTCAGATAACGGATAACTTGTACTGAAGTACTTAATGTGTTGGTCTGTTGGGAACAGGAGCCGAAGCATGAAAATTTTGGTAAATTTTTTGAGCGAAATCATCTAAAATCTCAATTACTCTTTCACGACTTTCAGATTTAACAACCATTCCAATGTGATATTCTTCATTCATTCGCCAACAAATTTCTGGCACATCAAAGTCGGCTAAATTTGGGTATTGTTGTCTTGTCAAAGAAATAATAATTCCTGAATAAAGATTTTCAAAAGTCGGCAAAACATACTCTTCCTTTTTCGCAACAGCCGTTTCTATATTTGCCCACTCTCGCCACAAATTAATTCCCGAAGAAGCTTCAACCATTTCCGCCAAATTTGCCCCTCCAACTCTGGATGCAGTTTCTAGAAATATAATTTCGCCAGTTTCATGGTCTTTGATGAATTCAGAATGCGTGGCAGAGTAATTCATGCCAAAAGCTTTCATTACTTGTGCATTTACTTCTTGAAGTTCAACATCTAGTGCTGAACCGATAGGAACTGTCACCGAGCGAAAAATACCACCGCCATGCGCAACTTCCATCGGAGTTGATAAATACTGACTTGAGCGAGAAAATATAAATTCCCCATTTAATGAAAGTGAATCAACATGAAAAACATCACCGGGTTTAAATTGTTCTACCAAATACTCATGTCGGCGATCGCCCAAATAATGAACTACTTCCCACAATTGTCCCGAGTTATATACTTTTCGGATACCCGTTGCAGAAGCTTCTGAGCGAGGTTTTACAACACATGGATATTGTACTTTTTGGGTAAATTCAAAGATTTCGTTATCATTAAACAAGCTTGAAAACATCGGTACTTTTATGCCAGCTTCTTGCGCTTTCATGCGCATTGCCAGTTTATCCCTAAAATGTCGCCCTGTGGTTTGCCCCATTCCCGGAATTCTAAAGTGTTCACGAAGGTGAGCTGCTTTTTCTACATCAAAATCATCTAAAGCAACAATTCTATCAACCTTTCTTGAACGCATCATGTAGGCTAAACCTAAAATAATTTCATTCATATCAATAGAACCATCCGCTTTTTCTTCTACATAAAATATTTCATCAATAAATTCTCTTACCCAAGGTTTATACTCTAGCTTTTTATTGGTCAGTAAATACACTTTATTTCCTGCTTGCTTGCAGGCTCGCAAAAACTCATTCCCTTTAAAATAAGTTGAAATACAAAGAAAAGAAAGCGTTGAAGACATAGTTTTTAGGATTTACATAGATTTCGGAATTAACTAAAATTAATAAAATCTAAGGACTAAGCCAAGAAACTATGTACTATATTTTCATTAAAAAATCGACTAATAATCTTACTCCAAAAGCCGTTCCGGCTCTTTGTGGTGCAAAATCTGTGTCGCCAAAAGCAGTTCCTGCAATATCCAGATGCGCCCAATTTGGGTGATTATCTGTAAATACTTCTAAAAATTTTGCCGCAGAAATAGCACCCGCCATTGGTTTCCCAGAGTAATTACGTACATCGGCAATATCCGAAGAAATATCTTCTTTATAAACATCCCACAAAGGCAAACGCCATAGTCGCTCGCCAGTTTGGTTAGCTGCTTCGGTTAAAGTATCCGCCAATTCATCATTATTCGTAAACATTCCCGCCGCATAATAACCCAAAGTAGCAATACAACTTCCTGTTAAAGTAGCTAAATCAATGATGGTATCGACTTTGAAATTACGAGTCAAATAACTTAATCCATCTGCTAAAATCAATCTACCTTCAGCGTCAGTATCAATAACTTCTATCGTTTTTCCTGAATAAGAATTAATCACATCACTTGGCTTGAACGATTTTCCATCCACCGCATTTTCGCAAGCAGGTACAATTCCAATTAAATGAACGGGCAACTCAAGTTTTGCAGCTAATTCTATCGCACCAAAAACAGCGGCGGCTCCACCCATATCCGACTTCATCAAGTGCATATTCGTTGAAGATTTTATCGAAATGCCACCTGTATCAAAAGTTACTCCTTTGCCAACCAAGCCAACAGTTTGTTTGGCCTTTGGTGAATGATATTCCATAATAATCAACATCGGAGCATGTTCACTGCCTTGTCCAACAGCCAAAAGCGCATTTAATTTTTGGCTATTCAATTGTTGTCGTTCTAAAACCTTTACAGAATAATTGTACTTTTCGCCAGAAGCCACAGCCCATTTTGCCAAAGTATGCGGAGATTTTTTGTTTGCGGGCGCATTCATCAAATCAAAAATCTGCATTTGTGTTTCTGCAATGGCTTTTCCTTTTTCAATGAAAGTTATTGCATTTTTCGATTCTGTAAGAACATTCAAAACGCCATCGTTTCCTAAAAGTGGGATACTTACTTTTTCATCCGTTTTGTACAAACGCAAATCATAAGTACCCAAAAAACATCCGTTTACGATAAATTCAATCCAAGTTTCAGGAAGCTTTCGTGCATCAATCGTTATTTCATTCGGCAATTTGCTTTTGTGCTGATGAATCAGCGTTCTAAAAGCACGAATAATTTCTGAAGAATTGGATTTTTTACCCAAACCCAACAAAATAACTTTTTGATTATCAGTCGAATAGAATGAATGTATTTCCTTCAAATCCGCCTTAAAATCTGATTGAAGTAAAAGAGCGTCAATTCCAAACGTTTCAGCAATCTGCGCTAATTCAACTGAAAGTTCTTCTGTTTGAAGTATCGGCAAAATAATAGCTTTATGTTCAGGCTGGAATTGAGCGACGAGTTTAACTTTAATATTATTCATGTTAATATTCAGTTATGGTGAAATGAAATTAGGTATCAACAAAAAGTGCCACCCTCAACAGGTGGCACTTCGTGATAACTCTTAATATCCAATGCTAATATTCATCTTCATTAAAGAAGAAATCATCTTTAGTAGGATAATCTGGCCAGATTTCTTCGATGCTTTCATAAGGTTGACCATCGTCTTCCAATTCTTGCAAATTTTCAACTACTTCAAGTGGCGATCCAGTACGGATAGCGAAATCGATTAGTTCATCTTTCGTGGCAGGCCATGGAGCATCTTCTAGGTAGGATGCTAATTCAAGTGTCCAGTACATATTATATGAATTTGATTACAATTAATTACTAATTTTAAAAATAAAATCCTGAAAATAAGATACTTATCAGCTTACTTTTTAGCTTTTTTTATTCCCTTTTTTCTCAGGATTGCAAAAGTATGCGTTTTTTATTTACGAAAAACTTTTTTCTGAAAAATCTTGTGTTGAATTAACTAAATTTATTTGAAAAAAGTACACTTAAAGCTATAATTATTTACAATTTTGTACCCAAACTCATTTATTATCCTGAAATTCAACAAAATACTTAATTCTTACTTTAAGAGATTAAATAAACATTAAATTTATTACAATGAAGTCCCCCAACCTTACTTTATCTAAAAAAACACTTGTAGAAGTATGCGCTTATTCTTTTGAATCGTGTATTGCAGCCGAAAAAGCCCAAGCCAACAGAATAGAACTTTGTAGTTCAATGTTTGAAGGCGGCACTACTCCTTCGGCTGGTTTAGTGAAAATGGTTACTCAAAAAGTAAACATAGAAGTACACGCTATGATTCGCCCACGTGGTGGAGATTTCTGTTATAGCAACGAAGAAATTGAAGTTATGAAAGCTGATATTCTTTCAATGAAAACACTCGGTTGTGCTGGCATCGTTTTAGGAATTTTACAAACAGACGGCAAAGTAAATATTCAACAAACCGCTGAATTAGTAAAACTAGCGGCACCTTTGCAAGTAACTTTCCACAGAGCAATTGATATGACGCCCAATTATGCTGAAGCATTAGAAGCCATTATTGAAGCGGGTTGTACAAGAGTTTTAACTTCGGGACAAAAAAATATCGCCATTGATGGCATCGAAGAAATTGCTAATTTGGTCAAACAAGCAAACGGTAGAATACAAATCATGGTGGGAAGTGGCGTAAACCTAAACAATGCCCTAACAATTGCTCAAACTGGCGTTGATGCTATTCATTTAACAGGAAAATCTACCAAAGATTCAGCCATGATTTATCGAAAAGAAGGCATCGCAATGGGCGGTTTGCCAGCAGTTCCTGAATATGAAATTGCCTATTCTGATAGCCAAAAAATACAAGCGGTTGTTCAATTACTTGACCAAGCTTATCAGCCAAACGAGTAAAGAATCTCCAATTTATCTTTCTTGAAAAAAGCAAGAAGAAGTATTTCTTTTCGATATACCTAATGATAAATATATTCGTTTTAGGCTTGATACAATATTATTCAACAACGGATAAACAGATTTTACTTAACTTTGAAGAAATAAAACCGCTGATATAGCCAAAACACTTTAGCAGTATTTTATTTCTTCAATATGCTACATACTTAATGATGACTTTCAATCTTCGATATATTACTTCTTTGCTCGTTACTTTCTTGGTAATTGCGCAGTTTTCGTATGCTCAAAAACGTGAATCTTCTAAGAAAAAAGAAGGAACATCGCAAGCACAATTGCTTGAAGCCGAATCGTTTTTTACGGAAGGGATGAAATTCTATATGATGGAAGATTATGACAAAGCTATTGAAGCTTACGAAAAAGCGTTGGCCATCGTTCCTGATAATAGTGGTATTTTATATGCTATGTCGAACAATTATTTAAAATTGAAAGACGAAAGCAAAGCCATTGTTTATGCAGAAAAAGCTTTTCAGCAAAATTCAACAAACGAAACTTATGGAGAATTGCTGGCTGATTTGTATGTTAGAAAACAAAAATATGATGCTGCAGCTAAAATCTATCAAAGTTTAATTGCGCTGAATCCTTCAAAATCTGAATTTTATGTAGCGCAGGCTGCCGTTTATATTTTTGATAATCATTTAGACGAAGCGATAAAATCGTATAATCGTGCAGAGAAAATCATTGGTATTAACGAAGAAATTACTCGCCAAAAACAAATGGTTTTGGTGAAAATGGGCAAAGTAGAGGACGCCATCAAAGAAGGTGAAAAACTTATTGCTTCAGACCCAGAAGAGATTGATTATAATATCGACCAAGCAGAATTGTTGATGTCTAACAAACGCAATGATCAAGCTATTCCATATCTTGAGAAAATATTAACAATGAATCCTGAAAATGCACAGGCACATATTATGCTGGCGCAATTGTATCAGGAAAAAGGGGAAATTGAAAAATGTAATCGTGAATTAGAATTAGCTTTTGCCGATGCCAGCCTTGATGTTACGACGAAAGCTCGTATTTTGATTGGTTACATGAACACGGCGAAAGATGAAAAATCAAAAGAAACTGCTTTCAATTTGGTAAAAATCTTGGTGAAGACCAATCCTCAAGACCCAAAATCTCATGCGATTTATGGCGATTTACTTTTCCAAAAAGGCGATGAAAAATCAGCAAGAGATGAATATGTGAAAGCCGCAAGATTAGATAAATCTATCAATGAAGTTTGGGGAAATATCATCAATATTGATTTTAAATTAAGACAAATCGACAGTGCCATCGTTCACAGCGAAGAAGCAATTGAAGTATTTCCAAATCAAGCAGCATTTTGGTATTTGAATGGCTCGGCATATTATCAAAAAAGAAATCATAACAAAGCCGCAGAATCATTAGAAGAAGCCAGACGACTCACGCCTGAAGGCTCTGAATTAGTTCAGCACATCAACGCACTTTTGGGCGATACATATAATAGTTTAAGCAAGTATCAAAAATCAGATGAAGCCTACGAAGCTGCCCTAAAAGTTGACCCAAATAATGACCATGTGTTGAATAATTATACCTATTTTCTATCCTTGAGAAAAGAAAAAATGGAATTAGCCGCAGAAATGGGCGCTCGACTTGTAGAAAAACATCCCGACAATGGGACTTATTTGGATACTTATGCTTGGGTACTTTATGTAATGAAAGACTACAACAAAGCTCGTATTTATTTAGAAAGAGCTGTTGTTCAAAATAAAAGTAACAGTGGCACGATTGTAGAGCATTATGGAGATGTGCTTTTTCAATTAGGAGAGAAAGAAAAAGCGGTAGAACAATGGAAAAAAGCAAAAACCATTGGCTCAACCAGTACTTTAATCGATAAAAAAATTGCAGAAATGAAATTAATAGAATAAGGATTTTAATCATCAAGCTATTAATTACATAATCTTAAAATATGAAACATTACTCATTAATTCTTTTAGCGTTTACATTTTTTATTGCTTCTTGTAAACGTCAGCATATCAGTAAAACTTCCGATATTCAAGTCATAGATTCGCTAAAATTAGCCGAATCTAAACCTATCAATGATTCGCTCGTTACACAACCTGTAATTACGCCACCAGTTGTAGCTACAGAAACAACAGACGAAGAAAAAGTAAAAATTGATGAAATTGACTTCAAATATTTAAAGGCAAAAGCAAAGGTTTCGTACAAATCGACAAAAGATAATCAAAGCTTTACAGTTGATATCAGAATGCGTAAAGACAGTTTAATTTGGATGAATGTTTCTGCATTCGGCATTACTGTGGCTACTGCACTTTTCAACGATAGTTTGGTGAAACTATACGATAAATATCATGGCGAATACAAGGAATATTCCTATTCAAGCTTTGCAGAAAAATTCAATTTCAATGTAAATTATGATATTCTTCAAGCCTTGGTGGTGGGAAACCGTCCTTTCAAAAAGAATAAATCAAGAGTAACTCGTAGCAATGAGTACTACTTATTAAAACAACAAGAAAACAAAGTATTGATTGATAATTACATTGGTGAAAATAAAAAGCTAAAAAAAATCCTACTTACTCAGGAAGATACAAGTAATAAATTAACTTTAGACTTTGATGACTTTACAACCTTGAATCAATTTTTGTTTCCTCAGTCAAGTTTAATTACTTTAGATTATCAATCGAAAGAAGATCAAAAAATGTATCAAACGCTTGTGAACATTAAACATACTAAGGTTGAACTACTAGATACTCCGCTGGAATTTCCTTTCAGAGTACCTGAAAAACTATTAAATAAAAATTAATCTTTTATCAAAAAGTTGAATTTACATATCAAGCATCATCAAGCAGCCCTGAAATTCGTTTCAGGACTGCTTCTTGTTTTGTTATATTTCGTTCCGAACCTATCGACTGCTCAGGATAAAAAGAGAAAATTAGAAGCAGCAAAGCGAGAAAACTTGCAGAAAATTCAGGAAATCAATAAAATCATTGAAAAGACTGAACAAAAAAAAGAAGCAAGCGTGGGCAAACTCAACGCATTAGGCGAAAGAATTGATAAGCAAGCCAAACAGATTGACATTATTTCTGAAAATCAACAATTACTTCAAAACGAAGCCGAAGAGTTAAAAAAAGCGACAGGAGAACTTTCGGGCAACCTCGAAAAACTAAAAGCAGAATATGCTAAAATGGTTTTTACTGCAGCAAAAACCAGTAATAAAGTCAATAAACTTAGTTTCTTGTTTTCTTCAAGTAATTTCAATCAATTAATTCGTCGTTATAAATATCTTCAACAATACTCTACCGCTCGTGAAAAACAGGCACTTTTAATTCAACAAGTACGCTCTGAATTATTGACTGAACAAGTAAAGATTTTACAAAAAAAGCAAGAGCAAGATGCTGTTTTGCGTGAAAAAATCACAGAAACACAAAACCTACAAGTATTAAAAGGCAAGCAAACTGAAGTTGTAACAGAATTAAGCCAGAAAGAGAAAAAATTAAGAGCGCAACTAGAAGCCAATAAAAAAGTAGTAGAACGTTTGGAAACAATGATTGCCAAAATTGTAGAACGTGAAATTAAACGTTCGCAAGAGCGTGAATTATTGGCAAATAAGCGTAGCCAAAGTAACAAAAAAGTACCTTCAAACAGACAAGCCATTGCTATGAATGTTGAAGAAACAAGATTGGCAAGTTCCTTTTCAGCCTTGCGTGGCAGAATGCCTTGGCCAGTTAATTCCGGTTTTATTGCTAGTCGCTTTGGCGTGCATAATCATCCTGTTTTAAAAGGAGTAAGAACCAACAATAATGGTATTGATATTCAGACAAGTGCAGGCAATGATGTAAGAGTAGTTTATGATGGTGTAGTGCAATCTGTCGTTTCAATTCCGGGTACTTATATGGTTGTAGCCGTTCAGCATGGCGACTATTTTACCATTTACAGTAAACTTTCAAATGTTTCGGTAAGAAACGGACAAAAAGTACAATCTGGACAAAAAGTTGGGGAAGTAGCTTCAGACACAGATGGAACTTCCGAATTAAATTTTCAAGTTTGGAAAACATTTGACAAACAAAACCCAGAAAACTGGCTTCGACAAAAATAGTTTTCAACACCTTAATTCAGCAGAATTGCAGTGTTTAAGCGAAAAACTTGGGCAAATAATTCATTAATTTCCATTATTTTAGGTAGTTTTGAAATTAGCCTTGAAAAGATTACACAAAAACCTTTAAAGTTCCAAGAGATTTCCTAATTTTGCAATCCGATTTTGAAGCTAGTAAAAAATGATTAGTTATTTGCTTTGTAAACTCATTATCAATCCATTATACAAAGACAAATAACCAACAACAAATAAAGATAAAAACCAACAATGACAAAGAAAGACGAAAAAACACCCCTCGAGTTTTTGGAAAGTGCAGAAGGATTGAAAACTGAGTTAGGAAACGATCTTGATAAAGTACAACACGTTGTAGATAACAATAAAGGATTATTTGCAGGTGTTGCTGGTGTATTAGTCGTAGTAGTATTAGGATACTTTGGCTATAAATATTATGCTACTATTCAGGATGAGGAAGGTCAAGCAAAATTATTCAATGCAGTTTATCAATTTGAAGCAGATTCAAATAAAGTAGCAGCAAAAGAATTGACTAAAGTAGCGGATGATTTCGGTGGAAATGCTGGAAACTTAGCCAACTTTTATGCAGGTGTTGCCAACTTGAAAGAAGGTAAATACGATGCAGCAATTGATCAATTAAAATCATTCAGTAGTTCAGATTTATTGGTGCAAGCTCGTGCTTATTCTTTAATCGGTGATGCTTATACAGAGAAAAAAGCATACAGTGATGCTATTGATTATTACAAAAAAGCGGCTGAATATAAAGCCAATAAGTTCTTTACGCCTACTTATTTAATGAAGTTGGCTGCTGCTTACGAAGCAAATAAAGAAGAAAAAGAAGCTTTAGCTGTTTATACAGAAATCGTAGAAAAATATTCAGAGTCATCTGAATCCATCAACGCTAAGAAATATAAAGCGGTGTTAGAAGGCTCTGTCTCTGAATAAAGAAATCAATCAATATATTGATACAGAAGGGATAAGAGCATAAGGTTCTTATCCCTTTTTTTGTACCATTTGTCCATAAGCTAAAGCTTAGTCAATAAAAATGCCTAAAGTTTATAGCCTAAAGCCCGTATAAATCATGTCTTCAGCACATAAAAATTTAAGTATTTTTTCCACTGAAAACTTACCAGATGTAAGTGATAAAAAATTTGCAATGGTAGTAGCAGAGTGGAACGAAGAAGTAACAAATGCACTAGCGGCAGGAGCGCACAAAACACTTTTAGCCTACGGAGCAAAAGAAGAAAATGTTATCCGAGTAAACGTTCCTGGTAGTTATGAATTGACTTTTGCAGCACAAAAGATGGCTCAAAAATCAGACATTGATGCGGTGATTTGTATTGGCTGTGTAATTCAAGGAGAAACAAAGCATAATGATTATATCAATAATGCTGTAGCTCAAGGACTTACCACTGTTAGTTTAAAATACGACAAACCTGTTATCTTTGGTGTACTTACTCCAAATACAGAACAACAAGCACTAGACCGTGCAGGAGGAATCCACGGAAATAAAGGCGATGAAGCAGCCATTACGGCGGTGAAAATGTTGGCGTTTTAAAGAGTATGTGTGTTTTTATAATCAAGGCATAAGATTGATTCTGTTTTTATTATTCACATTAATTAAATCGAAATTATGGTACCTGCTCAAAAACTCACGAATCTTCAATTAGAATTAGTAAAGTTGTTTAGCTACAAAATTGCTGATAGTCAATTAATTGAAATTAAACTGTTACTTGGCAATTACTTTGCTGAGAAAGCAAGTGAAGAAATGGACAAACTGTGGGATGAAAATAACTGGACTGAAGATACAATGAAAGAATGGGCAAACGAACATCTAAGAACGCCTTATGAATCATGAGAATTATCTTAGATACAAATGTTTTACTCGTTTCAATTGGAAAAAAGTCTCAGTATAGACCTATTTTTGATGCATTTCTAAAACAGAAGTTTACTCTTATTATTAGTAATGATTTACTGCTAGAATATGCTGAAATCATTGAGCAAAAGACAAATACTTTTATTGCAGACAACATCATTGAAATGTTGCTTGCACAGCCAAATGTAGAAAAAAATGAGATTTTCTTTAAATGGGGACTTTTAGAAAATGATTATGACGACAACAAGTTTGTAGATACAGCAATAGTCGGAAATGTAGATTTTATCGTCACGAATGATAAGCATTTCAACTCATTAAAAGACATTGATTTTCCCAAAGTAGAAATCATCGACATAGATACTTTTTTAGAAAAAATTAAAAATATTATTTAAGAAAACAATCGTTTAGAAAATGCAAGTATGGAAATTTGGGGGAACTTCCGTTGGGAAGCCCGAGCGAATGCACTCAATTAAAAATTTGATTACTGAAGATGGTAATCGTAAAATTGTCGTTTTGTCTGCCCTTTCGGGTACTACAAACGCTTTGATTTCTATCGGAGAATCCCTAAAAGCAAATAATGATGCAGAAGCAACTCTGAAAATCAATGAGTTGTATGCTCACTATGAATCTTTTATCAAGGAGCTTTATAGTACAGAAACGGGTTATGCAGAAGGAAAAGCAATCATTGAAAAAGAGTTTTCGTTCATTCGTTCTTTAGTAAATATCAAACCATTTTCGGTAAAACAAGAAAAAGAAATCGTAGCAGAAGGTGAATTGCTTTCTACCCAAATGTTTGAAGCATACTTGCGTGAAGAAGGTGTAAGTGCTGCCTTATTGCCTGCTTTAGACTTTATGTTGATTGATGCCGACAATGAGCCAGTTTTGAAATTTACTGAAGAAAATTTAGGTTCAATTTTATCTCAATTAACAGACAAGCAAATATTCATTACTCAAGGTTTTATTTGCAGAAACCCTCGTGGAGAAGTTGATAACTTGAAGCGTGGTGGTTCTGATTATACAGCCTCATTAATTGGCGGTGCTATCGTGGCAGAAGAAGTACAAATCTGGACCGACATCGACGGAATGCACAACAACGACCCACGAATCGTAAAGAAAACTTTCCCAATTCGTGAGTTGACTTTTGAAGAAGCAGCAGAATTAGCGTATTTCGGTGCAAAAATTTTACACCCAAGTACTATTACTCCTGCCAAAATGAAAGGTGTTCCTGTTCGTTTAAAAAACACGATGGAACCAGCAGCTTATGGTACTTTGATTGCCGATAAAACATCTGACCGTGAAATTAAAGCCATTGCTGCCAAAGATAATTTAACAGCTATTTACATTCACTCAACCAGAATGTTGAATGCCTATGGTTTTTTGCGTAGAGTATTTGAAGTATTTGAAAAATACAAAACGCCAGTTGATATGATTACAACTTCGGAAGTATCCGTTTCTGTAACCATTGATAACGACGAACATTTAGAAGAAATCATGGCAGAATTACGCCAATTCGCTGATTTAGAAGAATGTGATAAAGACCAAACTATCGTTTGTATCGTAGGAAATTTCTCTGCCGACAAAGAAGGAATTGCCTTAAAAGTATTAGAAGCCATGAAAAACATTCCAATCAGAATGATTTGTTACGGAGCTTCCGAGCATAATATTACTTTGTTGATTCATGGCAAAAACAAAGCTGCGGCTTTGAATGCTTTGAACGAACGTTGCTTTTTATATGAAGATGCGATGAAAGAAATTTTCTCCGCTCCTTAATAATAACGACATCGCTGAATAGCCGTGTTGTGAAACCTGTTTCCAGCACGGCTATTTTTTTTATCTTTGTGGAAATAAATTTTATACGTCATGAAAGCATTATCAGTAAATATTCCTGATGGAATTTATCTTGCATTCACGAATGCTTCTGAAAAGGAAAAAGAATCGGCTATGATAGCCATTGAAAATCTCCTAAAAATAAGATTCGTAGATTCTTTAAATCAAAACTTGTTAGAAAGCTCCGACGCTTTAAGACAAGAATCCTCCCAAAATGGATTAACGAATCAAATGCTTGATGAGCTTTTAAAAGAAATTGATAATGAATCACGTTCATAAATTCGTGTTTGACACCAATACACTTTTAAGTGCTGTTATTTCACCTGATGGAAAAAGTATTACAGCACAAGCATATCAAAAGGCACTTGGCAATGGAGTTTTATTGGCTTCTGAAGAAACTTTTGCAGAACTTGTCGATGTACTTTTTCGCAGAAAATTTGATAAATACCTCAGTGACGAAACTCGATTTGGTTTTTTAAGTAGTTTTAGAAAAGCAGCACTTTGGATTCAAATTGAAAACCCTGTTTTTGATTGTAGAGATTCAAAGGATAACAAATTTTTATCTCTTGCCATAGCAGCTAAAGCAAATTTTATCATTACGGGCGATGAAGATTTATTGGTGCTTCATCCATACCAACAAATTCCAATACTTAATGCAAGACAATTTTGTGAGTTAGATATAGAATAAACTTATGTTACAAATACAACAAATTAAAGAAAACAAAGCCACTACAATTGAAGGCTTGAAACGCAAATACTTCAAAGACGCCGAAGAAATTGTTGAGAAAGTATTAGTTTTAGACGAGAAACGTCGTGAAACACAAGTTGAGTTAGATACAACTTTAGCCAAATCGAACGCCTTAGCCAAAGAAATTGGGGGCTTGATGAAAGCTGGTAAAAAAGAAGAAGCTGAAACGGCTAAAGCCGAAACCAGTGCTTTGAAAGTTCGTTCTAAGGAGTTAGAAGAAGTTTTGAAAAGTACCGAAGCTGAATTATATGAAGTATTGGTTACATTGCCAAACTTGCCTCATAGCAGTGTTCCTGCTGGTAAAACACCAGAAGAAAATGAAGTAGTTTTAGAAAATGGAACAATTCCTACTTTACCAGAAAATGTACAACCTCACTGGGATTTAATTAAAAAATACGACATCATAGATTTTGAATTAGGTAACAAAATTACGGGTGCAGGTTTCCCTGTTTACAAAGGAAAAGGTGCAAGAATTCAACGTGCTTTGATTAATTTTTTCTTAGATGAAGCTATCAATGCGGGTTATACAGAAATTCAACCGCCAATTTTAATCAATAAAGAATCTGGTTTTGGAACAGGTCAATTGCCTGATAAAGACGGACAAATGTATCATGCTACCGAAGATGATTTGTTCTTGATTCCTACCGCAGAAGTACCTATTACCAATATGTACCGTGATGTGATTTTACAAGAAACCGATTTACCAATTAAAAATGCTGGTTATACGCCTTGTTTCCGCCGTGAAGCAGGTTCTTGGGGAGCTCACGTTCGTGGTTTGAATCGTTTACATCAGTTTGATAAAATTGAGATTGTTCGTATCGAAAAGCCTGAGAATTCTTACGCAGCTTTAGAGGAAATGTCTTTACATGTACAAAGTATTCTTCAAAAATTAGAATTGCCTTACCGAGTATTACGTTTATGTGGCGGAGATATGAGCTTTACGTCTGCCCTTACTTACGATATGGAAGTTTGGTCTGCCGCCCAAGGTCGTTGGTTAGAAGTAAGTTCTGTTTCAAATTTTGAGACCTATCAAGCCAACCGTTTGAAATTAAGAATGAAAACCGAAGGGAAATCTCAGTTATTACATACACTCAATGGCTCAGCTTTAGCTTTACCACGTATTTTAGCAGCGATTCTTGAAAACAATCAAACTGAAACAGGTATCAAAATTCCAAAAGTACTTGTTCCTTATTGTGGTTTTGAAGAGATTGCTTAACATAAATATTTTTCGCATTACCTTTTTATAGTCATGATTTACAAAAAATAATCATGACTATAAATCTATAATATAAGCCCTTACTTACCTTAATTAATCTACTTGAACCTAAACGTATGAAAACCCTCCGTTGCATTGTTCTTGAAGATGAAGAACCTGCCCAAAACCTCATTAAAAACTATTTATCACGAATTTCGTCGATAGAACTCCTTCAAGTGTTTGATAACGCCCTTGAAGCCTCCAATTTTTTAACCCACCAAACTGTTGATTTAATCATTACTGATATTTCAATGCCTCATTTATCTGGGCTAGATTTTATCAGGATGCTCTCACCAAGTCCACACGTAATCATTATGACAGCCCATGCTGATTATGCCTTAGAAAGCTATGATTTGGATGTAATTGATTATCTGAAAAAGCCAATCTCATTCGATAGATTTAAAAAATCTATCGAAAAAGTTGAACGTTTATACAGTGCTACAAACAATGAAGACAGTCATAATTCTTCAGACACTATGGTGTATGTAAAAGAAGGCAGTAAAATGATAAAGGTAAATTTCAATGAAATTATTTATGTAGAAGGGTTAAGAGATTATATCAAAATCATTACTGATAACGAACGACCAATTATCACACATATTACCATGAAAAAGATGGTAGAGATTCTTCCTCCTCAAAGTTTTATGAGGGTACACAAATCTTATATCATCGCTACCGACAAAATATCTGCCATTGATGGAAGTAACAGTTTGATAGAACTCAAAAACAACGTAATGATACCTATGGGACAAAACTATAAAGAAACCCTAATGAGTAAGATAAAACCTATTAATTAACATGGAAAAAATTACAGAGTTATTTTTAAAAATTTATCCTATTGAGGGGGTATCCATTAAGAGAAGAATTTTACTGCATTGTGTTTTTTGGGTGGTAATGTTTATGGGCTTGTGGAAAGTATGGACGATACCCGCTTCAGATTTAAGGTACAATTTCATAACTGTCTTGTACTTTGTAGTTCTTAATATGATTTATTTCTATCTATTAATGTATAAAATAATTCCCCTCTGGGAAAATGATTATCAGCATAAATATTTAGCTACAATCATAAGTATCATTATACTCATTGCTAGTATTGTAATTATTTTTCGTATTAGGGTTCAATTTATTTTTGATAATCATTTGATAAAAGATACTAAAACAAACCTTATACATTTGGAAAAAAAATTCAAAGACTATCTGTATCTTTTTAAATATCCTAAGTTTCTTTTTGCAGCCATACTTGGAAGCTTACTTAACACCTTACCTGCATTCTCTATCAAACTCACTCATTCTCTAATCAAAAGTATTTCTGAAAAAAAGCAAACAGAAATTGACTACCTTAGAACTCAAATTAATCCTCACTTTTTAACAAATACCCTTAATAATATTTATAGTCTTTCTATTACGGATGATAAACGGAATAGTGATGCCATTCTATCTTTATCTAGTTTATTAGATTATGTACTTTATGAATCGAATAAACCAACTATTAGCTTAGAAAAAGAAGTGTATTTTCTCTCTAATTTTATTGAGTTAGAAAAAATGAGAAATACAAAAAGGCTACAAGTAAACTTTGAAATAGAAGGTGATATTCGTGGAAATATTCCTCCAATGATACTTATTACCTTTGTAGAGAATGCCTTCAAACACTGCATTGGAGATTTATATTCAAACTGCTTTATCAAAATATTCCTCAGAGTTGATGATGATAATCTATATTTTGAAGTAGAAAATAGCAAATCTAACCTATCTATCAATAATCAAAGAAAAATATTCGGTGGTATTGGGCTAAATAATGTAAAAAAACGTTTAGCAAATCTTTTTCCTAGCACTCATTTTCTTCAAATAGCAAACCAAGAGAATCAATTCATAATTAAACTACAATTAAAACTGTTTTAAAAGACTATAATTAAACTACAATGAGTATCCCTTTTAATTAATATGGAAAATATTGCCAAATTATTTTTAAAAATATATCCTCTTGAACGAGTATCTGTTAAGAGAAGAATTTTATTGCATTGTATATTTTGGGGGGTAATGTTTGTTGGCTTGTGGCATACCTTTGGAAATTCCTTAGCAGGTATTGGTTACAATTTTATTACGGCTTCTTATTTATTAATTCTTAATATAATCTATTTCTACACAATAACTTATATTATCGTTCCACTATGGTCAAATTATAATAAGTATAAATATATTACTACTACTTTATATATTTCTGCATTAATCTTAAGTTTGTCTATACTTTTTTATATTAGAGCTCAATTTATTTTTGATAATGATTTGTTAAAAGATACTAAACTAGACTTTAGATATTTGAAAAGGTTTTACAACGATTATGCTTATTTTTTTAATTCTGGATACTTTATTTCTGGAATACTTGAAATATTTCTTACCGCTTTACCTGCTTTCTTTATTAAACTTACTCGTTCATTAGCCAAGAGCTTTTCAGAAAAAAAGCAAGTTGAAATTGATTATTTAAGATCTCAAATTAACCCTCACTTTTTAACAAATACACTTAATAATATTTACAGTCTTTCTGTTACGGATGATAAACGGAATAGTGATGCCATTCTATCCTTATCTAGTTTGTTAGATTATGTACTCTATGAGTCTAATCGACCAACTATCAGCTTAGAAAAGGAAGTGAATTTCTTATCTAATTTTATTGAATTAGAAAAAATGAGGAATACGAAAAGACTACAAGTAAACTTTGAAGTAGAAGGTGATATTCATGGAAATATTCCTCCAATGATTCTTGTCACTTTTGTGGAGAATGCTTTCAAACACTGCATTGGAGATTTGTACTCAAACAGCTTTATCAAAATACTTCTTAAAGTTGATGATGATAAGCTATATTTTGAAGTAGAAAACAGCAAATCGAATTTAACTATCAATAATAATCAAAGAAAAACATTTGGTGGTATTGGTTTAACTAATGTAAAAAAAAGATTGACAAACCTTTTTCCTAATACACATTCTCTTCAAATAGAAAATCAAGAGAATCAATTCATAATTAAATTACAATTAGGATTAATATAAGGGCTATACAAGTCTCAATAATAGATAAATAAGATTAAACCCTATCAATTATCATGAAAAAAATTGCTGAATTATTTTTAAAAATATATCCTCTTGAGGGGGTGTCTGCTAAGAAAAGGGGGTTATTGCATTGTGTTTTTTGGTTAGTGATGTTTATATTTTTGTGGCAAGCTTTAATGACTCCATTAGCTCCTACAAGCTACAAATTCATTACAACTTCTTATTTAGTAATTCTTGATATAATCTTTTTTTATGTAATAACTTATAGAACTATTCCTGCATGGACACAACATCGTAAACATAGATACATCTCTACAATTTTACACATATTTACATTAATTGTAAGTTTATTTATAATTTTTCATATTAGAATTCAATATATTTTTGATAATGATATACATAAAGATAGTAAAGTAGACTTTAGTTATATGATTTTATTTTACAATGACTATACATTCCTTTTCAAGTCTGGCTCCATTTATAGAGCTATTCTTGAAATATTTCTTACCGCCTTGCCTGCATTTTCTATTAAACTCACTCGTTCATTAGCTAAAAATATATCTAAAAAAAAACAAATTGAAATTGACTATTTAAGGGCTCAAATCAATCCTCACTTTTTAACCAATACGCTCAATAATATCTACAGTCTTTCTGTTACGGATGATAAACGGAATAGTGATGCCATTCTATCTTTATCTAGTTTGTTAGATTATGTACTCTATGAGTCTAATCAACCAACTATCAGCTTAGAAAAGGAAGTGAATTTCTTATCTAATTTTATTGAGTTAGAAAAAATGAGGAATACGAAAAGACTACAAGTAAACTTTGAAGTAGAAGGGGATATTCATGGGAACATTCCCCCTATGATTCTTATTACTTTTGTGGAAAATGCTTTTAAACACTGCATTGGAGATTTGTACTCAAACTGCTTTATCAAAATACTTCTTAAAGTTGATGACAATAAGCTATACTTTGAGGTAGAAAACAGTAAATCGGACTTAACTACTAATAATCAAAGAAAAACATTTGGTGGTATTGGCTTAGCAAACGTAAAAAAACGATTGATAAACTTTTTCCCTAATACTCATTCTCTTCAAATAGAAAATCAAAAGCATCTATTCATCGCTAAACTGCAATTAACATTAACCTAAAGGCTATACAAGACCTGATAATGAATAAATAAGATTAAACCTATCAAGTAACATGGAAAAAGTTGCAGAATTATTTTTAAAAATATATCCAATTGAAGGGATATCAGCTAAGAGGCGAATTTTATTGCATTGTATTTTTTGGTTAATAATGTTTATTGGTTTCTGGCAAACTATGACACTTCCTGTAACTAGTACAAAATACAATTTCGTTGTCATTTCTTATTACACACTTACCGACGCCATCTTTTTCTACATTTTTGTTTATCTAATTTCACCATTATGGGATAATGGTGACAGGAGTAGATACCTAGCTACAATTCTATATGGAGCAATCTTTGTAATTAGTTTGGCAATTGTTTTTAACATTAGGATTCAATTAATCTTTCATTACGATTTTTTACCTAAAGGATCTGAATACCCTTACTATTCGAGTAAATTTTATAACAGCTTTTGGGGTGTATTTGAATTTAACGTCATTATTTCTTTAATTCTTAAAACATTTTTAACCACTTTACCTGCCTTTTTTATTAATCTCATCTTTTCTCTCATCAAAAGCATTTCTGAAAAAAAGCAAGTTGAAATTGACTACTTAAGATCTCAAATCAATCCGCATTTTTTGACAAATACACTCAATAATATTTACAGTCTTTCTGTTACGGATGATAAACGGAATAGTGATGCCATTCTATCTTTATCTAGTTTGTTAGATTATGTACTCTATGAATCTAATCAGCCAACTATTAGTTTAGAAAAGGAAGTTAATTTCCTATCTAATTTTATTGAATTAGAAAAAATGAGGAATACTAAAAGGCTGCAAGTTAGCTTTGAAATAGAAGGTAATATTCATGGAAATATTCCTCCAATGATTCTTATCACTTTTGTGGAGAATGCTTTCAAACACTGCATTGGAGATTTGTACTCAAACAGCTTTATCAAAATACTTCTTAAAGTTGATGATGATAAGCTATATTTTGAAGTAGAAAACAGCAAATCCAACTTAACTACCAATAATCAAAGAAAAACATTTGGTGGAATTGGTTTAGCCAATGTGAAAAAAAGATTATCCACTTTATATCCAAACAATCATTCTCTTGAAATTCATGATAAAAAGGATACTTATGTTATTATTTTAAGGCTGGGATTAATGTAGAATTCTAAAACTATTTCGTCGAAAAATAAACATGGTTTGTCGATTAAGTACTCTCTACATTCCATTTGTTTACAAATTTGTTGAGGATTAGTTTCTACTCATACATCTTAACTCTCTCAACACCTTTCATTTAAACAATTAAATATCCTTTACACGCTATAAAATATTCAAGACATACATAATCTTTTTATTATGTAACAAGATATTAATTAGCCATTCATCATTTTTAATTGAGCTTGGCTTGTACACCTATTAAAAAATTAGCTTTAATGCCATTGGTATTAAAGCTAATTTTTTATGTGTAAAATAATTCAAATACTATCATTTACTCCATTTCTTGCTTCAGAAATGTCTCAAAACCTTCTTTCGTTTTAAAAAAATCTTCGCTTTTTTCCCATCCTGAATAAAACCTAAAGGAAGTCTTTCCGTTCACCAATTTCAAGTTGACAGTATAAGTATTTAAAATGCTAGCACCTTCATTGGGTGTTTGTCCGAACGACACTAAGTTACTTTTAGGGACTAAAATTGCCATGCCTAAATTATCATGATTCTCACTTTGTTGGTCATACGTATAAAGCCCAAGCGTTTTGTTTGAAGCAAGTTCATAAGAATTTTTGCTATGCAAATTCACGATTCCAGTCGTTAAAATTGCACCTTCCGGTGCATTTTTCAACGACACTTTACTTTCATAAAAGTACTGTCCTCCCCAAATACTTATTTCATCTTCAATTTGTACTGGTGCTAAGTTTTTAGCAATTTTCCAGTTTTTGTATTTTAGTCTAAAAACAGCCCTGATTGGCCCATTTGCTGCTTTTTCATACTGTACTTCTTCAAAATTATTATCTCCTAATCTTACCAAAGTATCTTTTCCAGAAGCATTTTTGAAGGTCAAAGCCAAAGCTCCAGCTCCTAACGATTTCCCTACTTTTAGTACATCCATTCCCCAATCTGCTTGGTTATGGTAATTGATGGCAGGGTTTACTCCTACTTCATCCAAAACCATTTGAGTAGTGGTTTTCCCCCAAATATCTTTGGCATTACGAGTATCAAAGTAAACTCTAAAACCAACTTTATCATTCTCCCAAGCTGGTCCTTCAGTTAAAAATGGAGGTAAAGGTTGTTTTGAAAAATCGGTAGCTGGTTGTGTTCCTTTTACAACATCTTTCTCTAAAATATCGCCGAAAGTATCATCAGCATTTTTTCTACGATGACGCACATTAGCTCTCACAACCGCTTTAATGGTAGCAGGTCTATCAGCTACTGAAATCTTGAAAACT
Source organism: Arcicella rosea (assembly GCF_040543805.1). Taxonomy (NCBI): domain Bacteria; kingdom Pseudomonadati; phylum Bacteroidota; class Cytophagia; order Cytophagales; family Flectobacillaceae; genus Arcicella; species Arcicella rosea. The sequence goes on from NZ_JBEUMS010000003.1 coordinate 364,307, forward strand.
TTAGTTTGTTTCGCAGAAAAAGATTGTAATAATACAATTTCATCCCATTTGCCATCAACATTCATATCGTCGTACTGAGCAAGAATTGGTTGCTTCGTTTCTGAAGTAAAAACTACATATTTTGATGTTGGAATTTTACCAAGCTTTTTTTCTAAAAAAGCTCTTTTCAAGACAATTAATTCATCTTTTTTCTCTCTTGACAATTCATTCTTAAAAGTCACAACACTGCTTTTTTGTGCATAACATATTGTTGATAAACTTAAAAGTCCAAAGCTTAGAACTGTTTTTAGTTTGCGTGATGACAAATGTTTCATATTAAAATATTTATATTAGAATTATTTCGCTTTTGCGAAGTAGTTATTCATGAATAACAATTGATATTGAATAGCATTATACCAATATGACCAGTTATGACCTCCCGGTCTAGTAAGGTAATCGTGAGGAATATTTCTGTATAATAATTGTTCATGAAGGTTTTCATTTACTTTATAGAAAAAATCTTCCGTGCCACAATCAATAATCAAAGCCAGTGAATTAGGCGTAAGTAAATGAAGTAAGTTAATTACGGTATTCTTTTCCCAACGTTCTGGCTGTTCTGAATATTTCCCAAGGCGTTTGGTCATATCCCAATTATTCGGGAAAGGACGAATATCTACGCCTCCGCTCATACTTCCAGCCGTTCCAAAAACATCTTGATGTTTCAAAGCAAGATACAAAGCACCATGTCCACCCATACTTAAACCTGTAATTCCTCTGGCTTTACGGTCTTTGATGGTTTTGTAATTATCATCAACCCATTTTACCAGTTCGGTAGATACATAGGTTTCGTATTGATAGTTTGGGTCAATAGGACTATCCCAATACCAGCTTGAAAACCCACCGTCTGGACAAACGATTATCATATTGTATTGATCAACTGCTTTTTCAAAACCTTTTGCTTTGGTTAGCCAGCCTGAATAGTTATCGCTATAGCCATGCAAAAGATAGACAACTGGCAAAGCTTTTTGGCTTTTATAATTATCAGGAACAATCACAGCTGCTTTAATATTTCTTTTCATGACAGCACTGTAAGTAACAACAGTGTCCACAACAGCAGCAGAACAAACTAGGTTAAAAAAGAGGAAAAAAGTCAATAATGTATTTCGTAGGATTCTCATTTTGTTAAATTGTTTAAATAAATTTTCGATTAACAAAAGTGAAAAAAACATCTTGATTTTGCAGTATTTCAATCAAAATAATAGCTAATTTTCGATAGCAGATCTTACTCTTCTGTTTTCAAAAAAGCCTTTTTGGGTAATTTTGCTTTTACTAATTCGTAAGACTCTTTGATAAAATCGTTCCATTCTTTATCCGTCAATACATCGAAACTCGTTACTTGTGCCCATTTGAATTTTGCTCCGCCATAAGGTGCAGGTACAATACCTTCTCTATCACAAAACTCTTCAAATAATTCATCTGCTACTTTGAAGTTCACCTTATCTAAATTCTTAGTATTAGATGAACAAAAAACCTTACCCATGACCATGAAACAGAGTTGGTCGCCATATTTTATGCCTTCTGAAGTATGTTGAAAAGACAAGCAGATTTCTCTAATTTTTTCAATATTCATGAGTTTGGTTTTTATTTTTCTAACCTAATTTTCAACTGACTGTTTGTATAATCTATCGTACTTACTTGCTTATTGACAATTACAGTTTCTGGCTTTTTATCAAGACTAAAAGTAGCGTTAATAATTGGCTGACCACTAACGTTTATATTAAACGTTTTGTCTTGCTTCTTTGCTATAAAAAATAATTTAGAAAGCGAGCTGTATAACGTTTTGTTTTCTTTACGCAAGAAGCTTCCGTAACCAATAAAGTAATCACTTATTTCATTGGGCTTATTTTCTGGGTAAGTAATACTTGTCAAATAAGCGTCTGTTGTAAATCCATTAAAGGTTTTGATACTATTTAAGTGCATCAATCGTCCATCTGCTTGTAGATTCAAATATACATCTGTTACTTTTCCATTTTGTTTGATGCGTACTCCAATCATCTCATCTCCTTTCAAGCGCTCTATTTCTGGAATATTTTTATCGTTTACCGAATCTTTTAAAATGATAGCAGTAATAAATTTTGTTTGTCGCATTGGTTCTGGCGAAGCAATACTATAATATTTTTCTTGTTCTTTTACATTATCTTCTTTTGGAGCAAGTATTTCAGACAAAATCATTTTCTCTGGAAAATCATGATTAAATCCTGTTTCTACCAAGGTTTCAGGAAAAAGTGGACGTACTAAAACAGCCGCTTTTTTATTCACAATACTAATGTCTCCACGTTCTTTTTTTGATTCTCCTTCTGGATGCAAAAGCCATTCAAATTTACCAGCTTCATAAGCTTTCACATCATCAATGACTAGAATTACTTTGCCTAGCCACAAAAAATGACGAAAATTCCTAGCATAAATACTTGACGTTGGTCCTGTACCATTCGCCATCACATATTTAATATCGCCTGCATCAAGCAATTCGCTCATCTCACCACGCAATGGCGACCCTCCGTATTGTTGTTCCTTTGGTTGATACTTTCCATTAAAAGTAAGTACATTATGAGCAGGGCTTTGGAAAAAATACTCTGGATATTCCTTTGTGCCATAACTGCTATTCCCCGCATCTTTAATCACAGCTTCGCCTTTATGAAACAATATAAATGAATTAGCATCTGCATGTGAGTGATTCCAAGTATGCCCTGACTTTATGCCTAGCATGGTAGCATTTTTCTCCCAAGAAGTCCGCATAGTCGTCCAATCCATTTCTTCAAAAATTTCGGATGTAGGTAAGTTCGGTAAAACAGGAGCTTTACTCATGTCTGGATGATACAGAATGCCCAAAGGTGCATTTTTGAACAAACCCTCACGATGTTGAAAATTTTCAATTTGATTCAAATACCATAAAGCATTTGGATTCTGATAGCCCAATGCCCAAAGTAATTTCACAGGGCGTTCGCCTGCAATATTTTTATGGCTATCCCCAAAATTCAATGAGTAAAGCATTCCATCACGTGGATAAGCCACGTGCATGAAGAAATTAGGAATGTTTTTCAATAGTGAAATTTCGGGTTGTTTTACTTTGGGAAGTACATTCTGGTGAGCTAAACGAAAGAACAAATATTCAGATACTCCGAAAGCAGCATAATTTACACTTTCGTACATTCCTCCTTTGGTGTCCCAAGTTTTTGGTTTTGACTGTAATTGGTCACCCGCAAAACCAAACCATTCTTTTGATGCTTGATTCATTTCTTCAATCCAAGCATTTACTTCTGGGGCGTCGTCTTTAATAGCTAATGACGCCACACCCGCCATATAGACACAGGCTGTCCACCAGTTATGCCCCATAGAGTTTAAACTATGAATACGGTTTTCGGGCAAAAGCCATTCGTTAACGGCTGGACGAATGCCCATTCGCATTAAACCGTCAACAATCGTCTTTCGTTCTTCTTTAGTCAATTCATTATAAACACCTTCTAAACCCATTGCTACATTCCAACAGTTTTCAGCCGTCTTTAAATCTGAAGACCAAGCAGGTTGGCGTTTTAGCATTTCTGGATTCGACCAAGTAGTGCGTGTACACAAATCCAGCAAAAGAGCTTTTGTTTTATCTGCATACTTTTTTTCACCTGTAACCAAATAGGCTAACGATAGATAATCAATTTTACCGTAATCTTTTTTTGTCAAAAGTGTATTTGCCTCCGAAAGTATATCGTTCCAATTATTCTTGAATTCTTCTTCCGTAGTAATCCTCTGTTTTAGTAAATCAACTCTGTCTTTGGTAAAGTATAGGTTTTGATGTTTTTGAGCAAAGCTTGTTATTGAAAAATAACAACAAATGGTAACGAGGAAGAGTATCTGTTTTACTTTCATTGGTTTTATACTAGTAATAAATTGTTATAACACTTATTTTTCAACCCTAAACCAATCGAAATCGGCATAGCCTAAATCGTTAATTTAATGGTTATTTCGAAGTTCTGATCTTAATAAGTAAGCCAAAACTGGACTTGCATAAAAAGAACTAAAATTATTTTTACCCATTTTCCCATCCAATATGTGTGTTAATAGAAAGCCAAAAACGCCATTTTTATAATCAATCCAAGGGTAAGCACCTGCCCAACTTGGGCTACTTATTAATGTAGGATTACCATTTTTATCAATTTCTTCTCTCCATAGTCCCAACCCGTAAATACTTTTATGTTTAGCATCACGTACTTTTTGAGGGAACTCTGGCATCGTTACAAAAGCATCACCAATTTGATCTGCTTGCATTTCAGCAATTGCTTTTTCGGATAAAATTCTTTTACCTTTGTAAACGCCTTTATTTAAAAACATCTGTAAAAAATGGGCATAATCATTCACAGAAGAAACTGCCCCTCCACCAAGCATGGGGCTATGCCCTCCACCTACTGAATCTACAGGAGTAAAGTGTGTATTAGACATTTGTAAAGGGCGAACGATTTTTTCTTGAAATATCGTTTCCCATGTTTTTCCAGTAGCTATTTCTGCCATTCTTCCAGCCACTTGCATAGCTAAACCTCCATATTTGAATTGACGTTTTAACGAAGAATCTGAGGGAGCCTCTATAGGTAATGGTAAAATATGTCTGACAGATTCTTCCAAAGTTTGGTAATCATCTCTGTGGTTTCCTTTGGGTTGATAATCAGGATAATTGGCAGTATGTGAAAACAATTGCCTAAGCGTAGCTTGTCCTTTGGCATCAGCAAATTCGGGTAACCATTTTATTACTTTATCGTCCCAAGATAATTCCCCTTCGTCTACTAACACTGCAATTGTAGCAGAAGCTAGCCATTTCCCCGCCGAAGCAATATAAGTACTAGTTTCGGGTTGATAATTTCCGAATGATTTTTGATGAAGCACTTTTTGGCGATTACCAATAATCAAATTCGCCCCATGATAATATCCGCTATCTACCCAAGTTTGTACTTGTTGGTCGATTAAAGAAAAGCCTTGAGAAAGGGCTTCAGTCTTTCCTGAAAATATTAAACATATTATCAACAAAAACTGAAGCTTGTTTTGTATCATTTTCATCCTTTTACAGAAATATGCAATCACCACTACAAACACTATTTCACTTTATACATCTTGAAGGCAAACAAAAAGATAACACCGTAGCATATAATCGGTAAATAGTAAGCGTGTGCTACATTTTGATTAGCGACTAAACCCATTAACAATGGAAAGAAAGCACCACCTACGACACCCATCGAAATAAATGAAGAGGCTTGCTGAGTATGTTTTCCTAAGCTTTTTAGTCCTAAGCTAAAAATGGTTGGAAACATGATGCTGAAGAAGAAATTGATAAACATTAAGGCAATGTATGAAGTCCAGCCCCAAGCTTGAGCCACAATTAAACAAGAGATAATACTGCCTAATGCGAAGAATGATAACAAAACATTAGGTTGAATAAATTTCATTAAATAAGTACCTACAAAACGGCCTAATGCCATCATTGCCATAAAAATAGTCATGTATTTAGCAGCAATTTCATCACTAAAACCCATTACGTCATGACCATAATTAATAAAGTAAGCCCAAGTACCAGCCTGAGCTGCTACATTAAAAAACTGTGCAATTACCGCCCACACAAAATGACGATTCTGCCATAAAGTTTTTTCAGTAGTATTAAATGATGGATTTTTAACATCATCTTCAAGAATCTCGTGTGCATCAGTAAAAGCAGGTACTTTCACAAAAGCAAAGGCAATAGCGATACAAGCAATCACACAACCGATGGCTGTATAAAGTGTTTTAACAGAATCTAAATCGTTTGAATGTTCAGCCCTTCCACTGAATAAAAAGTAGGAACCTATGGCTGGTCCAATGATAGCCCCAACAGCATTAAACGATTGTGAAAAGTTAAGTCTTCGGTCGCTGGTCTGTTGATTTCCTAATGATGCTACAAAAGGGTGAGCAACGGTTTCTAGCGTAGCCATACCACAACCTAAGATAAACAATGCCCCACGAAACATAATAAACGACGTAGCATTGGCCGCTGGAATAAACAAAAATGTTCCTATTGCAAAAAGTGACAAGCCAAACAATACGCCATTTTTATAGCCAAACTTTTTCATAAATATTCCTGCAGGAATACTCATCACAGCATACGCACCAAAAACCGAAAGCTGAATCAGTCCTGATTGAGATTTAGAAACATTCAATACATTTTGAAAGTGTTTATTCAATACATCGCTCATAGAATGGGCTATTCCCCAAAGCATAAAAAGTGAGGTAACGAAAATGAAAGTAACTAGGTATTGCTTTTCGGTTAGTTTTATCTTTTGAGTCATTATTGAAATTTATTTTAATTGTTTTTTCCATAGACCAACCGCACCCATTAAGGCCGCTTGTTCATTCAGAGAAGATTTGATAAGTTGTATTTTATGAGTGTTTTCTGATAACATTTTTTCAACTTCTGGAAAAAACAAAGGCGAAGCACCTGCAATATTTCCGCCTACTATAATTAACTCTGGATGAAAAATCTTGGTAAAATCATCAATAAACAGGCATACATTTTTGGCAAATTCTGTGAATACTTCTTGTGAGGCTTCATCATTTTCAAAGCTTTCTACTAATTGCTTGGCACCATCAACCGTTTTTCCTGTTAATTCATGGTAGCGTTTTACAAACCAACGGGTAGAAATATAGTCTTCTGCAACACCTTCTAGTAATTGATGGTTTATTCCCATTGCCATGTCTTTGGCATCGCCATTTTTGTAGATTGATGTACCTAAGCCTGTACCCATGGTGATGCCTATGGCTTTTTCGTAATGCTGACCCGCTCCAAAAAGCATTTCACCTTCTAAAAATGCTTCTGAATCATTTCTAAAACTAATATTCTCAATCGGTATCGATAGTCTTTCGGAAAGCTCATTTCTGATATTTAAGCCATACAAACTTTCGTACTTATTAACATTCTTCATCAAGCATATTCCATTTTCATAATCAAATGGACCAGGCATGGCTATACCCAAGTAATAGGTTTTTACTTGATTGCTAGTTTGGACAATGGCGTTTGCCCAAGCTGTTAAAATTTCTTCTGACGAAGCATGAGGATTCAGCTTACTTCTGACGATTGATGAAGTAATGATTTTCCCATCTTCAATATTTACTTGTGCCGCTGTGATGTGCGAGCCTCCGATGTCAACTCCGATGTACATAAATTTAAAGATTCTTATAAAATCAGTGAAGATTTTGTGTAAACTTCCATCTTCACTGAAAATTTTTAGAAAGGGTTTCTTTTGATATTATTAAAATATTTTGACGTTTTGGCGAAGGCTTTAATCAGCCTAAATTGGCTTCGTTAATAAGCAGAACAACTACCAATTACTTAGTCGATTTATTATTTTAGCGGAGTAAGCCAAATGGCTTGCCCACCAGATGGTAAAAGTTTAGCATCCAATACAGTAGCGCTATCTACTGTAATGCGTTGGATACCAACTTTTGTAGCACTGGTTAAAGTGCTATCATCGGCATAAATATTGGCGGTATATTTAATGCCTTTGGGTAAAAAATCTAACTTTATTTTTAGTGTTCTTCCTTCGTTACTTGTTAATGTACCCACAAACCAATCTTTCCCATTTCTACGGGCTGTGGTAATATATTTCGATATTTCTCCTTGAATTACCCTTGTTTCATCCCAGGTAGTTGGAATTTTATTCCAAAACTCCAATTCTGGTTCATCATTACTAGCTTTTGGTTGGTCGTACCAAAACAAGGTTTGTAAAGGGCTATAATATACCGCTGCCATTGCCAACTGATGGGCATGAGTAGTCTTGATTCGTTTATCAAAATAACAAATGGTATAGTCTGCTGCCCCACCAATGTATCTTGTAAAAGGTAGTGTTACGTTGTGTGTAGCATCTGGCATTTCTTCGTTTCCTCTTACACCTTCGGCTGTCATCAGGTTTGGATAAGTACGCATTTCTCCAGTCGGGCGCCAATCGTCATGAATATTCACCATCAACTGGTTATCAGCGCATTTCTTGATGGCCTCCTCTACCCAAGTAGTCCAGCGATGGCTGCCAGTTTGTACAAAGCCAAATTTCACTCCTTTAATTCCCCATTTTTTATACAATGGAAAAATCTCGTCTGCTTGTTTATATAGCGACTGGAGGTTTACATACAACCAAATTCCCACACCTCGTTCTTTGCCATAAGCCACTATTTCGGCCATATCCATTTTGGCTTTTACTTGCGTAGCATCAGTATCCCAAGTAAGGGCGGGGCCATACCATTTCCAGTCGAACAATACATATTGCAAGTTTCTTTTTACAGCAAAATCAATAGCAGTTTTGGCTCCTTCGGTAGTAAGGGTCATTTCTCTGATGATTTTCCCAGGTTTAATCCAATCCGTATTCGCTATTTTATTAGGCGTATTCAAGTTTAGGATAATGTCATTATTCTCAATCAATTTTCCTTCACTTTCTGCTATCATGATTACTCGCCAAGGCGTACCGAAATAAGTAATACCATCAACCCCACCATATAATGCTGTTTGAATAGTATTCTTTTTGGTTTTACTGATAATGAATTTAGCTCTCGCATAATCTACCATTTGTGCCTCCGCTAAACAAGCCCACAAACCATTAGTCAATCGTAAAGGCATAGGTCTTTCCCCAGCATCTACCCAATTTTCAAGGGGTAATTCAGCATATTTGCCTTGCGCCCATTGTGTATAAAATGCTGTTGTTCCTGTTGGCAAAGCAAATTCTGTATTTTCAGCCGTAATTTGGTAGTAAGAACCTTTAGGATTCTCAGGGAAATAATAACGAATGGCGATGCCCGCATCATAGGCACGTACTTGTATTTCTAAAGTATAGTCGGCGTTGCTAGCTTTTTTGAAAGCAAGATTTACTGCTTGATAATAATCTCTAATCAGCGAACGCTCGCCATATAGAGGCTTCCAAGTAGTATCTTTCTGGCTGGTTTTAATACCCACAAATTGTAAGTCTTCACACCACTTTTCGGTTTTATCTACTTTCAGCGCCATTGCCAATTCTGAAAGGTGATTATCCAACTGAATATCTAGCTCAGATTCCAATATTACTGCTTTGCCTTTGTAGCTTACCGTATAAAAAATAGCTTTCTTGCCCTTTTCATCAATCTTTTGATAAACCGTACAAAGGATATTTCTATCGGGTGAAGTAATCGTTGTTCTGGTACTATCTATGATACCTTTCTGTGCGAGCAAGGTATGGGTAAAAACCAAGGTAAAAATTATTGCTAAAATCTTTTTCATCATTAATCTTCTATAAAGAGTATTTATAATTATTTCTTTTGATTCATTTTCTTGTATCGCAACAAGGCTTCGATGTAATAATAATCGGCATAAATAATTGAAGCATCTACTTCACCACCAATTGGCATATTTCCTGTCGAATGCAATAAAAAGGCATCATTTACTGCGCCACTTTGATAATTTGTTGTTGAAAGACTTTCAAGCATTTTCTTGGCTTTTGAATAATAAAGCACAGCCTTCTTTTTATCTTTTACCAAAGTAGAAAGTTCAAGCAAAGCAGAAGCCGTAACCGCTGCCGCAGAAGCATCACGAGGAGTATTAGGAATACCAGGCGCATTAAAATCCCAAAACGGAATTAGGCTTTCGTCTGGTAAACTTTTTAAATATACGTCTGTTACTTTCTGAGCAAAATCTAAGAATTCAGGATGTTTTGTTTCACGATAACACATCGTAAAACCATAAATAGCCCACGATTGCCCTCTTGCCCACATGGTATGGTCGGCATAGCCTTGATGAGTAATTCCTTTGATTTTTTTACCCGTCAAGGTATCATACAAAACCACATGATATGAAGTATAATCGTCTCTGAAATGGTTTTTCATCGTCGTTAAAGCATGTGTCTTTACTATTTTATAGAGGTTTTTATTTCCTCCATTTTTGGATGCCCAAAACAACAATTCTAGGTTAATCATATTATCAATAATGGTATTATGCGCACCAAATTTTTGTACTTCTCTGGGCCACGAAAGTATCGTCCCAACTTTTGGATTATATAAAGTTGCTAATACATTCGCTGTGCTTAGCATTACTTTTTTATAAGAGGGGTTTTTCGTTAGTCTGTAACCGTTGCCATAACTACAAAAAATTTGGAAGCCCAAATCGTGGTCGTAAGCTACTTTTTGTTCGGATAATGGCAATAATTGTTTGTCGAATCTCTCGGCTTGAGTTTTGAAAAAAGGGTTCTTCGTTCCTTCATACAAGTACCATAACGAACCCGACCAAAAGCCACTGCACCAATCTTGGTAATCAACCAATCGCCAATCTTTTGTATTCTTATTAATGCTTCTTGGAATATTCAATTGTCCATCCGTTGGCAAAGCACTAATGGTTTTACTCGCCTGTTTAGCACAATAATCAATATTTTGCTGAGCCAAAAACTGTGCTCTTGTCTGTAAAGCTAAAGTGACAAAAAGGATTGATAATATGATTGCTTTTTTCATTGATTTGTAATTAACATACCCTGCTTTCAATAATAATGACGTTTAGTTTCGGTTAGAATACTGATTGATTATTTCTTGTCATGTAGAGATTTAGTGAAAGGAGTATCGAAATTAGATTTGCTTAAATGATTAAGCAAATCTAATTTAAAAAAAATATATCACAAAATATTTCTATTGTTATATTTATCAAAGAATGATAATTCAGGTTAAGGAGAAAAAAAGTACTTTTTGAAGGGTATATTTTAGCAATTTTATAGACAAGCAAAAATAGAACCCATTTTTATTACTTTTTAGCAATAAAAAGGCTCAAATATTAATGAAAAAACGAAAAGGAGCAACACAGTAGGTTAATCAGTTAAGCAATCTCTTCTTTCGATGAAGAATCTCTAATAATAATAGAAGCAGGCATAATGAACTCTTGGGCATCGTACTTATCCGTATTTTCCATGTGCATTAACAAAGTATTGATTAATTGTTTGGACATTTCGGTAATGGGTTGGGCAACTGCCGAAATTGAAGGCTGGTGAATTCTAAACAAATCATTATCATCAAATACCATGATACCGATGTCTTTTCCAATTTTGATTCTTTTACGATTTAATAATTCTATACCGCTGATTGCTAAATAATTGGTTGCAAAAAAAAGTGCATCTACAGATGGATTCTCTATTAAAAATTGTCCAATTTCCTCCGTAATATTGTTTACTTTGGCAGAAGAGTATTCAAACTTCTTGATGATTGAAGGAATACGTTTTTCATAAACGGCTTTTTCATAGCCCAATAAACGGTCAATCATTTGTGCTTGTGAAGAATCAAGCGTAATCAAAGCGATGTTTTTATAATCTTTTGAAATCAGGTGCTTTACAGCTTTGTAGGCACTATCAAAATTGTCCATTCCCACATAACTAACATCGATATCTGTACAATTTCTATCAAAAAGCACAACAGGTAAACCGCTATTAATCAACTGAGTAATATCATTTTCAAGTCCTTCTGTTGGTGTAATGATATAGCCATCTACATTTCTTTCTCTAAAAGTATTGATTAATTCTTTCGCTTTTACGGGGTTATTTTTGGTGCTACTGTAGATAATTTTATAGCCATTTTCATAAGCGATGTTCTCGATATTTCCAGCTACACTGGCAAAAAAAGGATCGGCAATGTCTTCAACAATTAATCCAATTACGTTGGTTTTGCCTGTTCTTAAACTTTTAGCGAGGTGATTGGGCTTAAAATTGTTTTCTTCAACATACGCTAGCACCCTTTTCGTAAGTTCTTCGCTAATACGTTTTTCTTTGGCTTTGCCATTAAGGATATAAGAAACAGTTGCAGTTGAAATTTTTAATGTTTCGGCAACAGCCTTAATAGACATTTTTTTCATCTCAGTATAGTTAAATGGATTGCTTATAAAATTGGATAAATATAAGACAAGTTAAACGATTATTTTAATTTATCGAGAAGATATTACCGATTAATCAAGGGAATAGAGATTTATACGAGATGGTCAAACTGAAATTGTTCGAATATTCATCATATTACGCCATTTCTATCAATCAATTTCCTTCTGATTTACTCCCAAAAAGATTAAAATTCTTGATTAAATAACGGAATGATTTAGCAGAGAAGTTATCAAAAACAATGACCGTCAGTCCTTTATATCTCAGTACAAAATATCCTGCAATCAATATAAATGCCTCCACAGAAACGTATGCCAGTACTGAAGCGTAATATTGAAGAAGATTGATAAAAATAAGATTGATAGCAACACTGACAATACCAGCAATCAAAGTAATATTCAGAATGTATCTATCTAATTTCAAACTTAACATGGTATGTGCTTGAAACAAACTCAAACTGGATAAAATTGGAATGATGCACAAGTATTGAAATACGCCTATTGAGTCAACAAATTTCTCACCGAAAATAAAGGAAACAATAAATGGTGCTACTATATACAGAAAAACTGTTCCTAAAACTGTGATGAAGAATACTACAGGAATAATGTTCTGGACTAATTCTAAACCCTTTTGGAGATTAGCATTCATTTTGTTCGCAATCTCAGGGAAAATAGATTGCGATATCGGGTTAATACAAACAGTAACAACAATAGTAATAAGCCTAACTGCCGCTGAGTAAATTCCGACACTCCTATCGTCTAACAGAAAGCCAATCAAAAAAACATTCGTAGTAGTGTATAAATTAACCACGATTGTAGAGACAAAATAGAAACGCTCTTCAATCAATAATTCAATAATTCGTTGAAGCTTAATGAAGTAAAAGTTAATATTGTAGCGTTTCATGGCAAGATAAAATGCCCATAAACCAGCTAAAATTTGTCCTAAACTTGTCAGAATGTTAAACCAATAAAATGACTCAACATCGTTCACAACAAAGAAAATAGCGATTGAAGAAACTAACTTAAAACACAAAGCAATAAGCGCAGCCGTCTGGATTTCTTGAATACCATGAAAAAACCAAGTCGGGAAAAATACCCAACCCAAACAAAAACTAAAAGAGTAAAAATGAAGAGCAAACTCTGAACGAAGTGTTGGTATCGATAAAGTACAAATAAGAAATACAACAGTACTAATAACGAACAAGAAAATCTTGGTAGAAATAATTTCATTAAACGTTTCAACTAATTCTTTGGGCTTATCCTTAACTACCGAAATACGCTTTGTACCAGTAATATCAAAGCCGTAATTAATCAACAACAAAAAATAATTGATGTACGATTGAGAAAAGTTTACTTTACCTGTATAAATAGGACCAATAGCCCTAAAAACATAGGGTATAACAACTAAAGGCAGTACATAACTAACTAATTGAAGGAGTAGTAAACCTCTAATATTCCTTAATACAACATTCATTTTTATAAATTTGACAATATAATAGCGGTCTTGTGGAGAATTGCACCATCAAAGGTAAGCAAAACAACTATAAACACTTATACATCTTGTGATAGATTTATCATATCTATAGTCCTTTATTGCTATATATTGTTACAAACTTAGTGTAAAATATTATGATTGAGAGGAAGTCATCGTCATAATATCGCTATGTAATTAAGAAAGCCTAAAACAATTTTTTCCAGTGGTTAGGGAATAAAGCTCTTAAAGTAATCAGTGCTTTCTGAAGATGGTTAGACACCGATTGATTATTAATATTCATCAAATTAGCAATATCTGTATTACTTACTCCTTGGTAAAACTTCAAGAAAAGTACTTCTCTTTGGCGTTTTGGTAATAATTCAATGGCTTTTCTCATCCTTTGCTCGTTTTGTGAATATCGTTCATATTCGATTAAGCTACTTTCTATTGTTTGCTCATCTGTAAGCTCGTCTTCACTATCAAAATTATCGTAGAGTACATTCCATTGATTTTTACGTAACTGTGAAATCAAATTATTTCGAGTAGCACGAATCAAGTAAATCGTCATTACATTGATTTCCCCAATTACATTACGTTTTTCCCAAAGGTATAAAAACAAGTCCTGAATCACATCCTTGACCAATTCTCTATCTTTTGTCAGATTCAGCCCATAGTTAAACAATGTTCTATAATGGCTCTCACAAAGTTGGGCGTATGCTTCCCTGCTACCTAACCTAGCTTGATTCCATAATTCGAGATAAAAATCATTCGATTTTGATAACGTTTCGAGCTGTTTATTTTCCATGGTTGCTTAATTGATTAAGCAAATATAATAATAAAAACATTAAATAAAATAATTTTATGATTTTTTAGCAAAGAATTTATATACTCCTCTCACAACATGCTTTATTCTTGAACTTAAAGGCTCAATAATACTTCTCACTTGCACGAATGGCACAAAAAAACCTCTGCAAGATTTACTCACAGAGGCAAAAACAATTTTAATACTTGTTATGAGGTTAAACAATGTTTCGTAAACCGATTATTATTATTTGGCTTTGACGAATTTGCTAACATTAAAGCAACTTTCTAATACAAGAGTATCACTTTCTATTTTTTGGACCGTCCAACCGTCGCAAGCAATAGCGATACAAGCAACATTAGGACATGGATTAAAATCAGAGAAAATAATTTTACTATCCTTCAAAGTATATTTATTTCCAACCCAACCGCAACAGTCAGCACCGGGTTTTCCATCACTTAAAAATTTTCCGTCAGCCGTAAACTCTATGGTCGGTAAAGCAACCAAAGTGTTGATTGTTGTCCACTTTGCATCTACTTCTTTACCTTTTTGGATATAAGTAGGATTCCATTTTCCGACCAATTTATCCGCAGAAATTTTTGCTGAATTTTCTTTTGATGGATTTACTTCTTCTACCGATTGACAAGCACTAGCCATCAACAGTAGTCCTGCACATAATGTTAATAATTTCATGTTATTTCAAAGTTTGAATTTTATAAATTGTTTTTAGCAAAGACGTAGAAATTATTCTGATGGTTGGAACGATAGATATTTATTTCACTCGTACAAATTTAAGTTTTGTAGCACATTGTCTTAATATTAATGTATCGTCACCTGCTTTTCCGTAATCCCAATAATTACAACGGAGGCAATAAACTGTAGAACAATCCATTTCCAATTGGCTAAATGTGATTTTACTACCCGTAGTAACATAAGCATTACCTGCAAAACAACAACTTCCACCGAGTTTTCCATCTACAAAAAACTTTCCATTATTAGTAAATTCCCAGATAGAAGGTGTTACGGCAGCAAAAGTTGGATTAACACGCCAAGCACTCCAAGTACTGTCTTGGTTCATGGATTGTGTCAAGCCAGTGGCTACCCATTTTCCTACCAAACTATTCGGATTTATTTCTTCTTTTGATTTACAAGAGAGTAAAATCAAAAAAAGAAAAGTTGTTACTAGAAAATACTTTTTCATGTTCTTCAAGGTTATTTTTACTTAGTTCTGTAAAATTCCCTTCTCAAAGAATTTTCTTCTAATACTAAGGTGTCTTTACGATTTGTTTCAAAAATGTACCCATCAGGAACACAAGTTGGCGATTTACAAGCGCTCGCTACATTCAAAAAAGAAATCTTATTATCTATGGCTTTGTATTTTACACCATTAATACAACAATCATTATGGTAGCTTGAGCCCGTCAAATAGAAACGATTATCATTTGTAAATTTACAGCCTGGCATTGCTGTAAAACCAATCAAAACATACCATTTGCCCCAAGTACCATCTTTATTTCTGGATTGATACCGATCAGTTGGCGACCATTCTCCTACCAAAGTTTTAGGCCCAACATCCTCTGATTTACAGGCAATCAAACTAAAAAAACAGAATATTGTCAATACAAGTGTCTTTTTCATCAGTTTATTTGTTGGTTTTTAAACGATTGTTTTTAAAACAGAATGTCCAACTCAGCAAAGACACCATTCTTCTCCAAAACGTTGGAATATTGAAAATACTTTTCTTAGTACTTAATCCTTCCAAAAGCCAGTCATTTATTGTACTTTTGCAGGAATTTTCCTAACCTATTATATTAAAAACATCTCAGCAGATAATTTTTAACAAAGCAATTAACGAATTATAGTCCATAATGAATTTTAAAGAATATAAAAACCTTGACTACGGTCAGGTTGCAGACGAAATCCTTAAATTTTGGCAAGACGAAAAGATTTTTGAAAAGTCTATCGAAACCCGTGAGGGCAATCCAACTTTTACTTTTTATGAAGGTCCACCTTCGGCAAATGGTACTCCGGGTATTCACCACGTGATGGCTCGTGCGATTAAGGATATTTTCTGTCGTTATCAAACTTTAAAAGGCAAGCAAGTAAAACGCAAAGGCGGTTGGGACACTCACGGTTTGCCAGTGGAATTGCAAGTAGAAAAAGAATTAGGCATCACCAAAGACGATATTGGCAAGAAAATTTCGGTTGAAGAATATAACAAAAAGTGCCGTGAAACAGTAATGAAATTCACTGACCAATGGAATGATTTGACCGAAAAAATGGGCTATTGGGTGGATTTAGATAATCCATACATTACTTACG
Source organism: Arcicella rosea (assembly GCF_040543805.1). Lineage (NCBI taxonomy): Bacteria > Pseudomonadati > Bacteroidota > Cytophagia > Cytophagales > Flectobacillaceae > Arcicella > Arcicella rosea. The sequence continues at coordinate 380,807 of NZ_JBEUMS010000003.1, forward strand.
AAAACGATTATATTGAATCAGTTTGGCATTTGTTGAAAACCCTTTATGAAAAAGGTTTACTCTACAAAGGTTATACCATTCAACCTTATTCCCCAGCGGCAGGTACAGGGCTTTCTTCGCATGAATTGAATATGCCGGGAACGTATCAAAATGTAAAAGATACTTCGTTGACGGCTCAATTTAAAGTAAAATTGACTGGTAAATCTGGATTCTTGTTTGATTCTGCCGATAGTAGCAATATTTATATTTTAGCTTGGACGACGACTCCTTGGACTTTACCCGCAAACTCAGCTTTGACGGTTGGAAAAAACATTGATTACGTTTTAGTAAAATCTTTCAATCCATACACTTTCGAGCCTGTAAATGTAGTTTTGGCGAAAGATTTGGTCGGAAAATACTTCAACGAAAAAGGAAAAGATGGCGATTTTTCGAAGTATAATGACGGAGACAAAATCATTCCTTGGAAAATCGTAATCGAATTCAAAGGCAATTTCTTGGAAGGCATCGAGTACGAACAATTAATGCCTTACGTTCAGCCAGAAAGTCCAGCATTCCGTGTAATTATCGGTGATTTTGTTACGACCGAAGACGGTACTGGTGTTGTTCATACTTCACCAACTTTTGGTGCGGACGACTTTAGAGTGGCACAACAAAGTGGAATTCCTTCGATTTTTGTCAAAGACGAAAATGGTAAAGATGTTCCAATTGTAAATCGTCAAGGTCGTTTTGTGGCTGAAATTACTGATTATGCCAACGAACCTGTAAAAGAAGCTTATTTATCGGAAGCAGAAAAAGAAGAGCAACGCATCAAACAAGGAAGAGATAAGTATTTATCAGTTGACGAACGCATTGCGATTCAATTGAAAACTGAAAATAAAGCCTTCAATGTTCAGAAGTTTGATCACCCTTATCCACACTGTTGGAGAACCGATAAACCAATATTGTATTATCCATTAGATTCTTGGTTTATCCGCACGACGGCAGTAAAAGATAAAATGATTGCCTTGAACAACACGATTAACTGGAAACCTGAATCCACAGGTACTGGTCGTTTTGGTAACTGGTTGGAAAACTTAGTTGACTGGAACTTGTCACGTTCAAGATATTGGGGAACTCCGCTACCAATTTGGCGTTCGGAAGATAGCGAAGAAGTATGCGTTGGTTCTTTGAAAGAATTAGAAAATGGCATTACACACGCTTTGAAAGACGATGTATTATCAGCAGAGCAGCGTGCAGCCAACGAGAAATTCTTGACTTTGTTGAAAGAAGGAAAAGAAGATTTACACCGTCCGTTTGTGGATGAAGTATATTTAATTTCGGCTTCGGGCAAAGTAATGACTCGTGAAACGGACTTAATCGACGTTTGGTTTGATTCTGGAGCAATGCCTTATGCACAATGGCATTATCCATTCGAGAACAAAGATATTTTTGATGAAGCTTATCCCGCAGATTTTATCTCGGAAGGTGTTGACCAAACTCGTGGTTGGTTCTTCACGTTGCACGCTATTTCGGCAATGATTTCTGATTCTGTTGCTTTCAAAAATGTGGTTTCAACAGGTTTAGTTTTAGACAAAAACGGAAACAAAATGTCTAAACGCTTAGGCAATGCCGTTGACCCATTTGAAACCTTGAAGAAATACGGTGCAGACCCAACTCGTTGGTACATGATTACCAATGCACAGCCGTGGGATAACCTTAAATTTGACTTAGCAGGTATTACAGAAGTACGTAACAAATTCTTTGGAACGCTTACGAATACTTATAATTTCTTTGCTTTGTATGCCAATTTAGATGGCTACACGCCAACTGGCAAGCTCGACAAAACGATTGCTACTGAACTTGACCAATGGATTTTATCAAAATTACAAACCTTGATAAAAGAAGTGGACGAGTCTTATAATACTTATGAGCCAACCAAAGCAGGACGTGCCATCCAAGAATTTGTGGGCGACCATCTTTCAAACTGGTATGTGCGTTTGGGTAGAAGACGTTTCTGGAAAGGCGAAGTAACGGCAGATAAACAATCGGCTTATGAAACCTTAGCATTTTGTTTGAAAACGGTTGCTCAATTGATGTCACCAATTGCACCATTTTATGGCGATTGGTTGTACAAAAACTTAACAGATACCGAAACAAGTATCAACGAGTCTGTTCATTTAACGAACTTCCCGAAAGTACAACATGAATGGATTAATACAGAATTGGAAACCTCAATGGATTTGGCACAAAGAATTTGTTCTTTGATTCACTCATTGAGAAAAACTAATCGTATTAAAGTACGTCAGCCGTTATCTAAAATCTTGATTCCGATTTTGAGCGAACAAACTCGTGAACAAATTCGCCATGTGGACGAACTTATCAAGACAGAAGTAAACATCAAAGCCGTAGAATACTTAAACGATGCTTCGGGCGTATTGTCTAAAAAAGTAAAACCAAACTTTAAGGCATTAGGTCCAAAATTCGGAAAAGATATGAAAGCCGTTGCCTCAGTAATTACTTCCATGACAGCCGACGATTTGAAAGCTTTGGAAGAAAGTAAAACGATTATTCTTGAGAATTTCACCATTACTTTAGAGGATGTTGAAATACAAACAGAAGATTTACCGGGATATTTAACGGCATCTGATGCTGGTATTACCGTTGCTTTAGACATCAACATTACTCCTGAGTTGAAACAAGAAGGTATCGCTCGTGATTTTGTTAATCGTATCCAGAATTTACGTAAAGATTCAGGATTTGAAGTAACTGATAAAATCAGCATTCAATTATTAGATTCAGATGCAGAAGTAACCGCAGGCGTTGTAGCTTTCAAAGACTTTATCAGTCAAGAAGTACAAGCACTTTCATTGGAAGTAGTCAGCGAATTAGCCGACGGACAAGAAGTAGAATTTGAAGAATTGACTTTAACGGTCAAAGTAGCAGTTGTGTAGTTCGGATTTCCAACCCGAATATAAAAATAAATAAGGGAAGCTTTCAAGTCTGAAAGCTTCCCTTATTTATTTGGCGTTTACGAATACTAAAACCAATAAAACATGGCTAGGGAATCCCAGCCATGTTCGTCATTTCACTGTATTTATCAACCACAATCCATTATTTACAATCATTAGCAGTATAACTTGCTAAAACACTTACTCTACCAGTTGAAGCATTATAACTTGTATTTCCAGTTATGCCTATACCGCCAGAAGTAACGATGGTAGATGAATTCTTTCCAAACGTAACTCTTCCTGAATAACTTTTACCATCATAGTAGGTATAAAAAGTATATGATCTTCCTTCTCTTAAAGTAGTACTTGCCTTACCGCTTCTCGCATAAGTTGACGCCCATCGTCTATCAATACTATCATAAAAATCTACCCAAGTTGATGGTTTAATATTTAGTGTCTTATTACTACATTTTACTGTAAAATCTATATCTATATTAATATAAGGTGGTATATTAGGTACAGAGACATTTACATTAACTGGAGTAGATGAGCAAGGGTCAAAAGCTGCGGAACGACCAATTAGAGCTGAACTGTTTCTTGAAAAAATGTCAAGCTGAACTCTGAAATTATTTGGGGCTCTTCCAGCATTGATAAAACCATTATTCAAATTACCATTTAAAACATCAAAATTTGAAATTGATGTATAGTATGAGCGACTACCATTTGGAGCTACTAAATATAAATAGCCATAAAAATCGTAACTATTTGTATAAGTATTGATATTGGAAGCTACTCTAAATTTTAGTGTGGTACTCCTATTACTACATCCTCTATAATACCAATCTAAATTCCAATAAGATAAGTGTGCTGCTTTAAAAGTTGCGGTCAACTTACCATCAGCTCCTTTTGTTACAATTGCTTCTCCTTCTTCTTTCCACTCTCCTGTCTCACTATCATAACTCCATGTAGGAATTTTATCTCCTTCATGTACTTTTTGACCTGTTTCTGGGTTTTCAAGTTCTGTGCTAACTCCTACTTTTACATCAATTGGTTTTGAAAAGCTTGTAACCTTTTTACCTTCTGCTTCCATATCAACCGCAACAAAACCACCAGTAATAAATGAACCTTCAGTAGTAGTTCCATTCTGCATAGCAACATTCTCTGCAGCAAAACCTCCCGGAAAACTAGTCAATGCTTCCTGAGTTTCAGTACCATATTGAACAACTTGTGTTTTTACAGTTGTTGCGTTAATAACATTTCCTGTTGCATTTTTTACTTGCGTTCCAGGTGCTATGGTAATCTGAGCCGTCTCAGCTTTATCGGCAGTAGCGGGTACATTAATTGTTGAGCCAGTCGTCAACGATAATACACTTGTTGCTGCTGCTGTACCATGCGGAGGACTAGCGACACTTGTTAGGGGAACGTCAAATGCTAAAGTACTATCTGCACTAACAACAGTAATCGTTTTACTGGTTGATACATAGCCCACTCCAGAAACAGCAACCGTAAATTCAATAGGATTTGCTTCGGATGGCTTAACATTCTTATTTAATACCAAAGGAAGTACATTGCCAATTACAGTATAATCTTTCCCGCCTGCATCGTCTAATACTAAACTTTTATCTGGCCCAGAAATCGTTACAGTTAAACCTTCTGGTACTTTTGTTGCATCTGCATTACCATCTACAAACCTGAGCAAAATTGGAGCTTTATAAATGTCTGTATTTACGGTTAATTCTACGTCTTCGAATGGATTGATTTTCTGACAGGCAAAGACGACAAAGAGTCCAAAAATTGTATAAAATATAGGACGGATATAGTTACGATATTTTAGTTTCATGATTTCTTATCTTTTAGGATTAAAGTTATTTACTTGTTTATGCGTACTGCCAATCTAAGATTTAGCATTGGCCAATAACGCCAGTCGTTCATGTTGCCTTGTACTTTTGCTTCTTGTTCATTCATACTACTTAGGCGTTCTGTGCCTGTTAATGATACTACTGGTTCTTTCAGGTAATATGTTCCTACTTCAAAACCAAAACCTATTCGTTTTTTGGGAACAGCTCTTCCAAAACCGATGCCCACAAAAGGTGCAATTCCTTTACCGTAATCTAGCCCAAACCTGAAACTTCCTACTTCTTCAGGAGTAAAGACTGTCTCGCCAAAAGTATAATTCTCTGTTGGGGTTGCTAATACTCCTAATTCGCCTTTCAATACATAACTCACACCTCCAATTAGTTTAAAGCTACTCTTTTCAAAAGGGAAATATTCTAATGATAAACCAACAGCACTCATATCGAAATTTCCATCTAGCTCAACCTTCTCATCCGAAATATCCAATTGCGTATTCGTGTTGTATTTGAAGTAATTGTAATTCAACTTAACACTCAAATGGCTGTTGTATTGGTAAGAAACATCAAAACCGGGTGTTGTTCCTATGCCCAAACCAATCGCAAATTTCCCGTCATTGGGGGCTTTAATTTTAACTTTTTCCTGACAAAAGGCACTCCCACCGATTGTACAGATAGTCACTAAAAGCAATAGTAGTTTTTTCATACTGTAATATTTATAAAGGTTTATTATATTTTATGAACATTCCTTTTGAGTCATCCTAAAGTATGGACGTGCCTATCACCCATGCGATTTGCATGTTTTATCGAAAAACAATCGACTTTATTACCTTATGATGCTGTGTTAAATTTGAAGGATATACTTGGTGGAATCGATGTATAGCCTAAAGTCTTTATCCTGAAAAGATTATCGAAAATACTGAAAAAATAAAAATGACTATCATTCTGTCAACCATAAGCCCTTGAAAACTTATTATACGGTCATTTTTTTACTCTTTCATCATAAAATAGCTTGAAATGGATTTTATAAGTATCTTAAATTCTTACTTTTCAACAACTTTTACTGCAAATTAGCGATGCCAACATCGCTAATCAATACCCATTTCTGGGTATTTTACGAAAAATCTTTAAATTAAATTAAAGGCTCTAGCAAATTGACAAAGTTCAAAATAGGAATTAGTATTGAGTTTTTTCTTGATATTTTTTCGATGTGTTTCAACTGTTCCTATCGAAATAAATAGCTTTTCTGCTGTTTCTATTGAGCTTACTCCCATTGCCAGTAATTTTAAAATTTCGCATTCACGTTTGCTCAGGCTTGAAAATAACTGGAAATTATTGCGCAGAAAATTGTTTTCTTCTAGCAATCGCTCTGCCTTAAACGTCATGTGGTGCATGGTGTCGATAGGAAATGCTATCGTAATGGCTAAAAGTGGTTTTCCTTCTTCATCACGAGCAAAGACCATTGTACTTGCCATGTGCCATTTCCAAGGGGCATTAATCCGAAAACGCACCTGCTGAAAACAAGTACAAATTTCATCAGCAATATTGCGCTCCATCAAACTCAACACTTTAGGGGCATAATCTTTAGAATCTTCTGGATTAAAATAGCGGTAATAATATTCTTCCGAAGATAAACTGGTAATTTCTTCTAAAGTCACGCCAAGTTCGCCAAGCCCTCTTGGAGACATCCAAGCAACTGACCAATCTCGAAGGTCGTGCAAAACAACTACTCCCGGTAGTTTACAAGCTACTTTAGCAATTTCAAGAATATTCTTATCTATTATTTCCTGATTTGTATCAATCATCGAGTTCAGATTAAGTTTAACGTTATAAATATAATCGCTAGAGGGTAAAGGATTGGGGTCAAACTGCCATTTATCTCCAAAAAACTTATTATTCGGTTAAATTTTCCGTAAATGCTAAAAGATGAGTCAAGAATCTTAAGGGAGTGTTCATTAAACTGTGTCATTTGATTTATTGAGTTAGGGGGCTAGCCCCCTAACTCAATAAATCAACTTGTGAAATTCTGTCTTCAAATG